>CAZOUO010000120.1:0-7638 GCA_964582975.1 uncultured Thermotogae bacterium | reverse complement strand
GCTAGATACTTTGTCCGGAATCGAATCAAGGGGAAAGCCTCCTTCATTAAGGTCGTGAACACCAGCTCCCCTCGCTTTCCCGGCGGGAGAGGTTCGCCGGTTTGGGGATCGACCACCTCCGTCAGGAAGTGATCGGCGCTGATGTGCAATCCATCTCCCATCCCGCAGTCGAAGGAGACTCCAGGGCCGATCGCCTCGGTCAGGCCGTACTGCTCGCAGGCCCTCATCCCCCACGTCTTTTCGATCTTACCTTTGAGCTCGTCGCTCCAGGCCTCCGCCCCGAGGAAGCCGAACTTGATCCGGAAATCCTTCTTTGGATCAAGGCCCAATTCCTTGGCAACTTCGGCCATGTAAAGAGCGTAGGAGGGCGTGGCAGCAAGCGCCGTCGCTCCGAAATCTCGCATCACCGTCAACTGCCTTCTGGTATTGCCTGCCCCCATGGGGATCACCGTCGCTCCGATCTTGTTTGCTCCGAGCTCGTGGCCGTGCGCGCCGGTGAACAGCCCGTACCCGAAAGCATTATGGAGGACGTCGTCCCTTCTGAACCCTCCCGCCCAGAGACTGCGGGCCATCAGGTCGGCCCAGTTCTCCAGATCTCCCTTGGTATAGGTGGCAACCACTGGTTTACCCGTCGTCCCTGAGGAGGCATGGATGTAGAGAACCTCGCTCATCGGGATACAGACCAAGTCGTAGGGATAGTAGCGACGCAGGTCGTCCTTCGTCAGAAAGGGAAGCTTTTCCAGATCCTCGAGCTTTCTGATGTCACTTGGCTTCACCCCTGCGGACTTGAACCTCTCCTTGTGGCCGGAATTGCCTTCATAGACGTAACGGACGAGCTTCTTCAGCCGCTCCAGCTGGAGGCCCTTCAGTTCCTTCTGCGATAGCGTTTCGATCTCTTCATCCCAGAATTTTCTCTCCATTATCGCCTCCAAGGTGAAAAGAGTAGACCGCAGCAGCAGGGAGCGTCAAATCCTCTGGTGAACCGCAGGCGGCAGACGTGCGTCAGGCCGATCCGACTATCCTCGCCGCAGAAGATGGACTACGACCGAGTCGTTGAAAATGCTTGCTTGCAACTTGACCGCCAGTTAGTGAAAAACAGAATCGGGCTCTCACGCCTTTACAAATAGACGAAATAGCAAACGTGCCAGGTGGTACTCAGGGCCCACCCACCCAGGAAGGAAAGATTAAGCAGCGCCGCAATACGTCTACCCCGCACAAAAATATACAATGGGCCCACAAGTGCCAATGCCCGCAAAAACGTGAGAAACGAGAGTTCCATAGCGTACGTCTTGAACCAAGGAAGGTAATATAGGACGTGCACGACCGTTCCAATAGCAGCCAAGAGCAAAAAGACCTTTGGGTTTATATTGTGTGCCACAGGGATTCGATAAAGCCCCTTCAGAATAGAAAAAACGCGTGCTCCATGTTGTTCCACAGTAAACCCCTCATCCGGTAAAAGTTGGGGTGCAATGATACCCCCTCGGTACAGGCGCGCCCTGCACGTCCTACCTTTCGTTACTACGGATTGCTGGAAATGGTGCTAGCTAGCGTTGGCGAAGGCTACCTAACGTGTCTCCTCGATGATGGACAGAAGGGCCCTCCGTTGTTTCCGAAAAGCCCTTCATCGGTTCCTAATCAAATGCCTCAAGCGGCCTTCAGACCCACCCACGCAGTCGCACCGCTTCGGCAACACGCTGGACAAAGGCGCGCCAATTCCCACACTTGTGAGAATCTATACCGGAGGACCACCCAGCCATGCCCTCAGAGGTGCTTTTCACTACCTCGACGACGCCAGTCTAGGAGTTCCTGATCGACGAATAGAACACCAGGCACTCGTCCAGAGCTTTAGATTGATCGGCGCATCAAGCTCCGTATCGCCAGATCTCTAGAGATTAAGTCAGAATTGGTTCCTCGCGCCTTTCTTCAAGCGCACGCTGAACCTGGCGGTCCTCGATCTCCAGCTGGACCTCAAGACGATCTACTTCATCCTTGATGTTTTCTATGGCCTGTTCAACACTGAAGAGAAGTGCCTTCCATGCTTCACTGATCACAAACTCCTGTTCCTTATTCATCAGCTAACACCTCCACAGCGTGTCTGTGTTCACGTTTTCCTTCGAAACGGTTCGATTCTCGCAGTCACCTTTCCTTGGGTGAAACTAGTATCGACTCGTCGCGCCCTTCTTCGAGCACACGCTGAACTTGACGGCCTTGAATCTCTAGTTGGGCCTCAAGGCGATTTATTGATTCGCGGATAGCTTCTATGGCACGTACGACATCGAATACAAGAGCCTTCCACGTCTCACGGACCGCAAACTCCTGTTCCCTATCCATCAGCCAACACCTCCAAGGTCGTTTTTAATTTCACCGTATTTCCCGTCGTATACTGAATCCAGCTGCGCAAGCAGCATCTCATGCGGGACGATTCTCGTCTTGCCGGTATACTCTTGCACAAGTCCGATTGCCTTTTTCTCATGAAAAAGCTATTCCTCCACCCTCGAGGGTAGTCCTTTTTTTCGTGCACGGTAGGTTAGACGACAAACGTGGGCCTTCATTCTTCCACGTTCGATGCGGTAAAGGCACTGGGGTGACTTTGACAGACGCCTGACGGTTTCTAGTCAGTTGCCAAGGCTATTTCAGCGTTTTTTCACCGCAGAATCAGGGCATATTCTGTCTGAAATCGTTTCATATGGCCGTTATCGAACTTCGCAAAAGACGCCCGAAGAACTCTCAGATGCATCATTTCCGTCTGCATTGGTCCGTAGTCAACGCTGCAACGCTTGTTTACCCTATTGTCCGGCTATGAAATTCATCCCAGCTGGTCGAATGGCTAACGACATCGAGCGGAGCGCTGCCAGCGAAACTCACTCGCCGCTCCACATCCGGTATCCACCTGGTGAACTGATCTATCGGGCAAAGACCTACGCGGCGGGGATCTACGTCATCGTCAGCGGACTGGTGAATGATCACAACCCAATGCAGACTACGAGTAAACGACCGCCGGTACTGGAGCTTCTGGGACCAGGAGATGTGATCGGGCTGGACGCGTTGCTAGAGCCCCCTGGTTGCTTGCATCTCAGCAGCGCCCGTGCGGTGACCGAAGTGGTGCTGCACTTCTTCGAACGCGAGGTCTTCCTACAGATACTCAACGATGACCCAGCACTTTGCCGACGTTGCTTGGACTACCTGAATCATCGATTTCACACCTGCAAGCAGTCGGCCTTATTACCGATCCCTGCATCGCTTGAGGAACGCCTTTGCCGTCTTTTTCTCAATCTCGCAGAACGGTTTGGTGAGTTGCAGGATGATGGAAACGTCCTGCTTCCAGAGGGGATCTCGTGTGAGCATCTCCCGGAATTGCTGGGGGTCTCGAGCCGCCGTGTGAGACGGGCGCTCACCTGCTTGCCCAAGGTTCAGCAAGCCAAAAACCGGCTCATCATCTCTACGGAGGCGCTTCGCCAGTGGCTTGCTGAAGGTTGTCGCTCTACCAGGGTATCCGACTAAAGTGTTTCTTCGATAATCGATAGATAGAACGGCATAACGTTGGCCCTGGTTTTCAAGCCCTCCAGATCTTTGATTGTGATTTGGCTTTGCGTGGTGGCGATCAGGTCGCGCTCGCGGTATTGCTTGAGGGTTCTCGATAACGTCTCGACTGACACGCCGAGCAACTCCGCCAGCGTTTGCCGAGGGACCGGGAGATTGAGAATCACAGTCGAACCTTGCTTGTCCCCGTACTTGTTCCCAAGCGCAATCAGAAGGAGCGCCAGGTTGCGGTCGGTCGTCTCTACCGCATCGCGGGTCAGCTTAAACTCAAGCATGATCACCTCGCGGGACAGCCAACGGCACAGGTCGGCAAACAGGCTCGGGTGGGCCTTGCTGAACGCAATGATGTTTGTCCGCTCAAAGAAGATAAGTGTCGATTTGACAAGCGCTTTGGCAAACTGGGCATTGATCAGCTCCCGCCCTAGGAACACCGGCTCCAGACCGTACATCTCACCGCTACCGAGGAAACGCAGGCAACGTTTTTGCCATCCTCTGCTTGAGTACTTGCCGATTGCAACAAGACCCGATTGAACAACGTATATGCCTGCTGCGTAGGATCCCTCTTGGGCGATCAGTTCTCCCTCATCGTAGCGGACGTCAAGGGATATCTGCTTCAGCTCGTTTACTTCCGCTGATTCTAGCGAAGGGAAGACTCGCTCGAGAAACTTCTTTTTCTCCTTCGGGTCAGAATCGGAACCAATCATACTGCCGGACATTATAGATGAACAAAGTGATCCGCACCACCGTTTACACGTTTGAATACTAGGTCATATTAAGCCAAGCACGATTACCCTCATCGCATTGAGGTTCTTTCCTGCCTGCTCTGGTCCCTATTTATGGGGTATTGCCTAGAAAAACGGCTTGCAAACTACGGTACGACGTTGGGAGAGACGAACGATTGCCCGATGCCCACGGTATCAACTCAACGCAACGGATATCGTGTTGAGTTGGGAAGCGTTTGACTGTTGAGGCTGCCTGTGAAGTGAGTTTCAGCCTCCGCAAACCCGTAGAAGGTGGGACAGAGGTGGCATCACCCACGTACTGGAGATCAAGAAACAAGGCTGTGGCTGGCTAGTTGGCCGGGCACATGCTTAGGGGAAAGTAGATACCAACAGCATCAAACTCTTAGGTAGTTGACGCCGCGCGTGAGGCTTCCTTCCTCTACTACTCTTGCGAGGAACAAGGCGATCTCTGAAAGGGGATGGGAAGATCCTCAGCTTTCTTCACCCCGGGGATCGTGAGGGCTTCCTCAGGGCGATCGACCGAAAAGAGAACGACCGCTTCGTCGCCTTCCTTGGTGATCACACGAAGCGTCTTGATGTTAATCCCTTTTTGGGCGACTTGCTGTGAGAATTCGGCTAGGCCGCCAGGCCGGTCTGGCACTGTCACCATAAGACTATCGGTCATTTGTGACATCACCGCCCCGCAGACCGGGCATGTGACGCAGTCGTAGGCTGAGATTGTAACTTCGCTACACAGCGAGCAGACGAACTTTTTCACATCGATCACCTATGCCCAGACTAGCACACTCCGGCTGTCTGCGTCAAGTAGAACCTGAATGCATTGCAAATTCATTGAATATACGTTGCATCTGCATTGCCTTCACATTGTTTTTGTGAGCTATCCTGCTGTAGAATAACAGAGGGGCAAAGACACCCAAAACACAAAACACTCTAGAGGAGGAAGAGCATGACGCTTTCTAAACCGAATGCCAGTGCAGCAACAATGACCCGACGACGGGTAGAATCTTACTCACCGATGAGTGGCCTATGTGCGACTTGCCTGGACGGCTGTCCGGGCCTCTGCGAGGTGGGAATGTCGGCCTACCGGGGCGCGGAGATGATCTACCCACAACCCTTCGGGAAAATCACTGCTGGGGCTGAGAAACAGTATCCATACGACTTTTCCTACCTGAACATCATGGGAACGGCAGTGGGAGCTGTCGGGTTAGATGCAGACTCCGACTCGGCAATCTTCCCCCGGGCGGACTTAGAGACCCGCCTGGGAAGCGATGGCTCCCTGAAGATGCGGTTTCCTTGGTTGGTCGCAGGGCTCGGTTCGACAAACATTGCGAAGAAGAACTGGGACGCCCTGGCAATCGGGACCGCAATCAGCGGTGTCGCCCTAACCATTGGCGAGAACGTCTGCGGCATGGATCCTGATTCAGTCATCGAGAACGGAAAGGTAGTCAAGTCTCCAGACTTGGAGTACCGGGTTCAGACGTACCAGCGCTGGCAGGAGGACGGTTACGGAGAGGTTATCCTTCAGGCGAACGTGGAGGATACTCGCCTCGGCGCTCAAGAATACGCTCTTGAGAAGCTCGGGGTGAGGGCGGTCGAACTCAAGTGGGGACAGGGCGCAAAAGACATCGGCGGAGAAGTCAAGTTGGAGACCCTCGATCGGGCGCAGCTTTTGAAGAGGCGTGGATACATCGTCCTTCCCGATCCGGAGAACGAGGCGGCACAGCGTGCCTATGAAGTCGGTGCTATTCGAGAATTTGAGCGCCACTCCCGCCTGGGAATGGTCTGCAAAGAGGACTTCCTAGCACGAGTTAAGCAGCTCCGCGATACCGGGGCGAAGTACGTCACGTTGAAGACCGGTGCCTACCGGCCGGCCGATCTCGCCCGCGCAGTGAAATATGCTTCTGAAGCGAAGGTCGATTTGCTCACCGTCGACGGAGCCGGCGGCGGGACAGGGATGAGTCCGTGGCCGATGATGAACGAATGGGGAATCCCCACCCTGGAGATTGAAGCTCTCCTGTACCAGTATGTGACTCGCCTCGCCGAAAAAGGGGCGTACATCCCTCCGATCGCAATTGCAGGCGGATTCTCTCTTGAGGATCACGTCTTCAAAGGTCTCGCTTTGGGGGCTCCCTACGTGAAGGCCGTGGCGCAGGCTCGGCCGCCGATCACTGCCTGCACGGTGGGAAAGGCGGTCGGTGAGATCGTGAAGAAGGGAGAGGGAAAGATTGTATCGACATACGGGAAGACGATTGAAGAGGTCTTCGTCCTCGCCGAGGAGCTTCGCTCTCGCTTCGGAGAGGCATACAAGGACATCCCAACCGGCGCGATTGGGCTCTACACCTACTACTCCCGAGTGGCCCAGGGATTGCGCCAACTGATGGCCGGAGCGCGGAAGTTCGCGCTGGAGCACATCACCCGAGATGACCTTGCGGCCCTCACAAAAGAAGTCGCCGAACTAACAGGCATTGCTTATGTCATGGATCTGGACCACGAAGAGGTGAATCAAATCCTGAGTGAATAGCCGAGGGTGGAAGGCGCTTCATTCATAGAGATCCAGAGTTTCTTGGCATGAAGTTTCCTGCCTGGGTCGTAAGAGCACAGAATGATCTGGGCGATTTTTGCCATACTAAAGCGTGCGCGGGCTCTTCTGAATCCCTAGAAGGGCCCGCTCATAATGAGCTTCGCTTCTCAGGTGTTCTAGACCCACCCACGCAGTCGCACCGCTTCAGCAACACGCTGCACAGAAACCATGTACGCCGCGGTTCGATTATCAACCTTGTGCTGCTCTGCCATTCTGTACACGTCGCTAAACGCTTGGGTCATCTTGTCCTTCAAGCGCTCGTGAACCTCTTCCAAGGTCCAGTAGAATCCGCCGATGTTTTGTACCCACTCGAAGTAGGAGACCGTCACGCCTCCTGCATTGCACAGAAAATCGGGGATCACGTATCTGCCTTTTGCGTACAGGATTTCATCTGCCTCCGGCGTGGTGGGCCCATTCGCTGCTTCGGCAATAATTCTCGCTTTGACCGCGGGAGCGTTCTTTTGGGTGATCACGTTTTCGATCGCTGCCGGAATCAGCACGTCGACGTCAAGTTCCAAAATCTCCTCGTTGGTAATAGCCTTGGCGCCAGCAAGGCCAGATACAGAACCAGTTTCCTTCTTGTGTTCGAAGGCCACGTCTGGATCGATCCTAGTTTCCGAATGGGCTCCACCTCTGGAGTCCGTGAGCGCAACGATTTTGCTTCCGGCGAGCTCCTCCATCAGCTTGGCGGCGAAGTAACCGGCGTTTCCGTAGCCCTGGACGGCCACGGTTGCCCCCTTTAGGTCAAGACTCAGTACGTTCGCAGCCTCGAGG
>CAZOUO010000119.1:0-7711 GCA_964582975.1 uncultured Thermotogae bacterium | reverse complement strand
TCTTCCGACTGATCGAGACCTATGCAGAACCGCTCGTGTTCGTTTTGTTTTTTACCATCAGCGGGATGCACCTTGACTTTCAGATCCTTCTCAGGTTCCTTCCTGTGGTGCTTCTCTTCGTCGTTTTCCGCTCGGTCGGAAAACTTGGAGGCGCCTACATCGGGGCCCGCCTCGCCCGTGCCCAGCCTCCGGTACGACGTTACACCGGTTGGGGACTGATTCCGCAGGGTGGGATCGTCATTGGGCTTGCCCTCGTGATGAAGCAAAATCTGGCGCTTGCCTCCGTCAGTGATATTCTGTTAAACGTGGTCATCGGTGCAACGGTCATCCATGAACTGATCGGACCCCTCACCGCCAAGATCGCTCTTCACAAGGCGGGAGAGCTTCATGAACCCTCTGTCCCTGCTTCTACGGACTGAACGTCGCTTCTCACAGAAAGGATCACGAAAGCGTATTGTGAATCAGAAGCAGCCTCGCTGCTGAGGCCTTTCGACCCGGAGGGTACTACGCTATACTTGTTGAGATCTGTGGAGGTGACCGGTTTGACCCAACGAACTCTTCTGACTCTCTTGCTATTGACTTTCCCATCCACACTGGCTCTCGGGGACCCCCTTCAAGTCTTCCAGCCGATCGAGACGTCGTATTCTGCTGTTGGGCTAGCTGTCTTTCTGCCCGCGCTCGATCAACTTGGCGAAGTGCTTAACAACGATACGAATCTCGGCTCACAGCGTATCTTCCGTCCCCACGATTGGGACAGCTTCGGCTTTTCTGCCTATACTTCCGGAACCCTCGAGGAACACGGATACACGACACGGCCTGTCGCAGCGGGCGGTTGGCCTGATTGGGTGCACATGTGGGTTTTGGTAGCGACCTTGCCTTCTGAGCGCACAGCCTGGAGCCCAGTGGAAGGCTCTCCCAATCTGGGAGAGGCCCGGTTGACGCTTGGTATCATTCCAACCAACATCGACCCCGCGGGCAGGCTGTGGGCTGCGCCACCCTATCGTGGCATCAACGACGAGATCCGTCCTCCGGCCAATTCCCCTCCGGTGGCGGTACTCCGTACGGATACGACTCGAACATCAGTTGATCAAGCAGCGATATTCGTGGCGATGGTCTCATGCAATCCAGATAGAGAGATCATCCGGTGTTGTTGGGATTTGGGCGATGGGGCTAGTGCTCAAGCAAGGTCCGTCCTTCACCCGTTCAAAGAAGCAGGCGACTATACCATCTCTTTAACCGTAACGGACAGCCGTGGGGCAAGCGATACCACAAGCGCTACTCCAAAGGTCGCAGAGCCCCGAGTTACGTCTTACGGTTGCGGGTGCGAAAAGCGAGGTCTCAGTGGCTCGTAGTCTATCTATAGGTGAGACCGCCCGCGATGCAAGATGGTGAGGGCAGCAGTCTCCTCCCGCTTTGGTAGCCTCCCGAGGTTAGCCGCCGTGGTCCTTTTCTCGCTTTTTCTGTGCCACTTTTCCGCCTTTGGAGGTGGGCTTTCTCACCCCCCAAAGGACATTCCTCGCTACGAAATCGCCCTGGACTTCGACTTTGCGGAAGGGACATTCCGCGGCTCGCAGACGATCGGTTACCTCAATACGAACGGTGTACGGCTCGAGGAGATCTTCCTTCGGCTCTATCCGAACGCTCCCGCGATCTATGGGAACGGCTTTCTCAATGTGGAGGAGGTTCGCGTAGACGGGGAAACGATTGAGACGAAAGCCTATGTCGGAGATACGGTTCTGTGGGTCCCTCTAGCTTCCCCACTTGACCACGGGGAATGGATCGTTCTGGAACTTCGATTCGACGGCCGGACCGCGACGTGGGAGGAGGGATTCTCGTCATCAGTCGGTTACGGAATCTACGCGGCATCCCCTCGGACCATGACATTGGCCACGTTCTACCCGATCCTCGCCGTCTACGACGAGGAGGGCTGGAACATCGATCCAATTGCTGAGATTGGCGATGCCGTGTCAAGCGATGTGGCCACATACACCGTGGAGGTGACGGTTGACCCTGATCTTGCCCTCCTCACCTCGGGAAGACGTGTGGATCAATGGGATGAGGGCGGCCGGCGCGTCTATCGGTTTATTGGAGAGGGAATGCGCGATTTCGTCGTCGTTGTTGGAAAAGGGTATTCGGTACGAAGCGCGATTGTGGGAGATGTGACCTTGAGGACGAGCTTCTTCCCGGAACATGCCCAAGCTAGCGAGATCGCGATGGCGCGAGTCAAGGCCGCAATCGACCTCTACCAACAGCGCTTCGGGCCCTTTGCCTACGACGAACTCGATCTGGTTGAGGTCCCGCTCGCAAGGGCTGCGGGGGTGGAGTACCCCGGCTTGATCCTCATCGCTGAAAGCTACAGCAGCAGTCCGTCCAATCGCTTCTTTGACATCATCATCGCGCATGAGGCGGCGCATCAGTGGTGGTACGCGGTGGTGGGAAGCGATGTTATTGAAGAACCGTGGCTCGACGAGGCGCTAGCCACGTATTCCTCCGCCCTCTTCCTCGAGGAGGCAATTGGCATTGCAGTCGCCCGCGAGGTGGCCACGGAATGGGAGGCCGCGTATCGATCCGTCAACGCGCGCTATCCTGAGCTTTCTGTCGCCAGTCCGGTTTACCTCTTTCCCGATTCCGCTACCTACAGTGCTTTTGTCTACAGCGGTGGCGCTGTTTTCCTCGACGCGGTAAGGGAGGCGATCGGTGACGCTGCCTTCTTCGACGCCCTTGCCGGTTACTATTGTGACCACGCGTTCCAGATTGCCCACAGTGCTGACTTGCTGACACATTTTGAGCAGGCCTGCAGCTGTGCACTCTCGGATATCTTTTCCCATTATCTCGGACCGTAGAACGGAAGCTGGACTCCAGGCTCTCATCGCGGATCGGCCACGAAACTTCCGCTTCGACTTCGTGTATCTTTGGGTGATCCATCCAGAAAAAGGAGGCTTCCGATGAAGAAGCGTTTCAAGGTGCTAGGTGCGCTGGCTGTCCTCCTGCTTAACATCCTCATTAGCGGGGCGATCGTTCTTGGCGAGGAGGCTGATCTACTCCAGACCAACTACTACGTGATCTCAATCGGCGAGCCCAAAGGCTCTCTCGATTTGCTGATTCAGACTGCACAAGGGGACCAGTTTACCGTTATCGTCATCAGTGGCGAGACAGCAACGTCTTACCGAGGAAGCGAAGCCACCGAGGAGCCCGAAGCGGTCCTCCTCGATGCCGACTCGCTGCTCTATGTTGACCAAAGTTTGTTCCTCTTACAGATCGCCGGGGAGGATCTTGACTATGTGGTAAGGCCGACTGAGGGGGGCTACGCGCTCCTTCTCATTCCCCATCGGGATCTTCCCCAAGGGGAGACGCTTATCTCTGTGTTGAATGAGTTGCAGCAAATGGGGATCGTGGGCGAAGAGGTGCAGATGGAATGGGTGGACGCGTTCCCCAAGAAAGCTGACAAGGCCCCAAAGCCTCCCGAAGGTGTGGCGATCGACTCCGATCTCTACGGGCTTGCGGTAGCGGCGGATTGGTTCTCTACTGCAGCTTCCCGAGGGCTCACACGGGTGGGGCTGCGCGTGGAAGTGGTAGCGGAGAAGCTTCCTGGCGAAACAATCCCTGCGGCGTACCAATCGTATATTGTGAGTGAAACGGAGGAGCTCGCCAAGCTCCTGGTTCCCATCCATCGGTTGGTCGGATTGGCGAAATCGAGTGCTATCGGCTACGTCAGGCCGCCTTACCAACCGCATCCCGCAACTCCTTAATGCATTGGAGGCATCATGAATCGACTCGTTATGTTGATGATACTTCTTCTTGGGCTGCTTACGATACCAGTTGGCGCCCAATCGACGCTGACGGTGGGCATCGATCAAGCAACGCGTGATGCGTGGACCGCCCTTGCTTCCCAGTTTCAAGCGGAGACCGGGATAAAGGTTACGCTCCACCCCTATCCGCAAACTGACTTCGCTCAACAGATTGTGTTCCAGCAGTACATCCGTACCGGGAAGCTGCATCTGGTAATGATTCACAAAGATTGGGGAGCGATCGTTCAACAATACTTGGCCGATTTGAGCGACTACGCGTCGCAGTTTCGGAAAGCAGGGCTCTCGACAACAGTCCTGGGAGGGAAACTGGTAGGAGGGTGGGTTCCCTTTGCGCCGGAGTGGTTCCTCGCGGTCCTTTCCTGGCCAGATGATCACGAGGCCGCGGTAGCGTTCCTTGAGGCAGTGGGCAAAGCCGAAGTAGCCTCAAAGAAGGAGGCTCCTCCAGTCACGCCCCAAGGAGTGATTGCGACCTACAAGACAAAAAAGATTGACCGCGCGGATCACAACCCGAGGATCGACGGCTCGCTCGAAGTGCTCCTCGGTGCCGTGCAGACGACACTGGGAACCATGGCTACAGAGCTGTTGGGCAGACTCCCACAGTCCGCCCGCGCGGCCGTGGAGGGCCTGGCGAAGCTGTACGGGGTTCCGTTCTCTCCCGCCACGTCAACGGTGACGGTCGTTTTGGAATCCCCGGGGCGGGCGAGTGCCAACGTAGCGGCCCTCTCTGCTCTTGGAGTCAATCGTGGTGCCATCGAAGCGACCACCAGTCTGATCAAGGTCAGCGTGCCACTCGGTTTGGTCAAGCAGATCGCTGCGCAGTTGGGTGGAATCACCTTCATCCGGCCGCCTTACATTCCGTATCCCCTCGGGATCACGGGCCAAGGAGTAGTAGCAATCGGAGCAGACGCCTTCCATGCTGCCGGGATCACCGGAAGTGGGGTGAAGGTGGCGATCATCGACCTCGGCTTCGCCGGGCTCTCCCAGGCGCAAGCGCGCGGCGACATTCCTTACTCGGTTAGCCAACACGATCTGACCGGAACCGGACTTACCAGTGGGATTACCCATGGAACAGCAGTCACCGAGATTGTGCACGAGATCGCTCCGGGGGCGCAGCTTCATCTCATCAAGATCGGTGATGAAGTCGATCTCGATCAAGCAGTGACGTACTGCCAGAACAACGGGATCGACATCATCAACCACTCCCTTGGCTGGTACAACACGAACTTCTACGATGGCACAGGGACGATTGCCGAGATCGCTAGGCGGGCCATCCAGGCCGGCATCCTGTGGATAAATGCTGCCGGAAACGAAGCGCAGAGCCATTGGGAAGGCATCTTCACCGACGGTAACTCCGACGGCTGGCACGATCAATCGCTCACGTTCCATGCCACAAGCGGCTCGCAGGTGATACTGTACGTGACCTGGAATGACTGGCCGCAGGCAGGAAGCGATTACGACCTTTACCTGTACGATCCGGCGAACAACGTCGTCGCTTCATCGACCAAGCATCAGACCGGGACCGAGGAACCGACCGAGTCGATCATCACAACGGTCACGGCGAGTGGAACCTACACCGTGCGGTTCAAAGGCACTGGTTCCAAGAAGCTTGAAATCTACAACCTCTATCAGGATCTCTCCCCGGCCATCGCTGCCAGTTCGATCCTCGCTCCGGCGAACGTTGGCGAGGTGGTGGCCGTGGGAGCGATTGACTATGCCCGCTACACAACAGGGCCGCAGGGGGCGTACAGCTCGCAGGGGCCGACGAACGACGGCCGGGCAAAGCCCGATCTGTGCGCCCCAGACAACGTCTCCACCGGGACGAGCCCTTACTCGCCTTTTGTCGGCACATCGGGGGCTGCGCCCCACGCTGCTGGAGCCGCTGCGCTTCTCCTTTCGCAACAGCCGTCGCTGACTGAGCCAACTCTCCGAGCCCGGCTTCTCTTGCAGACGGTGGCCATGGGAAGCCCTTATGTTTATGGACAGGGACGTTTGTCCCTCTCCTTGCCGTCGCCACCGAATCAGCCGCCCACTGCCGCTTTTACCTATTCTCCTCCTTCGCCAATGGCTGGGGCCACTGCCACGTTTAACGGATCGGGATCAAACGATCCCGACGGAACGATCGTCTCCTATTCCTGGAGCTTTGGAGACGGATCAAACGGTTCCGGAGTCAGCGTCCAACACGCATACGCATCCCCTGGGACGTACTCGGTCCGCCTAACCGTGACCGACGACGATGGCGCAAGTGACACGACTACCCAGCAGGTGTCAGTCACCGAAGCAGCAAAACCGGATCTCATCGCGGGAAGCCTCTCCTACTCGCCGCCTCGTCCGGCCATTGGTGAATCGGTCACCTTTACCATTCCCATTACGAATCAGGGGAGCGCTGCCGCTTCCCTGTTCCGGGTGCGGCTTGCGGGCGCGGCCTCCTCTACTCACACATACCTTCCCCAGCTTCCTGCTTTGGCTTCGACCACCGTGTCCCTCTCCCTCCCGCTGACGCAAAGCCCGGAGACATTCACCGTCACCGTGGATGATATGAATCAGATTCAAGAGTCAAACGAAGGGAATAATTCTCGCCAGGTGGCTGTGGAGACGGCACCTTCACAGGCTCCGGTTGCTGGTGCCGGGGGCCCCTACTCCGGGACGGTGGGAGACCGTCTCACGTTCGACGGATCCCATTCCAGCGGCGCGATCGAAAGCTACCTCTGGAGCTTCGGTGACGGTGCCAGCGGCCAGGGGGTGAGAGCGACCCACATCTACAGTGCGCCCGGGACCTACCGAGTAACCCTCACGGTTATCGGTCCAGACGGGCAACGATCGACAGACACTACCCGAGCGACGATCACTCAACCCGCCGTTGCGCTCTCCATTCAGCTCTCCCTTTCCAAGGGGACTTATCAGATGGGCGAGCCGATCGTGATCGATTACACCACAAACCGCGAGGCGTACGTTTACATCTGCGAAGCGGACGCAAACGGCAAGGTGACGCTTCTGTTTCCGAACTATCTTGAGCCGGATAATCGGGTCTCCGCTGGGACGCACTCCCTCCCTGGGAGGCGATACACCCTGCGAGTGAGTGAGCCGGTAGGAAGTGATACCCTGTATGCCTTTGCGGCGACGAGCCCGCTTCCAAACTTCCCGACGACCTTCGAAAGAAGCTTCCCCGTGCTGAGTCACAATCCCTCGTCGTTCCGAAACTCCGCGCGCCAGACCATGCAGTCTCAGCTTCCGCCCGGGCAGTGGGCCGAGGATGTTCTAAACTTCACCGTTATCTCCTCTGGGCCAGCGAGCGGAATATTATTGGTCAATTCCTCACCACAAGGTGCAAGCGTCACTATTGATGGCGCTCCATCAGGCGCAACGCCGGCGCAAATCCCGCTCTCGCCGGGCACACACTCCGTGGAACTCTCTCTCTCCGGCTACCAGGCAACCACTCGGCAGGTGACCATCGTTGCGGGGCAGACGACACAACTTTACGTTCCGTTGTTGCCGGTAGTAGCGAATCGGCCGCCAGTGGCTGTTTTCACCGCCTCGCCGCCGAATCCGGTCGTCGGACAATCGGTTCTTTTCAACGCCACGGGGTCGTATGATCCGGACGGCTCAATCGTTTCCTACACTTGGGATTACGGCGACGGGACGGGCGCTTCCGGTCCGATCGTGTCGCACTCGTATGCAACCGGCGCGACATATTTCGCGCGGCTGACCGTCACTGACAACACTGGGGCTATCCACAGCACGACCCAGCCGATCTCCGTGAGTTCGGTGGTGCCCTCACCACCGTGGGGAGGGATTCCCAGCGGGCCGTTAATGGGTGGGACGCCGGGGATCTTTGTATGGGGGACCGACACGTGGCACGTTACTGTGAACGCTGGCTCCCATTGGACGAGCAGTCACAGCTACCG
>CAZOUO010000118.1:0-7725 GCA_964582975.1 uncultured Thermotogae bacterium | reverse complement strand
GGATGGCTTTGGTGCACCACTCCAAAGTGGCATTTTGTATTGCCTTGGCGATCATAAAGCCGGGGAAGGGCGAGGTGCTCTTTTTCTTTTGGCGCTTGTCAAGATGACGCACCATGGTCCATAGCAAATCGATTTGACTTTTGCGCCGGCAATTGTGGTACAATGGATCGATTTGACTATTAGGAGGTGTTTGTGGAATGCGTTTGTTCACGAAGCTTGCTAGCGGTGGTAATACTTCTGCGTTCTTCTTCAGTTGGGTAATCAGAGGAGAAAAAACTGACTGTAATATTAATTACATCGGGGCTTGGTAGAGAAGGAGGCCGAGGTGAGATGGACGAAGAGTATAGTATTCCTTTCGTTCTTGGTGGCAGAAGCCGCATTTCTGCTTTTTGCAGTTGTTCTGCGTGTTCTTGTTTCAGCTGGCTTCGAGGGTTGGCCTTATTGGTCCCCATCCCAAGCACAGACCTGGCTGTATAGCGCACTTTGGGCAGGCTTTGGTACGTATGTTGCATTGGTGCTATTGGCAGCTACAAAGAGAGCGGTTAATCCCCGAAGCGATCAAACATTTGTTGTCAAGGCGTGGAAGTTCCTCGTGGGCCTGCTTACGGGTCCTTTCCATTTTGCCGAGACGCTATTGGACGATCCTACTGAGTGATGTTAGTAGACCTTCGTAGCATGGCCTCAACGCTAGCTGGCGCTCATTATGCCGTAGGATTCATACTCACCGTTTCGCTGAGGTTCGTGGGCGTCCGCGCTTGGCCAACTCTATGTGTACGAAGTGTTCTTAGATGCCCAGCGCGACGTCGCTTCATGGTGGCAAACTTCATCTACTCGCTGGGATTGCTAGGGACTGCCTGGTTCATTGTCTCGAAAGTATCATGATGCCGACCCTATCCGAGACGCCAGGCACTCCAAATGGCATGGAGTTCACGCAACGAGGCAAGCATACTTCATATGCTTCTGTTAGCAATTCATAAGAAGCGCCTCGAAGATGTTCCCGCCCTGCCTCTCATTGAATCGCCACATAAACTAATGAAGAGAAAGGTGTTTTGCACTGACGTGGTGAAATGCCGCATTGATTGTACGTAGAGCGGATGGCTGTGCTGTACTACCTCCGAGGGCAAGCAAGGTTGGGTTCCGCTGGAAAACGTCGAGATCATCGAGCCTGAATAATTGACGTAGAAATTCTTGTTTGATTGTAGAATCAGAACCTCTCCTTTTCCTTTTGATTGTTCTCCCTTATGTACCAACATCACAAGAAAAGAACTATCCCTGTGGTAGTGGTATCCCCATTTGGCTACTCACACATAATCCGCTCTTCTCATCCCATCGGTTGAATCACTTGCCAAGTAGCCAGCGTGTGGCTGTGGCTAGGAAACGCGTGAGTCTATTTCTACATAGACTTCTAGCGTAGCGCTGCAAGACGGCACTTACTCAACACATTGTCATTTCTGGTGAGTTACGGACTTTCTAGAATTCACTTTGTTGACAAAATATGTTAAGGTAGGGCTTCGGGAAGGAAGTTGTTGGAGCGTAGTGATTGTAAGTCACCGACGATTCCAATGATACACAGGAAAATGGTGATAGATTTGAGGAGTGCTTAAGGAGGTACGAGAATGAGAACGGCGCTTTTTCTGAGCATCTTGCTCCTCGGTGTTCTCGGGATCTGTCTGTTGGGATTTGGCAAGGTATGTCCAACAATAGCGGTAATCATCCCCGAGACTGTGATCATCGACAGAATTCCCAGGCCCGTCCCCGATCCGGCTGCGGAAACGGCGATCATCCATCACTTTCTCAAGTATGGATTCCACGTCGTCGACCAGACTCAAGTCAAGTTAATCCGCATGTCCGATCCGGGCCTTATCGAAAGAGCTTTCGAAGGAGATCCAACGGCGATCGGAGAGCTTCTGAAGATAGTCTCAGATCGGTTTGCTGCCGAAGTGTTGGTCGTCGGCGAGGCCGTTTCCACAGTCGAGGTGTTCGAAGCGCTGCAGATTCCCGGACGACCACGGGTCCAGGACGGCCGCGCACGGGTAGAAGTCCGTGCGATCGAGGCAAGCGCGGGCCGAATCCTCGCTGCGGAGGCTAAGCATACAGGTGGCATTGACTTCAGCGCCGAACTCGCTGGCAAGAAATCTCTCGAGCGAGCCGGGGACAAGATCGCCTGCCAATTGGCCCGGGGGATCGCCCAGAGCTATCCATTCCCAGCCCGGTGTTTCAAGTCATGTACTTCTGTCGCGCCAACATTGGGCGCGCTTCCGTTTGAGAACGAAACCCCTTTCCGACTTCGGGGCGTGGACATGGAACAACTTCTCGCCACCACGACGGAGACCGCGATGTCCGAGCGTGGCTGCAAGACCGCTCAAACCTTGGCAGCGGACTTTGTGGTGACTGGGGTCATCACTGACTGGAAGGAGATCGCCACGCCGGCATTTGACATCCCTGGTTTGGACTGGATCTGGCGCGGGATAGCCTGTTGGATGACGGTCGATGTACGTGTGCTGGACCTACACACCGCCGAGTTCACGGCGCACCAGGTGACCGCCAATGTCTCTGGAATTGAGATCATTGGCATCCGCTTCGGATGCAGTGCTCAGAACCTCGCCCGAGCGGTGAGCAAGCAGATCGCTCAGCGGCTGGCGTTGCAGTGTCGAGGGGGATAATGAGACATAGAAATAGTTATTATGTCCACGAAATTACGGAGAGAACGAGAAGATGTGTATACTAACATTTTTTAGCGGAAGAATACATGTCATTGCAGTTACTGTTCTCTTTTATTTCCTAATAACAGCACAATCTTTTGCTGCCGAAGCTCCGGAAGTGGAGTGGGAAAGGACCTTTGGCGGAAGTGGATATGAGCAGGGCTACTGTGTTCAGCAGACAGCTGACGGCGGATTCATCATCGCTGCCACCGCCACACTAATTAAGACAGATAGGCAGGGTAACATGCTTTGGGACGTGCCCTACGGCGGAGAATCTATCCAACAAACCACCGATGGAGGCTATATCGTTGCAAGCGGGAGAAATGGCATGGTCTTGACAAAATTAGATGGCTCTGGCACGAAAGAGTGGCAGCAGGTCTTTAAGGAGGATGGCGAGGGATGGGGGAAATGCGTTCGGCAGACTCTTGATGGTGGCTACATTATTGGTGGAGATGGAGGAGATCCAGGTACGGGTTCATTCTTGGTCAAGACAGACGCAAATGGAAACGAAGAATGGCGGCAGGTTACCACAGGCAGTTGGTGCGCTTTTGGCTATAACTCTGTTCAGCAAACCTCCGACGGCGGATATATTCTTGGTGGGAGCGCATGTAGACCTTCTCCGTGTCATGCTCAGTTAACAAAAATCGATGCTGCCGGAAACCGGATCTGGGCCGAAGATTACAGTACCGGTCTCTACAGCGCCCATGGGTATTGTGCTCAGCAGACTTCGGCCGGCGGTTATGTTCTTGTCGGCAAAGCAAAGCGTAGGGACGGTGATCAATACGATGCCTATTTGGTTAAGACAGATGCTAGTGGCGTGGTACAGTGGGAAAGGACCATTGGCGGGGAAGGTGGGGATGTTGGGTATTCAATTGTGCAGGCAGTAGCAGGATATGTCATTGTTGGGGCAACAACTTCCTACGGAGCTGGCGGGGAGGATGTCTACCTCCTTGAGACCGATGTTCTGGGCAACGTGCTATGGGAGAGAACCATTGGTGGAAGTGACAATGATAGCGGTCACTACATCCAGCAGATAGATGATGGTGGGTTTGTAGTAGTTGGTGTTACAAGGTCCTATGGCGCTGGAAGCAGCGATGTTTACCTAATCAAGCTGCGTCCTGAAGGCATACCAGACAGCACTCACACGGTAAGTAGCCCTAATACCCCCTCTGGTCCCTCCTCAGGGCAGGCAGGAGAATCGCTGAACTTCTCTACCAGCGGAGCAACCTGCAATCAGGGCCACTCTGTGAGCTATCGGTTTGACTGGGGCGACGGGAGTTTCTCCAACTGGAGTTCTTCTACAAGTGCTTCTCATGGCTACCCCAGTACTGGCACATACCAAGTAAGAGCCCAAGCTCGGTGCGCGAGTGACACCTCCGTCGTGAGTAACTGGTCAGCAGCAAAAACTGTCAACATCGATGAGGTTCCCCCACCGCCCGAACCTCATACCGTAAGCCCTCCCAACACACCCTCTGGTCCCTCCTCCGGCAAGGTAGGCGAATCGCTCACTTTCACGACCGGCGGATCAACTTGCAGCCTAGGACATTCGGTGCAGTACCGTTTTGACTGGGACAATGGGAATTACTCCAGCTGGAGCTCCTTCACAAGCGCCTCTTACGCCTATCCCGCTACAGGAACATATCAAGTCAGGGCTCGAGCTCGGTGTGCGAGCAACACCTCCATAGTGAGTGATTGGTCCTCGGCAAAAACAGTTACTATTGGGCAAGCTCCGCCACCGTCCCACACAGTAAGTACTCCGAACACGCCTAATGGCCCCTCCTCAGGCCAAGTAGGAGAGTCGTTGTCGTTTTCCACGGGTGGATCAACCTGTAGCCAGGGGCATTCAGTGCAGTACTGGTTCGACTGGGGAAACGGGAACTATTCGAATTGGAGCTCCTCTACAAGTTCTTCCTACGCCTATCCCGCTACAGGGATATATCAAGTAAGAGCTCAAGCGCGGTGTGCGAGCAACACCTCCATAGTGAGTGATTGGTCCTCGGCAAAAACGGTTACTATTGGGCAAGCTCCGCCGCCGTCCCACGCAGTAAGTACCCCTAATGCGCCTACAGGCCTCTCCTCCGGTCAGGTGGGAGAGTTGCTGAACTTCTCTACCGGTGGCTCTACTTGCAACCAGGGACACTCAGTGCAGTATCAGTTCGATTGGGGTGATGGATCACCGTATTCCACCTGGAGTTCATCGGCCAGGGCCTCTCATACTTATTCCGAAGCAGGAACTTACCAGGTAAAGGCCCACGCTCGCTGTGCGAGTGTAAAGTCCATAACAAGTGGTTGGTCAGCAACAAAAACGGTCAATATTGGAGAGACTCCTCTCCCAGAGAATCAACGGCCCGATCCGCCTGCAAACTTGGCGCAACTTGAACCAAGCGGATCCGAAATTCCCGTTGGAGATGCCGTCGACGTAGACAGTGTTGTCTTCAGGGCGGCTGTTACTGATTCTGACGGAGATAGCGTAAGACTTCAGGTTGAACTACGGCGGCTCGGTGAATTTGGCGGAATGTTCGACGAAACACAAGGGGGATTCAAAGAGAGCAATCTCGTCACAAGCGGGACTACTACCACATGCACTGCGTACGGTCTCATTGACGATAGCTACCACTGGCGGGCAAGGGTCGTTGATGAGCATGGAATGATCAGTGATTGGGTCCAGTGTGGCAACAACAACGTTTCAGAAGCAGATTTCACGATCGCCAACAACCTTGCTGGAAAGATCGATTCCCTTCTTCGTATCGGGATTTACGTAGATCCATATCTTCTGACAGCAGAAGGTTTCGCGGATTCCGTGACTACCATCTTTCTTGACTTCACCGACTGGCTCACCCGGACAGATCTCACAGGCACATACGACGATCTCTACTGGCTTGGTTTCGACTACGCTGATCTTGCATACGTCGCTCTCATAAGGGCTAAGAGAGCCATCGAAGCTGGAGATGCTGATCTAGCCAGCCGTTGGTACGAGCGATACGAAGGCTGTTCGACAGCTTCAAGATTGGCATTTGACGCGGCGCTCGAGGTTTTTCAGAACCATGTTGATATAGCTGCTCAAATTGCAGATGGGATAAGACAAGGTTGCCAAGCGGCAGTGAAGTTTGGGTTGATATTCGTCAGCCCTACTGCTGCTGAAGTGGCAGACTACGTTTACCTTGCCGTTGACTATGGAGTGGATCAAGCACTCCATGGCAAGGAAGTAGCTCTAAAGAATGCGGTCATAGGGGTGCTTGTGAAAGGGCTCTTCGACTACGTCGAATTCGACGCGATAGGGGGGCGGACCCTTGCCGACTGGAGCAAGAACAGGATTGGCAAATCACTATTCCCAATGCTTACAAAAGTTTTCCGAAACAACGAGACAATGCAGTGGGCTGTCGAAGGTACTGAAGGAAGCTGCTGTTAGTCTCGAGAAGAACCTTGCTGAATCGCTTGCAAGCAGAGTAGTGGAAGCAGCAGGCGAGTGTCACAACTCTCTTTCGGTCGGAGTTGAATGCCCTGTCGAGTTGAGAGTGACTGATGGGGAAGGCCGTAAGTGCGGAGTTGAAAGCGGTGCCTTGATCAAGACAATGCCGATGGCAACTTACCTAGAAGATGAGGTGCTGGTTTTCTTCCCAAGGGACGAAATCAGTTACGTGGTTACTGGAGTTGGAACTGGAACCTACAAGTTGTCAGCCAAATTCTGTCACAATGGGCTTCCTGATGAGTTCAGCACAGACTCTATGGAGATCGGAGAAGGTGGGGTTCATACCTATGAAGTAGATTGGGAGAATATTGCCATAGGCAGGCCCGGCGTCATAGTCTCGATTGATGAAGACGGTGACAGCATAATTGATGATACTGTAACTATCGGAAACCACCAAGAAGAGCTCTCGCGGATTGTGGTGGGACCGAATCCCATTAGATCTTCCGGCGGGGTTTTCTGGGTTGACCTACCAGACGGTGCGTCTCAAGCCAAAATCATGCTTTTCAATATCTCCGGACGGCCTGTCTTCGAGACAGAAATCGATCCTGATGCAACCCGCTTTCCTTCTGTTGGAACCTGGAACCCGGTCGATCAGGATGGGGTCCCCCTTGCCAACGGGCCTTATGTCTACGTGCTCGTAGCTGACGGGAAAGTGATCGGTAGAGGAAAGATGGTGATCCAACGGTAGAGGTGATAGGGAGCAAGGAGTAAAGGGGGTAGTGGATTAAGAGGCTGAGGCTTGTGCTTATGAGTAGTGGGCTTCTTCTACTGCTTGCTGCCTCGGCGAGCGGTGAGGAATACAGCCATGTGGCTTCCATTTTTGATCTTGGCATGGGGGCACGTCCCCTGGCTATGGGCGGAGCCTTTGTCGGCCTTGCCGATGATGGGAACGCCTTATTCCACAACCCTGCTGGATTGGCGTGGATGCGGGGTCTTTCACTTCTCTCTTCTTACGAGTTGCGGCTTGGTACAGCGAGTTACGGCCATCTTTCCACCGCGCTTTCCCATTTTGGCTTTGGCATTCACTACTTCGACTTCGGCGAGGTGCGCGAGACCGATGAATTCGGCAATGTAATCGGCACTTTCAACTATCGCAACTACGTGTTCGTGGCCGCGGCAGGAACAAAAGCGGCCGATCTTCCGTTTCTCACAAGAATACTGTTCGCCGAGAACATCGCTTTCGGCCTCAAGGCGAAGATTCTCAAGATTAGCACGCTTGAGCCGGGAAGCGGAACCGGCTTTGCCGTTGACTTTCCATTTCTCTTTCGCAGCGATACGTCGTCCCCAAGATTTCCTTTCATCACCGGCTATGGATTTGGTCTTGTCGTTGAGAACCTCATCGGCCCGCCTATCCAATATGGAAGCGGCCATCAGGAGCCCTGGCCCAGGAAAGCAACCGCCGGGATCGCTGTTGAGCTATTAGACCAAGTGGTCCTCGCCATGGATGCCGCAACTGATAACTGCGTTCGACTTGGCATGGAATGGACCCCGATTCCCTATGAGGAGTTGACCCGGTTTCGTGGACACCTTAAGACTTGAACAAGGAGGAGTACA
>CAZOUO010000117.1:0-7813 GCA_964582975.1 uncultured Thermotogae bacterium | reverse complement strand
GATCAGCCAACGAAGATGGTGCGATATCAATACACCACATTGACGGACGTGACCAATCGTGGAGGAAACCGGCGATAAGTCCTAATGACCTACCTAATGGCATGGGAACTTCTATCCCTATTAGCGTTTATATCTGGTTGGTTGAAGGAGCGAGCAAGAACAGCTTAATCGATACAGGCTGCTCCGCCGACTATCTGACTGGTCTAGGGTACCCATCGACGCAGATCTCTACCCAGGAAGCGGCGCTGGAGGAGGTTGGGCTGTCCGTTGACGATATCAATCTTGTTATTTTTACCCAACTTCACTGCGATCACGCTAAAGATGCAGGGAAGTTCAAGAATGCGACGTTCGTCGTCCAGAAATACGAACTGGAATTCGCGGCCAATCCCCACCCCATACAGGCAGGCTGGTTCGTTGACCTGCCCAAGGATCGCGTGCAGATTGTGAATGGTGATTAGGAGATCCAAGATGGAATTAGGGTCATTCATACGCCGGGCGGGCAAAGCGTGCTGATCGAAACTGAGAAAGGAATTGTTGGTCTTTGCGGTCTGTGCACCATCCGTGAGAACCTTTATCCGCCAGAAGCATTGAAGTAAATGGGACTACGCGCAATCACTCCAGGCATACACACCAATGCCATGCAGGCCTACGATAGTCTGATCAAGCTTCTGGAGCTGTCGGACCATGTCATTGCTCTTCACGAGGCCACCCACGATACGATGGAGCGTCTCCGTTGGAGTTGTGGAATCAGCGCGCTAAGAGAGACCATAGATAAAGACTGAACGAAAAGGCTCTAACAAAGCGGTGATCCCGGACCCAACATCTGTTAAGAAAGGAGTGATAGCGGTGACCGAAAAGAACCCGAAAAGGCACGGAATCGTCGGTGCGACATTGATCGACGCAACGGGGGGTGCTCCCCTATCAGAGGCCATCGTCATTGTGAACGGTAAACGAATTGAGGCCGTTGGGGCTCGCGACACAGTCCAGTTGCCAGCCGACGTGGAGATCGTTGATACAAAGGGAAAGTACCTTCTCCCTGGTCTGATCGACTCCCATGTGCACGTGGCCGCGTCAGGATATGTGCCGACAAGACCAAAGGGCTCAGAGACGGCCTACAAAACGGTTATCGCCATCAATAATCTTCGCTCTGCCCTTCAAGCAGGGGTGACGACCGTCCGCGACGTGTGTGGTAGCCGAATCAATCTCGCACTGCGGACGGCGGTGGAACGCGGCATGCTGATCGCGCCGCGGCTGTTCACCGCTGGCAAAGGGATCTGCATGACCGGAGGACATGGCTCCGGAGAACCTGGCTTCGTGCACGAGGTCAACACCCCCGGTGCCGTGCGGGCGGCGGTTCGCCAGGAACTGACGGCCGGGGCCGACCTGATCAAACTCCTCACCTCGCACCGAACAGACTATCCCGAATTCTCGCAAGCGGAGATCGACGCCGGAGTCGAGGAAGGTCATCGCTTTGGGCTCAGAGTAGCGATCCACGCCGCCAACTTCGTCAGCGTGCGAATGGCCGCCCAAGCCGGCGTGGACACCGTCGAACACGGCAGCTTCGTCGATGAACAGGCTGCGGATCTCATGGCGGAAAAAGACATCATCATCGTTCCTACCCTGTGGGTCAAACACGATCTAGCAGAAAGGCTAGAGAAGCTGAAGGCCACACCAGAGAAATTCCCCTGGGGAGACGAGAAAGATCTTCACATTAGCGTAACCTGGTTTCAACGCTGCGTGGAGCAATTGCCGAAGACGATCGAGCTAGTGCGCTCGAAGGAGATTCGCATCGCCGCCGGTGCGGACTTCATCATGGCGGATCGCCCGTGGGCGTTGCTGCCTGAGGAGATGGAACACCTCACTAAGCTCGGCCTGTCCAACGCGGAAGCGATAGAGTCGGCAACACGCATCGGCGCCGAAGCACTGGGAAAAGCTGACGAGTTCGGCACGGTCGAGGCAGGCAAGCTGGCCGATCTAATCCTGGTCGACCGCAATCCGCTGGAAGACATTACCGCAATGACCGAGGTCTCGTGGGTGATGAAGGAAGGTATGGTCATTCCGCGATCACCGGAATGGGCCCGCCGCCCGATCAAAGATCCGATCTCCCTCTAATCGATCCATGCTTAAGCCACGAGCATCGGTCGGAACGAATTTAACTACTTACCTGATAACTGAAGACAATATGCGCTCGTTGGTGAGTAGCAAATCTCGGTGATCTTGGTCCCACAGAGAGGAGGTGTACAACTACCTGGCAGCGGCGGTGTGAGGTGCGGTGGGAAAGTTTTACCCACAGGCTGCATTCGGTGAGCGCATCGATATATTCCTGCAAAACAATTTGCTGGGGTCGATGGGGCATCTTGATATCTACCAGCCATAGACCCATGTTGACACTAAATTCGCTCCCACAACAACATGAGGTCTCTTTTCTTTACGCACAACGGAAAACTCCCTATACTTTGACTCTGAAAAAGGGAGTTCTTATCAACCAGGAGGATCATTTATGTCCGAAGAAAACAAGACGCTAGTGCGACGTTTCGTCGAGGAGTGCCAGAGTCAGCGCGACCTTGATAGGCTGTCGGACTTCATCAGTTCAGAGTTCGTCAATCACACCGTGCAGCCGCCATTTGCGCCCACTTTCGAAGGAGCCAAAAAGCTCCACGAGATGCTCTTCACCGCCTTTCCCGACATGAAGTTTGTCATTCGCGACATGGTCGCCGAAGGGGACAAGGTCGTCACCTACAAGACCCTACAGGGAACCCACCAGGGCGACTTCATGAGCATCCCGCCGACGGGCAAGAGAATCGAGTGCGACGTCATTGACATCATGCGCGTCGCTGGCGGTAAGTGCGTAGAACACTGGCACGTCATGGACCAGCTGGGCCTCATGACGCAGCTCGGGGCTGTTAATCTGCCGGAATAGGGCCGCCGCGGAAGAGCAGGCCCGTTGGATTGCCCTTCCGCAGTTCGCTGACAACTCGGAATGTGCGGGGGTGAATTTCAGGGACAGTCAAGGAAACGGAGAACGCGAGGAAAGCCCGGCGCTAAACCTGCCCACAGCATTGTGGGTCGCCGCATGCAAAAAACGGGTCTTTCAAATTTCAAGGAGGTGGTGAAAACGGCACCGGCAAAAGCTAGCAAGCTGACCGATGTGCATGTGCATTTGGACTTCTATTCTGCGGAACAAATGGGGAAGGTTCTTCGGCGGGCCGATGAGGCAGGAATTCGGTGGATAGTCACCTCGGGCTGGGGTACTCCCTCCGCCCAGCGTGGCGTCGAAATCGCGACACAGTACGAGCAGGTCTTGGCCGCCGTTGGAATCCACCCCTGGGTGGCAGCGGAGGATTTTCCAAAGGACTTCCACGAGGAGCTCTACCTCCTAACACAAGAACCAGTAACTGTGGCCATCGGCGAAGTGGGAATCGACTACGTTGACAACGTATTCACCGGCGTGACCTACCACGACAATCCCCAGCTACGCGAAGCCCAGGAGCACGCATTTCGCAAGCAGATCGCCCTGGCCTGCGAAGTCTCCCTTCCTCTCATCACCCACTGTCGTGGAGCCTATGAGTCTTTCATCCCGATCCTGAAGGAAGAAAGGGCCGACAGAGTGGGCGGCGCAGTCCACAACTTCGAGGCAGACGTGAAGACTGCCGAGCAACTGTTGGACATGGGGTTCCTCCTGTCGTTTGGCGGCACTATCACCTATCCCGATGAAACCGCACTCCGGGAGGTGGTTCGTCAGATTCCTGTTGACGGCATCCTGCTTGAAACCGATTCACCCTACATGCCTCTGTACCAACAATCGACGGAGCAAAATGAGCCGGCACACGTCGCCCAAGTGGCGTCCACTCTGGCCAAGATCAAAGGGATCGATATCGGAGAGCTCATCGACGCCGTTCATACAAACTTTAAAACGCTGTTGAAGCTCACCGATCAGAAAGCTGTCTGAAGTTGGTGTGTGTCACGTGGCGAAGTGAGCACATGGACTGTAGGCAAATTGATAACGCCTCTGAATCAGTGATCAAGCCCTGCTGAAGGACGCATCTCTTGCATTTCCTGACCTCTGTGGCTATCCTCCTGGTTGGGCACACAATAAGGTGACACCAACAATGGCAGTACAGCTAGACGGCATCTTCCCACCGATACCTACGCCCTTCAATTCCAAGGGGGAAATCGCCGCACAGGCGCTTGCGAAGAATCTGGCACACTGGAATCGGTTCGATTTGCGTGGCTACGTCGTTCTTGGTTCCAACGGCGAGTTTGTGTTTCTGTCTGAACAGGAGAAGCTGCAAACTCTGGAGGCGGCCCGCGCGGTGATTCCGCCCGACAAGCTGCTTGTCGCCGGCACCGGCTGTCAGGGCACTCATGAGACGATTGAGCTCACGAAGAAAGCCGCCGCAAGCGGCGCCGACGCGGCGCTCGTGCTTACGCCGTCCTACTACAGGGGTCAGATGACCCCGGAGGCCCTAATCCAACACTTTCACGCCGTTGCAGACGCCTCGCCAGTCCCGATTATCCTCTACAACATGCCCGCCTGTACCGGAATTGACCTTGCTGCTGGGACGGTCGCGATGATGGCCGAACACCCCAACATCATCGGCATCAAGGACTCCGGCGGCAACGTGGTCAAGATGAGTGAAATTCGACGACTGGCTGGTTCCGGCTTTCAGTTGTTGGCCGGCTCGGCCAGCTTTCTCTTGCCAGCTTTATCTCTCGGTGCAGTGGGAGGCATCCTGGCACTGGCCAACATCGCTCCGGCCCAATGCCTGGCCATCTATCAGCGCTTTTTGGATGGCGAGTGGGAGCAGTCACGCGAGATTCAGGTGCGAATGATACCTAGCAATACGGCGGTCACCCGTGGCTGGGGTGTACCCGCACTGAAGGCAGCGATGGACATGCTCGGCCTGTACGGCGGCTCCGTCCGTCCGCCGCTACTACCGCTTCCCGAGGAGTCAAGGCGCGAGTTGCGCACCATCCTCGTTCGTAGCGGCGTTCTTCAATCCGAACACTGAAGGGAGGCTTTTTGTTATGAAGGATCGCACGTTGCTGATGATCCCTGGCCCGATCGAGTTTGAGCCCGCCGTATTGGAAGCCCTGGGGGCACCCACCACAAGCCACGTCGCGCCCGAATTCATCGAGGCGTTCGGTCAGGCACTCGAACGCATGCGCGAGGTGTGGCTATGCCCGTCGGGGCAGCCGTTCGTGATCGCCGGGTCAGGCACCCTGGCCATGGACCTTGCCGGTGCCAACCTCGTCGAACCGAGTGACAGGGCACTGGTGCTCAGTACCGGCGTGTTCGGGGACCGTTTCGAAGACCTCCTGTCGCGCTACGGAGCGCAGGTCACGGTGCTGCGAGCGCCGTTGGGCGGTACGATCCCTTTGGAGGAGGTTGAAGCCACTCTGCAAAATGGTTCCTTCAAGCTGATGACCTTCACCCACGTGGACACATCAACCGGGGTGCGGGTCGACCCACTGCAACTTGGAGCACTCGGACGCAAGTACGACGTTCTGACCGTGCTTGACGGCGTCTGTTCGGTGGCCGGGGAGGAACTCCGCCAGGAGGAGTGGGGGATCGACGTAGCGCTAACAGCATCTCAGAAGGCGATCGGGGTACCGCCGGGGCTGGCGCTTCTGGTGGCCGGACCACGGGCGATGGCGACGTGGCGATCTCGCAAGACGCCAGTTGGCAATTACTACGCCGATTGGGGCAACTGGCTGCCGATCATGGAAGCCTACGAAGCACGTAGGCCTAGTTACTTCGGGACTCCGGCGGTTAACGTTGTTTGTGCGCTCAATGTAAGCCTCGGACAGATCCTCGAGGAAGGGATGGAGGACCGCTTCGTTCGCCATCGCAAGCTTGGCGCGGCCTGCCAGGCCACCATCCGCGCGCTCGGGCTCTCCCAGGTGCCCGTGAAGCCTGAGCACGCGGCTTTCACCCTGACCGCGCCGTACTATCCGGAAGACGTCACAGGGCAAGACCTCCTGCCCAAAGTGAGGGCCGCCGGTGCGATCCTCGCTGGCGGCCTGCATCCGCAGATCAAGGCGCGCTATTTTCGCATCGGACACATGGGTACGACGAAGCCGGGCGATCTGCTGGCGACGGTCGGTGCTCTCGAAGCGGGGCTGCTCGATTGTGGGATCGAGTTTGAACCGGGTGCGGGAGTGGCCGCCGCCCAGCGTGTGCTGCTGGGGTAGGCCGGTTACTCGAAGCGTGCGGGATGGGAGGATGAGCTCTTCCAGTCTCATCCACCTTCAGGAAGCGATACGTCGTTGCCGTCGCTGCTTGGAGAAGGGCTTTCCAATTACGCCCGGCGCAATCTTCTCCGGAGGACCTTCCGCAGTGGTGATGGTGGTCGGACAGGCTCCCGGCGTGCAGGAAAAGGAAAACGGCCTTCCGTTCAGCGGACCGGCGGGCAAGCGCCTGTTTCAATGGTTTGGTGAGGCGGGCTGGAAGGAAGACGAGTTCCGCGCTACACACTACATCACTGCAATCACCAAGTGTTATCCCGGCAAACCACAGACTCCCTCTCAACGTCCCTTGCACGGTGATCGCGTGCCGTCAGCTGCAGAGCGAAACCTGTGCACCCCGTTTCTGGAACGGGAACTCGAGATCATTCAACCTGAGCTGATCCTTCCCATTGGCCGTGTGGCGATCAATCACTTCCTTGGAAAGGGAAAGCTCAAAGATCTCATTGGAAAAGTCTTTGAGCGTGACGGTCGGCTGGTTCACCCCTTTCCGCACCCTTCTGGAGCAAACGTTTGGCTGAACCGCCCTGAGAGCAAAAGGCTGATCGCAGCTGCCCTGGAACACCTAAGACAGCTCAAGAAGCAAATGCAGCTTTAGACGGATGATCTTTCTCAAAGAGTGCTATCCCCGTCTTGGCTATCGTTGTCCCCGGCTTATCGGGCATCAGGTGCAAAATTGTCTCTAGTTAACTACGGCCCCACGCGGTGCACACCACGGCAGTCTGTTGTTTCTATCGAAGACGCGGTTGAATATTGGCTCGGCGGAGGCGGTTGGCGTTAGTCACTACGTTGATCGAAGAGAAGGCCATTGCCGCTTCGGCAATCAGTGGATGGAGCAACCCTAGCACGGCGATGGGAATCGCCACCACGTTATAGAAGAACGCCCAGAACAGGTTCTGGCGGATCTTCCGAAACGTGGCCCGGGAAAGCCTCACCGCCTTCACCGCGGCGGATAGCTCACCGGCGGTCAGAGTGATATCCGCGGCCTCTATGGCGACGTCAGTTCCGGTTCCAATTGCGATGCCGACATTGGCGGCTTTGAGCGCGGGAGCGTCGTTAATCCCATCGCCGACCATCGCCACAATCTCGCCCTCACGCTGCAAGCCCTCAATGGCTGCTACCTTCTCACCGGGAAGCAGCTCAGCCATGACATGACCGATACCGACAGAGCCTGCGATTGCCTGGGCCGTCGCTTCGTTATCTCCGGTGAGCATAACCGGCTTGAGTCCCAGCTTGCGCAGTTCCCTAACAGCCGCCACAGCGTCCGGCTTGATTCGATCGGCAACTGCGATGATTCCCAGCAAGCTCTCACCCTCAATTCCCACAAACACAGCCGTCTTTGCCTGACTCTGAAGCCGACGCAGGCGTTTTTCAACCTCGGCGGACACCGATTGTTTTTCAACGGCAAATTCGCGGGCACCAGCAAGGATGCCCCTACCATCCACCCGACCTTGCACACCCTTACCGGGGACGGCGACAAACTCCTCAACCGGGAGAAGAGCAAGCCCTCGTGAACGAGCTTCATTGACGATGGCTTTCCCGATCGGATGTTCTGAGCCCACTTCTA
>CAZOUO010000116.1:0-7896 GCA_964582975.1 uncultured Thermotogae bacterium | reverse complement strand
GGTGTGAACGATGACGTAGTCCCCCACTTTGGCATCAGGGGTCAACCGCAGGCTGATCCTGCGCGTGATCCCGCCCATGTCCACTTCGGCCTCATGGTTTTCTATCGATTTGATCAGCGCGGGTATGGCAAGGCACATGGTCCACTCTCCTAGGCAATGCTAGCCAAAATTGGCGATCACCGCTTGACCCAGAGAGATCCCGGCATCATTGCACGGCACGAGTCGATGCGTCAACACGGAAAATCCTTCTTGCCTTAACGCCACGGTGACCAACCGCAAAAGCAGCCGGTTTTGGAAGACCCCGCCGCTCAGGGCCACCTGGTCAATACCTCTGCTCTGCGCAACTAAGGTACACACTTCTGCGATGAGTTGGGCCACGGTGCGGTGAAACTTGAGTGAGATGGTTTCGGGAGGTGTCCCGTCTTTGGCGTCGCGGGCGATTGCTTCAAGGAGTTCTCCCAATCGAACGACCTGCATTTCCTGGAGCTGGTCAATGGAGAAGGGATAGATACCGGTCTCTCTCACGTCGTTTGCAACGATCATCTCAAGCTCGATCGCTGCCTGTGCATCGTAGTTGATCATTTGTTGCACACCCGTCAGCGCGGCGACTGCATCGAACAGCCTTCCCGCCGATGAGGTAAGCGGGGCATTGATTTCCCGCTTCAGTTGCTGTTTGATCACCTCGCGCTCGATTGGGTCAACCGCATCGAGAGGAAGCTCTTCCAGGCAAACGTTCCCTCCGAGCAACGTGTAGAGGTATCCTAGAGCCATCCGATACGGCTTTTTGATGGCGGCCTCTCCACCGGGCATCGGCACGACCTCCAAGTGGCCTACCCGTTCGAAGCGCTGCCAATCTGCGATCAGGAACTCACCGCCCCAGATGGTGTCGTCGGTCCCGTATCCGGTCCCGTCGAACGCTACCCCGATCACCGGCCCTTCGATGTCATTGTCCGCCAGGCAACTTGCGATGTGCGCGTGATGATGCTGCACGGAAACGCTCTTTAGGCCTTGCCTTGAGGCGAGTTCGAGGGCGTACTTGGTGGCAATGTACTCCGGGTGCATATCGTAGGCCACGATTTCAGGCTCGATGCGAAACAGCCGTTTGTATAGCTCTATCGTGCTTTTGAAATGCCGCAACGTCTCCTCGTTCTCCATGTCACCGATGTGCTGGCTCAGGAACGCATGGTCGCTGTGGGTTAAGCAAATCGTGTTCTTAAGTTCTGCTCCGCAGGCGAGTACCTGTTTTGCTTTGAAGGGAAGAGAAAAAGGATGCGGCGCGTAGCCGCGAGCCGGCCGAATGACTTGAGGTGTCTGCGCTTCCACCATGCAGACGCTATCGTCACAGCGCGCGTGGATGTCGCGATCGTGGAGAACGAACACGTCGGCGATTGCACCCAGTTTAGCTAGCGCCTCGTCGTTGTCCTTGACCAGCGGCTCGCCACTGAGATTCCCGCTCGTCATTACCAGCGGTCGATCCACCTCGTTTAGGAGGAGGTGATGCAACGGCGTGTACGGCAGCATGATGCCCATGACCCTCAGACGCGGGGCCACTGCTTTGCAGATGCTGGAGGTCTCGTCTTGCCACTTTGCCAGGACAATAGGACATTCCGGAGATGCGAGCAATCTCTTCTCAGCAGGGGTAAGCACACAGTGTTTCTCGGCCTCTTCCAAGTCACGCACCATCACTGCTAACGGTTTGGACGGCCGGTTCTTTCGTTCTCTTAGTTGCTGCACTGCGTTTTCATCGGTGGCGTCGCAGGCAAGATGAAAGCCGCCCAAGCCCTTAATCGCTAGAATGTTTCCCGCTTTCAGAAGCGCGCTTGCGGTTTTGAGGACATCTTCGGTTGGCATTGCCGTGCCGTGGTTGTCGGTCAGCTGCAAATGCGGGCCACAGGTTGGACAAGCGTTCGGTTGAGCGTGAAACCGTCGATTGAAGGCATCATCATACTCGCGTCGGCATTCCGGGCACATGATAAATGGCCGCATGGTTGTCCTTGCCCGGTCGTAGGGAATGTCCTTGACGATGGTGAACCGGGGACCGCAGTTGGTGCAGTTGGTGAATGGATAACGAAACCGCCTGTCGGTCTTGGAGAAGATCTCCCTTCTGCAATCATCGCAGGTGGCAATATCCGGAGAGACGAGCTGGCGTTTGCCGTCCTCTTTTAGACTTTTGCGAATCTCAAAATCAGTGTAACCCTTGACAGAATGAAATGACGTCTCGATCGTTTCAATTTGCGCCCGAGGGGGAGCTTCAGATCGGACGCTGGCAAGGAACACCTCCAGTGCTTCCTCGTCTCCCTCGACTTCGATCTCAACGTTACCCGAGGTATTGCGGACGAAGCCTTTCAGGTTGTACTGGCGCGCAAGTCGAAAGATGAAAGGCCTGAATCCCACGCCTTGTACAACTCCTCGCACACGTATTTTCGCCTGGGTCGTCATGGTAATGAGTGATGATTGATCTGCCACGTTTGAGTATCGATTCGTTCGCGTCTCAAGAACCAAAGCAGGGCAAATGTTGTAGCCCTACAGCGATGCAGTCTCTTGGTCCATCCTCTAGCAGGCTTCACCGTTCTTTTAGGAAGTGAGTATAGCCTGGTGCGCGCGCCGGCTCAATACGCTATTTGGGGAAGGCCGTTTGCAAATTTCGCTTTCCTTTCCAAAGAGGGGAAGAGCCATTGGGAGGTCTCTTTCTTCTGCCTTGGGAGAAGATATGGTCCGCCTTGCTGTCTATGGTATGATCCCCGATTCCTGCTTCGGGATCCCTTAGGAAGGAGATCACCTCTTGTCGATGCCCGGGCGGCGATGAACGATGTTCTTGAAAGCCACCCCCTCCTTGATATAGGAGGTCATGTATTCGACCAACTCTTGATGCTCAGTGTACGTGAGGCCTGTGAGCAAGAGAACGGGACTGAGCACAGGAACACCCAACAAGTCAGCAACTTCTTTCTCACGAACGTTGGTGGCTTCAACAGATCTCTCAGATCGCGCTATAGAGGTTCCGTACTCCTGTTCTAGAGTGGTGTAGAGGCTATTATCTACAAACGGTTTCTTCTCAAGTTGGGGGAACCGTTTCGCGGGCAGCTTGGCGTCGCACACCATCACCGGCCGATCGTAAACGAAACGCAATCGTCGAAGATAGACGATCGGTTCTCCGACGTTAAGGCATAAGATCCGTGCTTCCTGTGGGTTGCTGGGCACGACTACTTTTCGGACTAGTTCCGTACGGTGAGGTATGTCCGGTGAGAATTGATCCATGAATCTAAGGCTATCGTTCAACAAAGCCAATTGGGCCAAGGGGTTCCGCTGAACATAAGTCCCTCGTCCTCGCTTGCGGGCAAGCCAACCCTGGCTCACAAGTTCCGCAACGGCTTTATTTACTGTCGGTCGGCTGACTTCGAAGGACGCTGCGATTGTCTCTTCGGATGGGAATCGATCCCCAGCTTTCAGCCCTTGGTCTCGGATGAATCTCTGAAGAGCGAGATAGAGTTGGTAGTAAAGGGGAATCGAAGAATCGATGGCTAACTTGCCGTCTCCTGATGTTACAAACTCTGATAGCTCAACCTCTAGATTGCTCCCGTCAACCAACTTCAGAACTCACCCACCCAAAAGAGAAGTAAAATGCGTCAGCCTAGCAGCAATATAGCATATTTCTCACGGATGAGCTAGTCGGAGAGATCACGACTCGTCCGTTGCGATTTCATTTGTCGATGGCCGTTAGTCCGAAGCTACCGTGTTTAGCAGGAACACGACCAGAATTGATTAGCAAAGGTGGTGAAAGTCGTGGCGACTTTTTGCTCGCGGAAAATTGCTGACCTCTTTTGCAACAGTGGACCGACTACTCGTGGCAGGTCATTGGGCGTGACGTCTCTATTTTGCATCGATCTGAACTGTTATCCCGACGGCTTTGCCCAATTCTCTCAGGTATTCCACATCTTGTCTGTTGACCGGATCTAGGTCATGTAAGTCATAACTTCTTCCCAAGCCATGGTACTTTGATGTTCCCAACCGATGATAGGGCATGACTTCAATCCGTCTTACGCGCGGCAATTGACTTATGAACTTGTACATCCGCTCTTGCGTCTCACCGGAGCTGTTATGACCCGGAATAAGGGGAATTCTGACAACGATCTCCACCTCTTTAAATATCCGAGTCACTCTTGACAAATTCTCTATGATTTTGTCATTACTCACGCCGGTGTATTCGCGGTGTGCTTCGGCGTCGATGTGTTTAAAGTCGTAGAAAAGCAAATCCAGATACGGCAATACAGATGCCATGCACTCCCAGGGCGCAAACCCTGAAGTCTCGATTGCGGTATGGATGCCCTCGGTTTTGCATGCTTTCAACAGCTCTCTACAAAACTCACATTGGAATAAGGGTTCCCCTCCCGTCAGCGTCACCCCGCCTCCGGAATTGTCGTAGTACCTCCGATCCCTTCTGATGATCTCCATGACTTCGTCTAGTGAGAGAGGCCAAAATGATGTTGTTCTTTACGGAAGCACATAGGACAAGACCGTGAGTCTTTCGATCCTCGGGAAGGTAACTGATTCCGCGTTTGACGGCGTCGTTCGGCGAGCGAATCGTGAGCGGCTTACCAAGCAGGTGGATCGTTCCTGAATCGATCGGATCCGCACCGAAGATCGCGCGAGCCACCTCGGTGCGACCGGAGCCCATGACCCCAGCCAACCCTACGATCTCCCCTTCACAAACCCGAAGAGTCACATCCGAGAAGACCCCCTTTCGGGTCAGCCCTTCGACTCGCAGTACCTCTTTCCCGTTTTCTTGGCACGTGAATCGTCGGGTCTGTTTGGCAACGGCCTTTCCCACTATCAATGGGACGAGTCGGTCTATGCTCGCTTCCTTGGCTGGAAGTGTGTCCACCTTTCGTCCGTCCCGCATGACCGTAACGTGATCCGCAACTTTCCCCACCTCTTCCAGACGGTGCGAGATGTAGATGATCGCGCATCCGCGGTCCTTCATCTGTCTAATGACTCTGAACAGCTCCTCGATCTCTTTGGAACTAAGTGCAGCGGTCGGTTCGTCCATGATGTAGATCTGAGAGTCGAGGGCGAGGGCCTTGGCAATCTCGACCATCTGCTGCTTTGCCACACCCAACATTCGCACTTGAGCGGACGGCGAGATGTCCACCTGGAGCTCCTGTAACAGACGTGCGGTGATTTTGGTCATCGCCCGACGATCGATGAAGATTTTGAGTGGACGGCCGGACAGCGTGGGAAGGTGTCCCAGAGAGACGTTCTCGGCAACACTTAGGTGGGGAACCAGGTTGTACTCCTGGTAAATAGTGGCAATCCCCAATGCTTGAGCGTGGCCGGGGTTGCGGATCTCAACGTCTTCACCCCTCAAGGAAACCGTTCCGTCATCCCTCTGGTAAACCCCGGCGAGGATCTTGATCAACGTGGACTTTCCCGCTCCATTGGCACCGACCAGCGCGTGCACCTCTCCCTCGGACACGTCGAAATCGACGTGATCTACGGCGAGAACGCCGGGAAAGCGCTTGACAATGGCCTTCATCTCGACAAGACTCATTCGTCATCACCCCCGCCGGCGAGCTTTCGCACGCACGTGTTCCCACTCTCCAGGCGCTGCTTGTGTTTGGGCCGACGGACCGTGCTTTTGAACGCGACTCCCTCTTTGATGTAAGAGATCATGTATTCGATCGGGTGCTCTTCGCTCTGAATGTAAGTGAGACCGGAGAGCAAGAGAATAGGACTGAATAGTGGAATTCCAAGGAGGTCGGCTACCTCTTGCTCCACGACTTCCGCTGCTTCAACCCATCGATCGGAGTGGTCGATCGTACAGCCATAGCGTTCCTCGAGGGTGGCGTACAGACTGCCGCGCACAAATGAATGTTTGTCCAGAGTTGAAAAGCGATCAGCAGCCAAGTACGCATCACAGACCATCACCGGACGTTTGTTCACAGAGCGCAGTCGACGAAGGTAAAGGAGCTGTTCGCTTGGATTAAGGTGGAGGGCGTGAGCGATTTCCGGCTCGGCGGGTCCCACCTTTCTGCGTATCAACTCCGTGTGGAGCGGGGCGTCGGGAGGGAATTGCTCGGTGAGGCTGAGGTTCTCGCTCAGCAGTGCCAATGCAACAAGGGGTTCTCGGTGCACAAAAGTACCCCGACCGCGTTCGCGAACGAGCCAGCCTTGGCTCAACAGCTCCTGGACGGCCTTGTTGGCAGTTGGACGACTAACGCCGAAGCAAGCGGCGATCGCCTCTTCGGAGGGGAAGCGGTCACCCTGCTGGAGTCCTTGGCCCTGAATGAACTTCTGAAGAACGCGGAAGAGCTGATGATAGAGAGGGATCGAGGATTCCTCTGCCAGCCTATGTTCTTCTTTGGCGACAAACCCAGTGAGCAGGGCTTCGGCATCGCTTCCGTTGCTCATTGTTCGCCCTCCAACATGGTGTTGACTCGGTCTTCGGTGAGTATACCACTACGTCAACCGGCTGTCAAGCCGACAGGTGTAGCTTACAACTTGACAACATGCGCTAAATCTGCTAGAGTTACTGTCAGCGTTCTTTCAAGAAAGGAGGGTTTTGTCGCAATGCTCGTGGAATTTTCCTATCCGCTTGACCCCGAGGCGATCCTCATGCCCGGGTCGATCGATAAGCCACAGATCATTCCAAGGTCTCGCATGGTGCCCCCTTCCGAAGATGCCGATGACGGGGTGCGATGGAACTCCTACAACACCACCAGTTTCTTAAAGCTGTTCGTCCACACGGGGACGCACATCGATACACCCTATCACGTGGCCGCCGACGGCGCGCGTTTGGGGGCCTTCGCGATCGAGGATTTCGTTTTCGATCACCCAGTGTTGCTCGAGATTCCTAAAGCCAACTTGGAAAAGATCACTGGCGAGGATTTGAAACCGCACGAGGAGCAGCTTTCCGGAGCAGATCTGCTCTTGGTGTACACCGGTTTTTCGGAGTGGCGAAGCCAGGATCCGGAACGCTACATGGCAAAGCAGCCCGGATTTTCGGTGGACGCGGCCGAGTATCTCATGGGATTCTCCTCGTTGCGATGTGTGGGCGCTGACACGATGGGCATCGAGAACATCCCGGAGGGCCGTGCGGCCAATCCGCCGTTCCCGGCCCACCGCGCGTTCTTGCTGACTCGTGAGAAGTTCCTCATTCTTGAGGATCCGAATCTGGCTCCGTTGGTTGGCAAGCAGATAAAGCGCGCCTTTCTGGTTCCGCTTCGACTGCCGGACCTTGAAGCGATGTCCGTGACAGCATTCGCGGACGTTTGAGTGAAAGGGGATTCATGAACATCGAGCACGTCGGACTGTATGCCGTGGACCCGAGCGCCTTGGCGGAGTGGTATCAGAGGATTCTCGGGCTGGAAGTGGTACGCAAGTTGGAGAAAGAAGGTCGGCCGCCTGTCTTCTTCCTGAAAGGGAAGCTCGGGGCACAATTGGAGATCCTCCCCACACAGAACGCGGCCAGTGAGAAGATGGTCGATCGGTCGGGCTACACCCACCTGGGAATCGTCATCGATGATTTCGAGTCATTCGAAAAAGGGTTAGCGGAACAAGGCATCGAACTTTGGGGTGTGCGAGACACAAGCAACGGCTGGCGGATTGGCTATTTCAACGATCCCGAGGGGAACATTCTGGAGATCGTCAGGCGCTGAACGTGGAGGAGATCCATGAGTGGATCAACGGGGCGCCTTGTCATCTGGGCGGAACGCTGCCGCGGCTGCCGCAGCTGTCAGCTTGCTTGCTCGTTCGCCAAATTGGGCGAGTTCAATCCCAGCCGATCGTGTATTTCGCTTGACAGGGATCTAGAAACAGAGCGCACCGCGCCGATGATCAAACCGCTGTGTTGTGACCTTTGTGATGGCGAACCGGCGTGCGTTGACGCGTGCAAGTACGGTG
>CAZOUO010000115.1:0-7914 GCA_964582975.1 uncultured Thermotogae bacterium | reverse complement strand
CGGAACCCTCGGCTCGGGGAACCACTACCTCGAAGTACAGATCGTGGATGAGGTGCTTGACCCTGAGGCTGGGGCGATCTACGGTCTCGAGGAGGGGCAGATCGCCGTCTCGATCCACACCGGCTCCCGCGCCCTCGGCCACCAGATCGGACAGGACTACCTAAAAAACATGGAGCGAGCGAGCCGCAAGTACAAGATCCCCATCCGAGAAAAGGAGCTCGTTTGTGCGCCGATCGGCAGCCCTGAAGGGAAGCAGTACCTCAGTGCAGTCGCCTGTGGGTCAAACTGCGCTTTCGCCAACCGTCAAGTAATCGCTCACCTGGTTCGCGCCTCGTTTGCGCGAGTGCTCGGCCTGGCCGGTGAGTCTATCCGTACCGTCTACGACATCGGACACAACAACGCCAAGATCGAGCGCCATCAAGTCAACGGTGAGATGCGTGAACTGCTCATTCACCGCAAAGGATCAACACGAGCGTTTGGACCTGGCCGGGAGGAATCCCCGCCTGCCTACCGCGATGTCGGCCATCCCACTCTCGTCGGCGGGACAATGGGTACCGCCTCCTACGTCATGCGCGGGACTCCACTTGGGATGGAGAAGGCATTCGGAAGCGGGATCCACGGAGCAGGCCGTGCCCTATCGCGCAAGAAGGCCGCCAAGAAATACTGGGGCGAAAATGTGAAAGCAGCGATGGCCAAGGATGGGATCATCCTCCGCGCACACAGCCTTCGCGGAGTCGCCGAGGAAGCACCCGGTGCATACAAAGACGTCGAGCGCGTTGTTCAAACAGCAACACAAGCCGGAATCAACCAACCGGTGGCACGATTGCGTCCGCTCCTCGTGATCAAGGGTTAAGCCCGCCCACGAGAGAAGGCGCGCCCATGTCGAACGATCACCCTTGCCAGCTTGCGGGAGTCGTGCTTGGCGGTCGGCCTTCCTTCCAATTCGATCATCCCTAGCATGTCGGCACGGATAACTTGCAGTCTGTACGCGTTCTCCTCCTCGAGATCGTCCTTCACCGGCTCCGCTGACTCCTCCAGATAGCCGGCGAGCAAATCCTCACTTGGTAGAGCGGTATTGACGATGACGCTGTCAAAGCAATGAAGGTCAATGTATTCGTGGAGGATGCGCAGATGATCGGACAAGCTAAATCCGGTGGTCTCGCCGGGTTGCGTCATCATGTTTGCCACAAGGATCTTCTCCGCTGCCGCCTTTTCGATCGCTGCAGCAATCCCTTTGACCAATAGGTTGGGGATGAGACTGGTAAACAGGCTTCCCGGTCCAAGGAGAACGAGGTCGGCGCGGGCGATTGCCTCCAACACCCGACCGTAAGGCTCGACCTCTTCGGCAGAAAGCACAATCCGCTCGATCCGCCGTGGATCGCTGGTGATCCGCGTCTCTCCCTCTACCCATTCCCCATCCGCCATCTGGGCAATGAGGTGCGTCTTGGTGAGCGTTGCTGGGAGGACACGGCCGCGGACGTTCAAGATAGCACTCATCTCCTCGATCGCCCGATCAAACCCACCGGTCGCCTGTTCCATCCCCACCAGAAGAAGGTTGCCCAAGGAGTGTCCATCAAGGCCGGCCGGCCCACCGAAACGGTGCTGAAACAGACGCTCAATCCGTTCCTCCTCTTCAGCGAGGGCGAGAATGCAGTTACGAACATCACCCGGAGGGAGCACATCCAGTTCTACTCGCAGACGGCCTGAACTGCCGCCGTCGTCCATCACCGTCACCACGGCGGTGAGGTTCGAGGTGACTTCCTTCATCCCGCGCAGCAACGTGGAGAGGCCGGTTCCTCCACCCAAAGCGACCACCCGTGGGCCCTTCTCCAAAAGGCGCGTCCGATAGATAAGATCCGAAGGCTTTTCTTCCCGTCCGGGCGCAACCCCGCGGGCGATGGAATGAACAAGGCGCGAAACCCCCACGACAAAACCCGCAATCCCGACGAGAAGGAAAAGCCCGATCAAGACGTAGCGAAGCACCGCCGCTTCCGGTACAAGACGGTACATCTCGCGAATTCGTTCTTTGCCCACAACCTCAAGCAGCCCGAAGACAACAAGGGCCATTGAAAGAAGAGCAAGAAGAGTCCAGCGCTTTACCCGCATCCCCGGGTAAAGCCACCTCAAGCCCCCCCGCAGGTGGAGATTCATCCTCGCGCTCCGCTTTGAAACCGGACCTGTCCCTCGCCGAGGAGCGCTTCCAACCCCTCCTTCAACGCGAGGGATGGGGACACGCAAAAGCTCGTCCCCGCCATCACGTTAACGCTTGCCGCCCCATCTTCCACGTGGAACAGGACCGACGCCTCACCAGGATGTTGCTTTAACACAGCGGATAAGTTCTCAAGCCACCCCCAATCGAGTTGTTCCCCGCTCACACTGAGTGTGACGGAAAGTGGCGTCCGTGTGGCGAGCTCCTCGAGAGGGAAAGCCTCCTCAACCACTAGATTGCGTGCACCGTTGCGATCACTGGCAGTAATGCGAAAACCCAGGAGTTGGTCTTCTACCACCAACTCGGAGGCGCCCTCAAGTACTTTGGGAAAGATCGTAACCTCGACCTCTGTGGTCCCATCCTCTAAGGAGACAAAGGCCATCTGATCCCCATTTCGTGTTGCGATCCTGCGAATCTTCTTGACCCGTCCCCCCACGGTTCCACTCCTTCCCACCTCGATCGCGGTGACCTTTGAGAGCGGCGTGCAGTAGCAAGCCAGGGTCTCACGATGGCGGTCGAGTGGGTGGGCACTGACGTAAAGACCGAGAAGCTCCTTCTCAAAACGAAGGAGGTCAGCTTGTGGGAATTCCTCCTCCGAGACTGGCACCTCGGGGATCGTTAGCTCTAAACCGTCGAAGAAAGATTGCTGTCCGCTTTTTCGTTCTCGGGATGCGGTCTGCATCAACTCCAACCCTTCCGAAAGCCGCATCAGGAGCCCGCGGCGCGACGCACCCAGGCTATCAAATGTCCCTGCCTTGATCAGCGCCTCCAGCGCCTCTCGATCGCTCCCCTCTCCGTCGACGCGGCGGCAAAGGTCGAAAAAAGAGGCGAACCCGTCGTCTCTCGCCTCGAGAATCGAGTCGATTGCAGCATCTCCAACGTGTTTGATAGCCCCCAGCCCGAAGCGAATTCGACCCTCGCCAACTGGAGTAAAATCACGCTCACTCTCATTGATGTCCGGCGGGAGGACCTCAATCCCCATCTCATAGCACTTGCCGATGTACTCGGCTACTTTGTCAGTGTCCCCTTGTATACTGGCTAGCAGGCTGGCCATGAAATGTGTCGGATGGTTGGCCTTTAGGTATGCCGTCCAGTAAGAAACGAAGGCATAGGCCGTCGCATGAGCTTTGTTGAATCCGTAGCGAGCAAACTTCTCCATCTCTTGAAACGTTTGAGCCGCCAACTCTTGGGAGATTCCATTCGCGTTGCAGCCCGCAATGAACTTTTCTTGCAGGCTCCTCATGATGTCCTTTTTCTTCTTCCCCATTGCTTTTCTCAGAATGTCTGCCTCAGCAAGAGAGAACCCGGCAAGCTTCTGGGCGATCAGCATGATCTGATCTTGGTAGATGGGAAGGCCGTAGGTATCCTCAAGCACTTCCTTTAGATCTGGGTGGGGATAGGTAACCGGCTTGCGACCGCTGCGCCGCGCGACATAGTCATCGGTCATTCCACTTTCCAACGGCCCGGGTCGATAGAGGGCAAGAAGCGCAATCAGGTCCTCGAAACGATCCGGCTGAACCCGCTCGATAAGTGCTTTCATTCCAGAACTTTCAAGCTGAAAGATACCAGCAGTGTGTCCCCCTTGGATCAACTTGAACGTCTTTTCGTCATCGAGTGGGATATCATCTATGTCGACATCAATTCCGGCTCGCTCGCGCAGGTTAGAACAGGTCTCTTCAATCAGGGTGAGATTGCGCAGGCCGAGGAAATCGAATTTCAATAGGCCTGCTGCTTCTACGTCACCCATGTCAAACTGGGTGACGACTTCCCCGTCGGCAAGGCGCATGACAGGGACTTGCCGAATTAACTCGTCCGCAGAGATCACAACCCCAGCCGCATGAGTTGATGCATTGCGGGTCAGTCCTTCGAGGCGGCAGCCAATATCGACGATCTTCTGCAGTTCTTCATCGGTTCTGTACAAGGCTTTCAGCTCTGCTACCTTTTCTGTCGCTGTCTGCAGCTGGTAGCCGTAGGGAATCAGTTTGGCCAGGCGATCGGTCTTCCCATAGGGGACCCCTAAGACGCGTCCGACGTCCCGCACCACACTGCGAGCGGCCATTCGATCGTACGTAGCAATTTGAGCCGTTCTGTTCCAGAACTCCTGCCCACCGTATTTCTTCCGTACGTAGGCGATCACCTGTTCGCGCCCCTTGATACAAAAGTCGATATCGAAGTCCGGCATGGTCACCCGATCCGGGTTGAGGAACCGCTCGAAGATCAAGTTGTACTTCAAGGGATCGACTCGGGTGATCCCAAGGCAGTAGGAGACGAGGCTTCCTGAAGCCGAGCCACGACCAGGGCCCACCGGAATGCCGCTCTCCCGAGCAAAACGGACAAAGTCCCACACGATGAGGAAATAGGTGGCATAATTCATTCGCTCGATGACGGAAAGCTCTGTGTCGAGTCGCTCCTTTACCGCGCCGGTCAAGCTGCTAAAGCGGGCCTTGGCCCCACCGTAGGCGAGCGTGCGCAGGTAAGTATCCGGCGTCTCCACTCCCGGCGGGAGCTCAAACGGCGGGATCATCGTCGCGCCAAACTTGAGCTCCAGGTTACACCGCTCGGCGATCACGCGCGTGTTTTCGATCGCCTCCGGGATGTTAGCGAACAGGTCAAGCATCTCCTCGTGAGTGCGGAAGTGATACCCCTCGCCGTCGAAGGTCCGCCGGTCCGGATCGGACAGCTTCTTGTTGGCCCGGATGTTCAACAGGACCTCATGAGCCAGGCGGTCCTCCGGATGAAGATAGTGGATGTCGTTTGTTGCCACGACCGGTAAGCCCAAGGTCTGAGCAAGACGGAGTAGGCGCTCTTTAAGAAGTCGTCCGCGCTGCGTTCCGTGATCCTGGAGCTCGATGTAGAAGTTGCCCTCGCCGAAGATCTCCGCGTGCGCCTGTGCCGCGGCTTGGGCCTCCTGTTCGCGACCGGCGGCGAGAAGGCGCGGGATCTCCCCGCTCTCGCAGGCTGATAGCGCAATCAGGCCGGCGTGATAGCGCTTGAGGAGATCCTTGTCGGCCCGAGGCCTGTAATAGAATCCCTCGGTATGGCTCAGGCTGACTAGGGCGAGGAGGTTTTGATACGCTTCCTGATCGGTAGCTAATAGAACAAGATGGGAATACTTCTGGCCGTGCTGCGCTTTCCGTTCACGCCGGTCTCCGGGCGCAAGGTAAATCTCCGCACCGATGATCGGCTTGATCCCACGCTTCTTCGCCTCCCGATAGAACTTGAGCGCCCCGCTCATCACCCCATGATCGGTAAGGGCAAGTGCATCCATCCCGCAGGTGGCAGCCCGGTCAAGAAGCGCGGGGATTTTGCAGGAAGCATCCAAAATACTGTACTCAGAATGCGCGTGCAAATGAACGAATTTGTCCGCCAACGGTTTCAATCCCCTTCGATAAATACAATCTTCTCTTCGCTTGGTTTGACCAGACCAAGCAGTTCACGCGCCTTGTCTTCCAGCATCTGCGGATCGTCTTTCAAGGCAAGCTGTTCCCGCAACATCTCCTGAGTGGCGAGAGCGGTTCGCTCCTGTTCCATGAGGGTGGATAGTTCGCTTTTAAGTCTTCGGATCTCGAAAAACCGGCCGAGGAAAAGCGAGGCAAGTAAACTCATAACGGCAACAAGGACAAGGCACAACACGTGGAAACGTGACCTACGCGGGTAACGGACCTTCGTAGAAAACCCCCTCAAGCTTGGCCGCATCTTTCCCCCACCTTCACGAACTATTCGGCCCGCCCGTGTTACGGTTGGAACCTCTGTGGCCAGCAGGCCAGTTCCAACTCAAAAGTCTCCTCGATCCGCAGAAGTCGATTGTACTTGGCCACCCGTTCGCTACGTGAGATGGATCCACTCTTCAGTTGGCCACACGCCGTGCCGGTCGCCAGATCGGCAATCGCCGTGTCCTCAGTCTCTCCAGAGCGGTGTGACACCACGCAGGTGTAGCCTGCAAAGTGGGCCGCTTCCATCGTGGTGAGTGTCTCAGTAAGCGTCCCGATCTGATTTAGCTTAATTAGGATTGAGTTGGCTATTCCTACCTCGATTCCGTGGCGAAGGCGCTCCGGGTTGGTGACGAAGACATCGTCGCCCACGATCTGAATCGTCCCTCCGAGTCGCTCGGTGAGCAGCTTCCAGCCGGCCTCGTCCTCCTCGGCGAGCCCGTCTTCAATGGAAACAATCGGATAGTTTGAGACCCACCCCTGGTATGCTTCCACCAACTCTTCGGCCGACAGCTGTTTGACCTTCCCCTTTTCAGTGAAGCGATAAGACCCATCGTAGAAACTGGTCGCGGCGGCGTCGATTGCCAGGGCCACATCCTGGCTCGGGCGATACCCACAAGTTTCAATCGCTTGAACAAGAAGTGCGAGCGCCTCCTTATTCGCGCCAAGGTTGGGGGCGAACCCACCCTCATCGCCGACTGAGGTGGAAAGCCCCTTCTCTTTGAGAATCCCCTTCAACGTGTGAAAGACTTCCGAACAGAACCTCACCGCCTCGCAAAAGGTTGAGGCCCCGATGGGCACGATCATGAACTCCTGGATGTCGACATTGTTGTCCGCGTGCTGCCCGCCGTTTAACACGTTCATCATCGGCAGGGGAAGGCGAGGTTCTCGAACTCCGGCAAGATAGAGGAAAAAAGGAATCCCGAGGCTCTCCGCTGCTGCCCGCGCTGTCGCTAGGGAGACACCAAGAAGCGCATTCGCGCCTAAGCGACTTTTATTCTCTGTTCCATCCAATTCGATCAAGAGCTGGTCGATCTTCGCCTGAGCAAGGGCATCCCGGCCAATGAGTGCAGGAGCAATCTCCTCGACAACGTTCTTCACGGCCTGCTGCACTCCGCGACCGTGAAACCGCTTGTTGTCTCCGTCTCGCAGCTCGAGGGCTTCGTACTTGCCCTTGGACGCGCCCGAGGGCACCGCAGCTCGCCCGTAAAAACCGTCCTCGAGAAACACGTCTACCTCGATTGTGGGATTTCCGCGTGAATCGATGATCTCTCGCGCCTCAACATCCTCGATCAACAGCACTGACAACTCCCTTCAGAAAAACTCCGTGCCGAGTATAATCATCCGCCTTCAACTGGACAACGCCAAGGACAGCCGTCCACGGAGCCCTTCTCTCAGAAGTTCTTATCCTGTCTAATCCGTTTAGTGCATTCGCTTGTCCATTTTTGCTGACGAAGGCTGTAGAGGGGACACATAGCGAGTCCTTCAAGCATAAGGTCATCAAAAACAGCGTAAATGCTTGACAGAACGCCGCTTAGTGTGTACGCTGGTATCGCTGTGGTGGAAAGGGAGGGTCGATAGAAAAGGAGGTGAGGAAGAGCGCTGCAAGTGGGTTTTCTAAGGCACTATAGGGAGAAGTGACTTCAAGGAGGTATCTAATATGGTCCGTAGGATTGTTGTATTGGCTTTGGGAATTAGCTTTGTCCTGGCAGTTGCTGGCTGGGCAAGTCCTGCACTCAACAACCTCGTCATCGGGGCTACGCAGGAGCCCTCAAATCTCCTTCCGTGGGAAGGAGCTGCCGACACCAAAGAGAATATCATGGGGATCTTCAACATCGGCCTGACCTATTTTGACTCGGAGGGCAATCTACAACCTGGCCTAGCCACTGAAGTCCCCACCGAAGAGAATGGCCGCTTGTTGCTCTTTCGTGACGCAGCAGGCAAGGTCACTCGACAGGAAGTGCTCTGGACGATTCGAGATGATGCCTTTTGGAG
>CAZOUO010000114.1:0-7934 GCA_964582975.1 uncultured Thermotogae bacterium | reverse complement strand
TCACTGCCCCGCTCTCCAGCGTCGCCGGCTTCTCGACGTTGGAAACGGTGTCCCCGCGTACTCCTGGTTCGGTCAGCACAACCTTCAGCTCGACGAAGTTGGGAAGCTCTACCTTGACCAGTTCATTCTTGTAGTAGTACCCGGTCACGGTTATTCCCTCCACGATGAAGTCTACCTGCTCGCCAAGAATCTCTTTGGAAAGGGGAAACTGGTCAAACCGCTGCGAATCCATGAAGATATAGGCGTCACCGTCATTGTAGAGGTATTGCAGCGGGCGGGATTCCATGAACACCGACTCGGTGTTCTCCGCCCCCTTGAACGTCTCTGAGATCGTCCGACCGGTCTTCAGGTGGCGAAGCTTCGTGCGGGCGATCGCTCCACCCCGACCGCGCTTGGAGTGCTCGTACTCGACAATCTCGTACAGTTCATCGTTGTAGAGGATGGCCATTCCACGGCGCATGTCACTGACTGATAATCCCATGACCAAAACCACTCCCTTTCAATTCCACCTATATTCTCCCGTTTCAGCGGTTCTGTGCAACCGGTGTGCTCAAGCTTGCCTCATCGCACAATGAACTGAAGGCCGAGGCGCCGGCCTACTGAGACGTAGGACATGGTGGCTCACTTAAGGTTTAGGCCATCGGTTGTCCATAAAAGAAGCGGACAACCCTTCGAGGAACTATAGACAAAAACCAGAGAGAATGCCCATCTACACGAGGACATCACTTGCAACGGGTCATCCTGTCTGATTCCAGGGCCAGCGCAGAACCCGAAGCCCTACCTTGGTGATTCCTTTTTGAACGATGCCGAGCCTCTCGGCGGCCCCTTTAGACAGATCGATGATCCGCCCCTCAATGAACGGGCCGCGGTCGTTGATTCGCACCACGACGCTTCTTCCAGTTTCCAGATCGACCACTTTTACGATCGTGCCAAACGGAAGCGTCTTGTGAGCAGCACTGATTCCATACATGTCGTAGACTTCGCCGTTTGCCGTCAAGTTTCCGTGGAATCCCGGCCCGTACCACGAAGCAATCCCTACCTCATAATAAGGCCCGGCGACCTGATAGAGGACGATTAACCCAACCAGTGTGGCCACAGCGATGAGATAAAGAGTGACTTCCTTCACGGGGTTTATTATAGAAGGTGGCTGTGTGGCTCACAACCGCTTGCGCGATTGCTTGCGGCGGAATGACCAACCCCGATCGACGAGGGTGTGGATCTGATTGGGAAGATAGAGTCCGAGAAGGATCGCGACGAGAATCTGCCACGATGGGACGGCAAGGGATCCCGAATGTCCAACAAGGAAAGAGATTCCCGAAAAGACACCAAGCACAACTGCCCCTAAGTACAGGATGCGCGTCAGAGGTCCGAAAAGGAGATGATGCGACAGGCGACGGTGCTGACATAGCACCGCATAAGGCAGCCACAGAATGCGGCCGATTCCCCACCGTCGCGATGCGCGGCTGCGCGCTAGGTCAAGATCGGGACTCAAGAGGACACTGGAAAAGGCATAGGCAAAGAGAAACGTCCCTCCCAGGCGCCAATCGATCATCCGTTCGTACTGAAGGAACACCACCGCGGCAAGGCAAGCTACCAGCACCGCCATCTCGATCTTCAAATGGGTCTTTGCGGATGGCATGGGAAGACTATAGTTACTATGTCAGTATTTTAAAAAGAGAACTCGCTCGACCTATGGCCCTTGCAACGGGATTGCTCGATGAACCAAAGAAATCGGACCTCGCTTGGCCCCAACCAAACGCTAGCAGCTGCGTCGTGGGACTATCTCTCAAGTGCGGCCTGTGCCGCGGCAAGCCGGGCGATCGGGACGCGATACGGGCTGCAGCTAACATAATTCAGCCCAATTCGATGGAAAAACTGGATCGAGGCGGGTTCCCCACCGTGCTCACCACAGATCCCAAGCTTGATGTCGGGACGCGTTTTCCTGCCGAGTTCACAGGCCATTTCCACGAGCTTGCCGACACCGCGCTGGTCGAGTACCTGGAATGGATCGTCATCGAAGATCCCTTTTTCCACATACTCGCCCAGGAACTTCGCCGCATCATCGCGGGAGAATCCACAGCCCATCTGGGTGAGATCGTTGGTTCCGAAGCTGAAGAATTCCGCCTCGGTCGCTACCTCGTCGGCGGTGACCGCGGCTCGCGGTACCTCGATCATCGTTCCGATTAGGTATGGGATATCGGACTTGGCGAGCCTCTTCTCGAAAAGTACCTCCTCGGCCACTCGCTCGGAGAGCTCCCGCTGCAACGCCAGCTCCTTCACGTTCCCCACCAATGGGATCATGATCTCAGGAAGCACGGGGACGCCTTCCGCAAAGACATTACACGCCGCCTCCATGATCGCTCGCACCTGCATCTCCGAGATTTCGGGATAGCTGATGCCAAGACGACATCCTCGGTGGCCGAGCATCGGGTTAAACTCATGTAAAGCCTCGACTTTCTCTTTCACCTGTTCTGCTGAGATCCCTGTGCCCTCGGCCACTTCCTGCTGCCCGGCAGCATCGTGAGGAAGGAACTCGTGCAGCGGAGGATCGAGCAGTCGGATCGTCACTGGGCGCCCATCCATCGCTTTAAAGATTCCTTCGAAGTCGCTTCGCTGCATGGGGAGGAGCTTCTCGAGCGCCTCGCGCCGGCCGGCCTCGTCCTCGGCGAGGATCATCTCGCGCATGGCGATGATCCGGTCTCCTTCGAAGAACATGTGCTCGGTGCGGGTGAGTCCGATCCCCTCGGCCCCAAATCGGACTGCCGTGGCTGCGTCCTGTGGGGTATCGGCGTTAGCGCGCACGCCGAGTGCTCTGATCTCATCAGCCCAGGAAAGCAGGGTCCCGAAGTTGCCCGACAACTCTGGTGCCACTGTTGGGATCTCACCTAGATAGACGGTACCGGTTGACCCGTTCAGGCTGATCGCTTCGCCCTCTTTCACGACTTGCCCATTCACAGAGAATTCCTTCTTCGTGTAATCGATGACAAGCTCTCCTGCCCCAGCGACGCAACATTTCCCCATGCCTCGGGCAACGACGGCGGCGTGACTCGTCATTCCGCCACGGGCGGTGAGGATCCCTTCGGCGGCGTTCATGCCGCCAATGTCCTCGGGGGAGGTTTCGATCCGCACAAGGATAACTCTCTTCCCCGCCTTCACCGCTTCCTCAGCTGCCTCCGCCGAGAACACAACCAACCCGGTTGCTGCCCCTGGGCTCGCCGGCAGCCCCCGTGCTAACAGGGATGCCTTCTCCTCCTCCTTCGGATCGAAGGTGGGATGAAGGAGCTGATCAATCTGCTCGGGAGCGACCCTCGAGATCGCCTCCTCCTTGCTGAGCATGCCTTCCTCTCCCATCTCTACCGCCATGCGCACCGCAGCCGCGGCGGTCCGTTTCCCAGTACGGGTCTGCAGCATGTAGAGATTCTCATCCTGAATGGTGAACTCGACATCCTGCATGTCGCGGTAGTGCCGCTCGAGCGTCTCCCGGATGGAAAGAAGCTCCTCGTAGGCTTTGGGAAACACGGCCCTTAAGGTCTCAATCGGCTGTGGCGTGCGGATACCAGCTACCACGTCCTCGCCCTGGGCGTTCATCAAGTACTCGCCGTAAAACGCATTCTCTCCCGTCGCAGGATTGCGCGTAAACGCCACGCCGGTACCGCATCGCTCGCCCATGTTGCCGAATACCATCGTCTGCACGTTGACCGCGGTACCGATAAGCCCCTGAATCTTGTTCAACTCTCGGTACTTGATCGCCCGTGGATTGTTCCACGACTGGAAAACCGCGCCAATCGCTCCCCATAACTGCTCTTCCGGATCCTGGGGAAAGTCGACGCCAAGCCGGTCCCTGGTCGCCGCTTGAAAGCGCTCGACCAGCTCTTTCAGATCAGCGGCATCAAGCTCCGTATCGAGCGTTACACCCTTTTGCTTCTTCAGACCATCCAGGATCTCCTCGAATGGGTCGGGCTCGGTTTCGGACTGGGGCTTTAGTCCCAGCACGACGTCCCCGTACATTTGGACAAGCCGGCGGTAGGAGTCGTAGGCGAAGCGTTCGTTGCTAGTACGGGCGACGAGCCCGGTCACGGTCTCATCGGTCAGCCCCAGATTGAGCACCGTGTCCATCATCCCCGGCATGGAGACCGCTGCTCCGGAACGGACCGAGACCAGAAGCGGGGATTCAGCGTCACCGAACCGCATCCCTGTTGCTTCTTCGAGCTTGCGCAGGTTCTCCTCTACTTCCTCCTTGAGGCCATCCGGGTAGCCGCCATCGTGCTCCTGAAAATAGCGGCAGACTTCGGTGGAGATGGTGAAGCCCGGTGGTACAGGGATCCCCAATTCGGCCATCTCAGCAAGGTTCGCGCCCTTTCCACCGAGAAGCTCCCGCATCGATGCGTTTCCTTCGCTTTGCCCCTTGCTAAAGAAATAGACGGTCTTCATGTATTGCACCTCCGTAGGTTTTCAGGGTGGAATCTTATCCCGAAAAGAGCGCTTCGACGAACTGCGCGGCAGAGAACTCGTGCAGGTCTTCCTTGCGCTCTCCTACTCCAATATACATCAACGGGACGCGCAACGTATCCCATATCGCAAGGATCACACCGCCTTTTGACGTTCCGTCCAACTTGGTGAGTACGATCCCGGTGAGGTCGATCGCCTCGTGAAAGCGGCTCGCTTGGGAGATCCCATTCTGTCCGGTGGTGGCGTCGAGGACAAGCAGCCTTTCGTCCGATCCGCGGCCGAGCTTCTTGGTCACGGTCCGCTCGATCTTCCGCAGCTCTTCCATGAGGTTGTGCTTGGTCTGTAGCCTGCCCGCGGTATCCACGAACAGCACGCCACCGGTGCGTCGAACATGGTCGAGGGCGTCGAAGACCACAGCCGACGGATCGGCACCAACGCGGTGTTTGATCAGATCCGCACCGACCCGCTGTGCCCACGTGCCAAGTTGATCAATTGCCGCCGCACGAAAGGTATCCGCAGCGGCCATGGTAACTGCCAGAGAGGAATCACGTTCGCGCAAGTGTGCAGCAAGCTTCGCGATCGTCGTCGTCTTTCCCGAGCCGTTCACCCCGGAAACCAGGACCACGGTCGGCGCACTATTGCCTCGCAGCGTGAGAAACCGTTCGCAACCGGAAAGCCGCTCTTTGATCGCCTCCTTCAGCACGGCAAGTAGCTCCTCGCCGGTAAGACGCCCACGAAGGGTCCTCTCGGTGAGTTTCGAGATAAACTCCGCGGCCATGCGAGCGCCGACGTCGCCCGCAATGAGGATTTCTTCGACCGCCTCGAGTTCCTCTTCTCCAATCGCTCCACCACGACCGAGGACCTCTCCGATCGATCCAATGAGGCTGACGCGGGTCTGCCGCAAGCCGCTCTTCAAGCGGTCCATCCAGGCCATCACATCGTCTCCGGGACGGACATTCCCAGGATTTGCAGGCAATTACGGAACACAGTCTGCACACCACGCAAAAGGGCAAGCCGTGCCCACATCACCTTCTTGTCCTTTCCAATGACACGATAGTCCGTATAGTAGGGGTGGAAAACCCTGGCAAGGCTTAGGGCATAGTCGGCAAGAAGGTGTGGCGCGAATCCAAGCGCCGCCTCCTCCACCACGTCAGGGAAGCGGTCTAGCCTTTTGATCAGGTCAAGCTCCTCCTTGGCTCGAAGTGGGGAGAGGTCGACCTCGATGGAATCCACCTCAGACACGCCGGCCTTGCGAAAGATCGAAGCGATACGGGTGTGCGCATACTGAACGTAGTAGACCGGATTGTCCATCGACTCAGCACGCGCCAAATCCAGGTCGAACTCCAAGTGGCTCTCCGGCTTGCGGGCGACCATGAAGTAGCGAACCACGTCGCGCCCAAGCTCCTTCACCAAATCGCTTAACAGGATGAAGCGTCCCGCTCGCGTTGACATCCGTGCTGTGCTCTTCCCCCCCTCTTTGATGCTGACAAACTGGTGCAGGGCATAGTCGAGAAAATCCTCAGAGTAGCCGAGGATCCGCATCGCCGCCTTCATCGATGACTGCTCCACCTGATGGTCGGCTCCCTGCACATTGATGACGTGTTGGAAGTTGCGACGGCGCTTGTCTACGTGATAGGCGATGTCCACCATGAGATAGGTCGGGCGGCCGTCGCTGCGGATGAGGACGGAATCTTTGACCCCGCCGTGTTCCTCCGCTTTGAGCCAGATTGCACCGTCCTTTTCGTACACCCCGTCTTGCTTTTGCAATACCCCCAAAGCGGCGGAAACGTCACCGCGTTCGTGCAGCTTTCTCTCGCTGAACCAGGTGTCGAAGACCACACCGAGCTCGGCGAGGTCCTGTTTGATCAGCTCGGTAATCCGCGACACCGCCTCCCCACGAAAGGTTTTTGCAGCCGCCTTGTCGAACGTGGGGAAACGATCACCAAGCGTCTCCTTTAGGGCCTGGGCGATCTCGATCAGGTATTCTCCGTGATAGCCTTCTTCGGGGACGGCGACCGTCTCCCCCAACAGTTGGCGATATCGTGCCCAGAGGGACTGGGCCAAAAGATCAATCTGGTGGCCTTCGTCGTTGAAGTAGTACTCCCGGGTCACGTTGTGACCAAGCGCTTCGTAAAGTGAGGCCAGCACGTCACCGAGCACTGCCTGACGACCGTGTCCGACAGTGAGCGGACCGGTTGGATTTGAACTGACAAACTCAATTTGAATCTCCGTTGGCGTTGGCTGGTCGACACGTCCGAATTGGTCCCCACCCTTGAGGATCTCTCGCAGCTGAGACTGAATCGTCTCTGGAAGTAAGAACAGGTTAATGAACCCCGGACCCGCGATCTCTACCCGTGAGAAGGTGCCCTCTGGAAGCCGAGGCACGAGATGCTCGGCAAGCTCACGTGGGGGCATCTTGGCCTCCTTTGCCCCAACCAAGGCGATATTGGAGGAGAAATCACCGAATTCTGGCCGTTCGGAGGGCTTAACCTCAATGCTGGCCAGTTGACCGCGAAAGCCTAGCGCTTGCCACGAATCGGCAAGCAACTCCGCAACGAGCGACTTCAATGATTTCATCATGATGCCAACGGATATGAAATACGCTGAAGGTGGAAGAGGCTACTTCTCGATCACGAAACGGATCCCGGTCTTTTCTTCCCCTGCGATGGTCAGTTCCATGAAACCGGGGATCACCTTGATCTCAGCCTCGCCAGTCTCCCTCCCGACCAACCGCCGCACGATGGCAATCGCCTTCACCGTCTGATTAACTGCACCGGCACCGATCGCGTGGACCTCTACGACCCCCTCCTGTTCCAAAGCACCAGCGATCGCCCCGGCGACCGAGTTTGGGTTTGAGTTGGATGCGACTTTCAGGATCTCCATGGCCAGCCTCCTGGTTTTCTACTGCAACGTACGTCCAAACCCTAATCCGATTAGTATAGTTACTTTCCTTCCCCCTGTCAACGCAGTACCGTAGCCAAGCGACATTTACACTCTGGACCATTGCATAGCCAAGGTCAACGATTAGGTATAATCACCTGACATGCGAGACGTACGTCTACGGCGACTAATCTTTGGCAATCCAGTGACTAGTCTACTCGGAGGGCTCGTCCTTGCCGGAATTGCAGCAGGGATCGTGGTTCTTATTCTAGTCTTGGTGGTGGAACCGCTTTCGAAGCCAGGAACTCGAGACATGGTGACCAACCGCAGCACGAATTTCCGTATCTGGATCCGAAAGGGCTCCCCAACACGAGAACGCCACGAGGATCTCGCCCGCACCCTGGAGGAGGAACTCGAAGCGTTGATCGAGCTTCTCGAAGTGGAGCGTGACCGCATTCCCACTCTGATTGACGTGTTCATTCACGACGATGTTCCGGCGCTACAAGACGCCATCCTCTTGCGCAAGGGCGAGAAGGCGCGTGCTGTTTACCGCGCTCCTCTCGACCTGCTTGAGAGTGAGGAACCCCGATCCCGTCTTGCTGAAC
>CAZOUO010000113.1:0-7936 GCA_964582975.1 uncultured Thermotogae bacterium | reverse complement strand
TCCCTGAACTGGCGGCACACAGCAACACAATGAGGGTCTGGACCGCGTCAGGCACCAACGAGATCGCATACAACGACCTAGATCCTGGGAACGATCCCAATCCTCACGACACCGGCGGCGAATGGACAGGCAGCCTCGTCGAAACGCTCGATGAGCTCCTGTTTTCGGACGTATCCCAGGATTCCCTAGTCGTTTCGAGTGTCAATCTGAGGCGCTACTACGTCGCGCTGAATCGAGCTTTGCACGTCTCATCGGCAAAGAATGCCGCCGTGATCAACGGATTCAGTCGTCCGGAGGACTATCTGTTTAGCGCCGCGGATCCTGACTACCTCTGTGAATGCGCCACGTTCCTCGCGCAGTGGGATCGCGATGCACGCCTGTCCAGAGGGGACTTGGAATCGACGATCGAGCTTTATCGGGACAACCGATGCGAGCCGTTCCTGAGGCTCCTGAATCATGTGGGCAAACACAACGCAGCCCCGCCCTCTCCCAAGTACCATCTATGGACTGGCAAACAATGCGCCAGGGATCTCTCCCACAGCGACTTCTGGAACTACTGTGATGTGTACTGGGGCGTCTTCTCAAAAGGCGAAGACGCTCCCTAACCGTGTCTAATTAGACGAGATCGGTGCGAGCGAACAGTCCTGCGGTTCCACCAGTGTGCCAGAATAGCACCTGATCATCTGGCGCAAAAGCGCCGCCGCGGATTAGGTCGAGCAGTCCACCGAAAGCGGGGCCGGTGTAGACGGGATCGAGGAGTATCCCCTCGGTACGAGCCAATGTATAGATCGCGTCTCGCTCGAGATCCCCGATGATCCCGTATCTTTCTCCAATGTAGCTATCCTCCACGACGAAATCCTCCGGAGTGAAAGACAGTTCCAATCCCAAGTGTTTCGCCGTTGCCGTTGAAAGCTCCGCTAGGTTTCCTTGTAGCGCCTCTGCGGGCCCGTCGATGCTGATGCCAAGGATTTGCCCCACGTAGCCGCGTGCCTTCGCCGCTACCACCATGCCAGCTTGGGTACCGCCGCCGGAGGTGGCAAACACGATGTGGTCAAAATGCAGTCCGCTTTCAGTGCACTGGGTGAGCAGTTCCTCCAGCGCGGCGACGTAGCCGAGCGCCCCAATCTGGTTGCTTCCGCCCACAGGAATCACATAAGGCTGCTTTCCCCTTACCCGCAGCCTGTCTACGGTTTCCTCGGCTTGCTCCATCACGGGTCGATCTCCGGCCCACACCACATCCGCTCCCAATAGACGGTCGAGGAGGAGGTTTCCTCTATCCTCTGGCGGTTCCTCTCCTCTTAGGACGAGCGTGCATGCCAGGCCGAACTTGGCCGCGGCTGCTGCCGTCTGGCGGGCGTGATTGGACTGTGCCGAGCCGCACGTGATGAGGGTGTCCGCCTCTTTGGCTAAGGCGTCCGCCACAAGAAACTCCAGTTTCCGGGTCTTGTTACCGCCGGTGGCGAGGCCGGTTTGGTCGTCCCGCTTGATCCACAGCTGTGTACCGCCCAGCTTTGCTGTGAGGCGCGGCATGGGCTCAATCGGCGTCGGCAGGTAGGCGATCGGTGTCCTTGGACAACCTTCTGTCAACATTGGTAACCTCCTGAACACAAAACCGTTTATCTCTTAAGAATCCAGGAGACCAGGAAGAGGATCAACTTCCTGATTCGTCGTATCAGAATCTCGGGTTGTCTTTCCTCCTGGATTCCTAAGTTTGCTTATCGCAGGGCTTCGGACAAGGTTAACTCTGGCACTCAAAGCAGCAACGAACCCTTTTTTCACAGCCTAAGACAAAGGAAGCGCCTATTCGTCAGGGACTTTGTACGGATGGCAACGAATGTCGACGTAGGCGAATCCGGTCTTTGCTCGCTCTTCCTGCTCTTTAATCCAAGCCTCGATCCCGATCTCTTTCATCCTTTTTCCATCGGCGATGAGCGTGGGATAGCCCTTGGCGATTTCCAGCACCCGTTTGCACGGATAGTCTTCGCAAAAGACACAGACTTTAATTCCTTGTTCACGTACGCACTTTCTGATGGTACAAAAAGGCGGACCGCCGTCCTGGCGACACCCAGCGCACGCTTTGTCGGGATCGCAGAGGCGATCGAGGAACTTCCAGAACTCATCAAAACCAGGAAGCTCTTTGCCCCAGTGCTCGTACCCCTCTTTGCTCATCGACTCTTTCAGCGCACCTGCTTGGCGAGGAATTCGTACCCGCTCGGCACACAGTCCGCAGTAGAGACCGCAGTAAGTAACGAGTCTAAGATCTGCCACCGGGTCCTCCTTCTACACCCGCCAGGGATTTTCTGTAACGAACGGCCCTCACGGGCACCCCGAAATTGAGCTCCTTGCCCGCGCCGTCTGGCCGAAAGCCAAGCGCCTCGTAAAACCTACGCGCTTGTTTATTCTGCTCCAATACCCAGAGAGCCGTTTCCGTATACCCACGACATTCGAGAATCTCTTGTGCTTTCGCAACAAGGTGCCTACCGATTCCTCTTCGCCAATGCTTCGGTGCGATGTAGATTCCCCAGATTTCTCCCGTGTTGTTTTCATCAACGTCCGCGTCTCTACAGGGGCCTACCGTGAGAAAGCCTACCACCCCTTCGCTCTCTTCAGCAACATACGTTGCTTCTGGAGAATCCTTCAACAGAAACTCGCGAAAGGACGCGTCTCTCTTTGAGACAGTGATTTGCTCCAGAAACGAATCCGGCACCACACCACGATATGCTGCCTGCCAAGCGTCCACATGAACCCTGGTGAGAGCAGGCACATCCTCAACAGTGGCAGGGCGGATGTTCATGTCCGTTTTTCGACGTACTGGACGCCTTCAAGCCCCTTGAAGTCAACATCTTGCGTCCAGATGGTCGCCTGGTGCAGAAGTGCTGTGGCAAGAATGATGCTGTCGGCCATGGGGAGATTTTGCGTAAGGCTGAGCTTTGCTGCCATCATTGAGATCTCCGCCGTAAGGTCTGCTACTGACCCTTGTTTCATCAGCACCACCGCTTGGAGAGCGGCCGTTTCATCCCGCTGTCGCAGTACGCTCTTAAAGACCTCGTAGATACACACAGTGGGAACGAGGAGTTCATCAACCTTCTCTAGCGGGTTGGAAAAAAATGAAGCATTCGGCCCGTTCGCGAAGAACTCCAGCCAACCGGAGGAATCGACGAGATTCATATTCTGTCAGGCTCTCGTTCAACAGTTGTATCGATTCCCTTAAGGAATCCTCTCATGTCGGATATCTTCCTCACCGGGATCATCTCGATGCGACCCTCGTACGCGATCATCTGGACTTTCTGCCCCGGCGTCAGGTGGAGTGCTTCTCGCAACCTCTTGGGGATGACAACCTGATACTTCGGCGAAATCTTCACCGCCTCCATACTGAACCTCCATCGATATAATTATTGTAATACGATAGGCTAATCGATCTGCGTTTTCAAGTGGAAAACGTTCTTCCAGCAATGGTGGCTCAATGTTTTCCGACGCACGAGAAGAGACAGAGTCAGGAGCTTAATGAATCCACGGACCACAAGAAGGTCAGATCTCCAACTTGCGTCCCTATAGCTGGGCCTCCGGGGTCAACCGCGAAAGAATGGCCTCGTGGACCTCTTGTCCCAGTCCCAGAGCTTGCTCCGCCTCTTCGCAGCTTGATTCCTCCAACTCGCCGGGAGACAGGTCATTCGGCATACAGCAGCCTCCCTTCCCGTTCGACCGGGCAGACAGCGAATCTGCTAGGTGAAGTCGTCGTTCGAAGGCCTGACGGGGGTCCAGACCAGCACATCCGCACCCGTCTTCGTACCCCACAGTCGCTCGTAGGCCAATCGGCTACGACGACGTTCAAGCGGAGCGTCATCTGGGACAATGACCATCAAATCGTAGCCGCTATCTGGTCCAACGTCACCGCGAGCGTGTGAGCCAAACAGGTAGATTCGTTCGGGTTGGTATGCATCCACCAACCGACGAACAATCGCAGCCAAAGCAGGATCAATCGTTTCTACTGGGCTCTGCTTCACGATAAGTACTCTCCGTCCATTTTGAGTCCACCTGCCCTACCTACTCATGCAAAAGCCTTGTTCCAGTCTAGTTGCGAACACCCATCAAGGCAAAGGCACGCTTTCGGAAGCAGCCGAGTCTGCAATGAGTATTCTGACACCGGAGTTCCCTCCTTCCTTGTTGTCAGGCGACGTGTGCCCTTTTAACTGCCAATGTAAACCATACTTGACATAGCACATGGTTGCCGTACAATGTAAAGCAAACTTTACATCGGAGCGGCCAATGGAACTCTACAATCGCTTGAGGGAACTGCGTCTGCAGCAAGGACTCACGCAGGTGTCCCTTGCTGAGCGAGTGGGGGTGACGCGTCAGACCATCATCGCTGTCGAGAAGGGAAAGTTCGTGCCTTCGGTCAAATTGGCGCTGCGGCTTGCAGACGTATTGTGTGCTTCGCTGGAAGATGTGTTTTGGCTGGACGACAACAAAGGAGGAGAGGCATGAGAGGACTTTCTCGGTATTACATCAGTCGTACGGTGATATCAGCAGCATTGGGCGGTCTGTTTGTGCTGACCGGCGCGTCGTGGTGGATGGCTCTCCTTGCAGCCGCGACTGCTTTTGCCTTCTTTCTTTGGGCACCGCGCAGCGGGCGGTACGCCGTTCATCCCAAGTTTGGCGTCACGGCTCTGCGGCGGGATGAGCGCACACAAGCACTCAGCAACAAAGCCGCACGAAACGCGTTCGTAGTTGCTGTACTGGCACTTGCAACGATCGCCATCGCCTTTGGGAGGGTAGTCCGAACCGACGTGCCGATCGGTTTTCTCAACGGAACTATCGCTCTTGCCACGCTGACGTATTTCTTATCGGATCTCTGGTTGCGGCGGTCGTAGCTACGCAATGAACGACAAAGCAATGCGGAAACAGCGTCAATGTTGATCGCAAACCCTAGCGCTACTTCTTTCCGGTGTCCTTCGGAACGCCAACCGGGTACAATGAGGTAACCACTTAAGTACCTTGGCCGTTGGTGAGAAGCCGTGTTTTTTGGTCCTGGTCAAGGTGCTTGTCAGAATCTTGGGAGGAAGCATGCTTGAAACCAACGAAGATCGCGTCGTCGAGTTTTTTCTGCAGTGTCAACCCGGTCCACCGAAAACGCGGCCCCACTGGGGGGTCGATCATCAGGGGGCTCCGTTCATCCTACCGGCGATCGGGGGCATCACTCTCAACGTCGCGGCCGGTGATCCGGCGTTCGGCTGGGCCGGGGATCACGTCGAGCCGAGCGTCAGTTGTACCGCCGACACGAAAGAGCCGTTCAAACATCCCAACGTCTCGCTCCAGATGTACGCGTGCGCCGGAAACGAAGCCAAGGTCATCTCCGGCGATGCCAAGGATGCCACCGGCTATGTCATCGGCCATCACGGCGGATCCGAGCACGTGATCGTCGAGTTTCTCCGCTCGGTGAAGGAGAAGCTCTCCTACGAGGACAAGATCCTCATCCGCGCCAGAGGACAAGGTTTGAAGCTGACCGATTACCCGGACATCACGCTGTTCAACCTCGACCCAGAGCTGCTGAAGAAGATGAAGACCGAGGAAGCCGGTAACGGGACGCTGCGCGTCCCGGTGACGACAACCGTTCCGGCGGCCTGCATGGGCTCTGGCCTCGGTTCGGCACACGTCGCCTCAGGGGATTACGACATCATGACCAGCGACCCGGACACGGTGAAGGAGTATCACCTCGACAAGCTCCGGTTCGGGGATTTCGTTGCCCTGATGGACCACGACAACCGCTACGGACGCGCCTATCGCAAAGGCGCGGTGACCATCGGCATCGTCGTTCACAGCGACTGCCTGCGTGCCGGACACGGCCCCGGCGTCACCACCCTCATGACCTGCGCCACACCGCTAATCGAACCCGTGATCGATGCGAAGGCCAACATCGTCGAGCTGCTCGGCCGAGGTATGGAAGGGAAGGCTGAATAGCCACGCGCAGGGATATATCCAACATCAGAAGTCAAACAGGTGATAGGTCTTGTTTAGTTCATTGGCACATACGAACTGCTCGTGGTGCGGCATTAGCCAGGTAAGAAACGATCATCTGAAGACCGAAAGCAAGATCAGAAAACTTTTCGACTTCTCTCGCCACCTGAGTTCCCCTGTTTCTATCGGTTGGCACTCCAGCCTCTCAGGGTGCTGGGAATTCGGCAGTATCCGGCAGCTCTGCGAATGCCGGATACTGCCGTCAAGTTCCGGAAACACGAGCGGCAGAAGTCATGGGGCAGGCCGATTATGCCCAAGAGCAGGGATAACAAGCGTAGAGAAATAATCGTCGAATTGTGAGCACCTCACTGTATCCCAATCTCCTCCTTAGCGGAAAACCTTATAGCATGCGATGAAGCAGTGCTTCCTTTGGCCCGATAAATCCCGGCACCACCCGGCATTAGCTGGCAGCCCACAGTATGCCCGAAAGAGCCGGATTCACAGCAGTTCCTGCTCGGTACGGACGTATTCTGTTGACCTACCTTTACCTCGCATCCGCAGATACCCTAGATCCACAAGCTCCCTCAGATCCGCTCTTGCCTGACGTTCTTTCACGTTTGTGGCAAATTCCTTCCCATACTTGGAAATGTTGACCGCCTCGCCAGGTAGCAAGGTCTCGAGCAGTCTTCGCTGTCGTTCGTTTATCTCGACTTCGGGCTCTCGCCACCTCAGAATCACCATGATGCCTCCACCCGTCTCTCTCCATTCGGGCTCCGGTAGCTTTGCTTGTTTGAAGGCCCCCAGAATTCTTTGAATGCCAGAACCCACTCGCTCCATATATCCGCGGATTAGAAGAACATGCGCCATATCTGGATTGTGAGGACGAGAAACTGACATTGTTCTTAGGTCGGACGCCGAGATTCCTTCAGGTAGCGAACCGGAGTTCCAAAGCTCCACCCTGTCAGCATACACCGACATGATGATTCCCCCATCGGGTGCTGCATAATCCCGATGGGCCACCGCGTTTAGAAGTACTTCACGAACCGCGGCGAATGGTACAGCGGGCCCCTCTTTTCGTTGGAGTCTGTCTGTGGGAATCGCTGATTGAACCGGTACATGAGCTTCAAGAAAGGAAGTAGCTTTCTCCAACAGCGTGAATGCGTTTCCTTCGAATACTCGGCTATCAGCAAGATTCTCTCGTCCGGCCCCCGAGTACCTCACTGCACGAATTCGTGTCTGGGGAAACTTCAGCGTAGGGCGCTTCCCGAAAAGCACTATAGCTCCATTGCATACTGTCTCACCTTCGACAAGCCCTAGTACTTCTAGCACCGACCGAGGCGTGAACTCAGCGCCAAAATCAGCCATGTTAGACTCGTTCGCATGTGTGGCGGTGAGCAAGATCTCTCGATCGTCTAGATCCCTTAATGTTGTACCCAGAGCCAACTGTCTTTCCCATCTTGCGTACCTCGGATGACGCTCCGAAATCAGCCTACGGATCGCTTCACCGCTCGCTTCAATCGTCTGTGTGCCCTGGCGGACGAATATGCTATTTTGATAAGTGTAGGGTTTGTCTTCGGACGATGGAACATCCAAGACGATTACTTGTCGCCCCTTCGAGACATCCACAACGGCGGACGCTATATATGGCTGAGGAGATACCTCCTGGCGGACAGTCCGTCTCAATGCCATGTTACGTTCCTCCGCATTCTTAACGCCCTGCACCTCGCCCTCCTCAGTGACACCGATGACAACTGTCCCACCTTTCGAATTGGCGAATGCACAGATGGCCTTTGCTATTCCGGCAAAATCTGCATCGGCCCTCTTGAATTCGAGGGTTTCGGATTCCCCTTGCTTCAGGAACGTCTTAATTATGGCATCATCCATCTCTTGCATCCTTGCTCAGAATTTGCGTCTTGGCCAGAGTCCGCTAGGGTGTCCAGTTCCGGAATGGTGTTGACACTTCAGGCCTCCTCGTGACGAT
>CAZOUO010000112.1:0-8013 GCA_964582975.1 uncultured Thermotogae bacterium | reverse complement strand
CTCATCACGTTTGTTGCTGCCAACTCCCGCGTTCCAATTCGCGACACAATCAGAAAGAAGATGAAAAAGCTGGTTTCGGCTAGGAAGCGTTGCCCTATCACGGGGACAGAGAGACGGAGAATCGAACCGAACCAATGAGCAAAGTGGGCCACATTTCGATAGAGTTGGTAGGGCACACGATAACGACCCCGAAAGCTGACTGCAACTAAATACAGGGTCCCTGCAGCGGTCGCCACGCTGGAGGCAATCGCCGCGCCTTGGACTCCCATGCGGGGGAATCCCGCATGGCCAAAGATCAGGAAGTAATCGAGGATGATGTTCACTCCGGTCATCAACATGGCATAGATCATCTGCTTTTTCGTATCGCCCAACCCGTTGTAAAATCCTCGATACGCCCAATTCAGGAGGAAGAAAGCGGCCCCAAAGAAGCGATATCGTAGGTAGATCTCACCCATGTTTACGATGACTGAGTCACCAGACAATATGGGGGCGATGAGTTTCGCAAACCCGGGAGCGGCTGCCGAAATTGGGATACCTGCGATGAGGGCGAGCAGCAACCCCGCGCCCAATACTTCACCGCACTGGACGCGGCTCCCTTCCCCGTAGCGGCGGGATGTCAAAGTCTGGACGCCAATCCCGATTCCAGCCAGTGAAAAGACGATCGCGAAGAATCCAACAGAAGCGATCCCGGCGGCGGCGAGAGGCCCTGCGCCCAGCCGGCCAAGCATCGCGGTATCGACCACGCTCAGCAGAGTGAAAGAAAGCATTCCCAGGACGACCGGGTAAGCTCGCCGCAACAAGGGGCGATAGATCGCAGGATGAAGACCGAACCTCTCCCACAATACCAACCACTTCGAAGTCTGCTCCATCCTCCGCTTTCCTCCACCAACAAAAGTTAACGGCTTTGAACAAAGAGCCGCGCAGTGGGTTACTATGGTATCAGGCTTGCGACAAAAAGCATCTCGCGTACCGTGATGCCGTTCCCCATTTCATGATTTGCTTAGCGAAGACAGTTCGAAAGCAGTCCACTACAGCCGACAATTTCTCTCCAAGTGTCGAGATAGTTTTGTGCTGCTAACATTGTCCGTCCCGCGTCTTTAATTGGCTTTGAGCGTTGGCTTCAAAACTCCAAATGAATCTTCTGGAGTTTGCGCAGATAAGGCAGATGGTTATCATGGTGCTCAAACACACCAAATAATCCGAAAACCGGCCCAAAGAGTAGGATGATAGAGTCTTCATAGAAAATAATGTCGTAAAGGCTAGCAAAAGAATCCTGGGAGGTGTGATTGATGATGAAGATCGTAGGCGTAGAGATTTACAAAGCGGATATTCCTTTGGTGGCGCCGTTTCGTATTGCACTTGGGGAGACGACGATTGCCGAGAACGTATTGATCAAGATTAATACGGACAAGGACCTGTATGGCATGGGGGAAGCCAGCCCCTTTACGCCCATCGTGGGCGAAACGCAGGCCACGGACCTGGCAGCCGCTCAGGAGTTGGCAAAGTTACTGATCGGAAAAAACCCATCGGACATCAACGGTCGATTGCACGAACTTAAGAGCTACTTCGTCCATAATGCCACCGTGAGATCCGCCTTCGACATGGCGTTATACGATCTGCTCAGCAAGGCTGCGGGCTTACCTTTGTATGCCGTTCTCGCAGGAGGTAAACGCACGATTCTGACAGACCGCACCGTCGGTATCGACACGGCCGAAAAGATGATGAAAGAGGCGCTCGCCCTTAAGGAGCGCGGCTTCCCAGCGGTGAAGGTTAAACTGGGGACAACTCCGAAAGAGGATATCGAGCGCATCCGTCGCATCCGCGAGGCCCTGGGACCGGAGTTTCCATTACGAATCGACGCCAACCAAGGCTGGGATTGCGTCTCCGCCTTGCAGGCCTTGAAGGGAATGGAAGACCAAGGCATTCAGTACTGCGAACAACCCGTGGCGGCGTGGGACTTTGAGTCCCTGCGAAAGGTGAGCACTAGCACGACAATCCCAATCATGGCTGACGAATCTCTCTTTGACGAACACGATGCCTTCAAATTGCTCTCAATGGGGGCCTGCGACTACCTCAACATCAAGCTTTCCAAAGCGGGTGGCATCCACACCGCACTCAAGATTAACGCAGTTGCTGAGGCAGCTGGCATCCGTTGCATGATGGGATGCATGAGCGAGACGCGTCTTGCACTGACTGCAGCAGCACACGTTGTCTCTGCACGCCCGAATATTAAATTTGCAGACCTTGATAGTGCGGATATGTTGTCTGCAGATCCGGTCGTAGGCGGGATGACCTACGGAGAGGGTGGGACAGTCACCCTTCCCGATACGCCAGGGCATGGCGCCGACATCGACCCTTCGTTTCTCAAAGACCTGGAATCATTCGTTATCGATTGAGTTGGCCCTTGTCAGGTTGCAACACGGAAGAGGACGGTACCCAACTTCTACCCGTAGCCACTGGGCCCCGATCAGTGCCAACTAGTAGAAGACGTGACGTCAGCTTTCGTTGTCCAATTCAGAAACGATCCAGGCAGCAATCAGTACATGCGGTCGGACTATCTTTTCTTGGGCACCTTCCCGTAGCGTTCGCGGAAAACTCCACTCACTCCAAGTAGTACTAGCACCATCCCGCCAAGACTCCACAAGGTGACTGGCTCTTTGAGGATCAGCCAGCCGAGAATGACCGCGATCACCGGATTGACGTATGCGTAGGTCATTGCGATGTTCGTTGGTAGAAGTCTCAGTGTTTGGACAAAAGCAGTGAACCCCAGCAGTGAACCAAGAACTACCAAGAACCCCCATGCACCCCAGGCTTGCAGAGTCGGGTTAGGGAAAGGTTCGTGGAAAAAGAGCACCAACAGAACAAACCCTATTCCACCGAATAACTGTTGGTAGCCTGCGCTTACTAGGAGGTTGACCTTGACCGGTTTTCGACGTTGCAGCAGCGATCCTGAAGCCCAACAGATTGGTGCCACAAGCAGCGCTAAGACGGCAGACCAATCGGCCCGAGTGCCCATCCTAAGAACGGGAGCCGTCAGCAGACCAAGGCCGGCAAACCCGATCAAAAGCGAGGTGACAAGAAGCAAGGTAGGGACTCGTCGATCAAGAAAGGACTCGATCACCGCAGCCCAAATGGGTACCGCGCCCATCAGCAGCGCGGCGTAACCTGAGTGTGCGTGTTGTTCGGCCCACATTACCAAACCATTTGCACCAGTCCACAGCAAGCCGCCAGAGGCTGCCAGAATGGCGAATTCTTTTGCGGACAGCCGAACCCTTTGCCCCCTGCACGCTGACCATAAAAGGAGTAGGCTACCTGCCGCGAGCACGCGCATTGCTCCCATCACAAACGGTGTAAATCCAGAGCCTTCTCGAACAGCAACTCGGATTGCCAAATAGGTGCTTCCCCATACAAGATAAACAATGCACAGATAAACAAGGCCACCCCAAGGAACTGTGGAATCGCGAGGACTTGCTGGGTGCTCATCACTTGCTAGCAGTGCCATGAATAAGTACTCCTTTTCTACCTGTTATTGACCACGCCAAACCGTTTTCTCAAAAACCTATCTCCAGGTGCTCACTCCAGCGGACAATTCCTCACTATCGAAAAAGTTTATCGCATACTCCAACAGCATGCGGCTCTACGGCTAGTAAATGAGATCATCGATTTGGACGCCAAGCTGGACAACACAATGGGCGATCTCGGGCCGAATGATCTGCTCCCTGAAAATCCTTTGGAGGATCTTCACATCTCATCGTGTTGCAGCTATCACAGGATTTGGTTTATTCTCTCAGCGCAACGGTTGCATCCGCTTGTTTTTGTGCTGAGTAAACCACCTCGAGGATGAGAACGCCATGAACACACTGGCTATCCTGTTCGCCCTGGGAGCCTCTATTTGTTGGGCCTCTGTAATGGTCCTGGTCAAGGTGGGACTGAAACGGATGGACTTCGTATCGTTTGCTGCCATCCGCCCGCTATTCGCGCTGGTATTTATCGGGCCCTATGGGCTGCTAACCGCAGGCTTCAACTTTTCTGGATTTGACCTCGTGGGCATCGCGGTCCTGGGTGGCTTTCTTGACTCGTTTGTCGGCAGCCTGCTCTTTTTTGTTGCCATTCAGAAGATACCTGCGCACAAGGCGACCGCCTTGTCCACCACGGCTCCCTTTTGGGGAGTGGTCGCTGCCGTTCTCTTTCTCGGTGAAAGACCCCAATTGATAATCTATATCGCCGCTATCCTGGTTGTCGTTGGTGCTTATGTCCTATCTATCCGCCGTGAGGAGGCTTTCTCAAGCACCCATTCTGCGTTGGCCGCATTTCTTGCTCTCGCGGCAGGGATTCTTTGGGGCGTGGCAGAGACTGTTCCCGCCAAGTATTGCCTCAACCATGGAATGACACCCATCACTTACCAGCTGATCGCGGTAGCCATCGCTGGCGTCAGCTGGGGTCTCGTTGCTGCCTTGAAGAGCACAAAACACCGACTTCACTACCCATGGGGCGGCCTGAAGATCGCCTTGCTCACCGCCTTCCTTAGCTTCGTTCTTGGCTGGATCCTCTGGCTCAATGGCCTCAAGCTCGCTCCAGCAAGTCTCCTTGTGCCCATCCACGGCTCGATGACCCTTTTCGCTTTTCTGTTCAGTATTCTTCTCCTCCGCGAGCGCCCCACTGCTCGCTCGATTGCGGGAGCGATTTTGGTCTTTGGCGGTGTCTTTCTCGTATCGGTTTTGGGGTAGGAAGCTTTCCTCAAGGTCCGTCTTGACAGAAGCCCGTTTTCAGGAGTGCCTGGCCAGATACTAACTGTTCTTATCGACGCGAAGGCCTGCCCTGCTCCAGCGGCAAAGTAGACCGACGGACCGGCGGTGGACCACACCACGATCGTTCCACATTACCGCGTTAAACAGGCCGATGCATGTCCCTCGTTTCCCAGGTGGTGCGAGCTCGGCGGCGTAGTTCGAAAAACCGATGAAGTTGGCAGTGAGGAAAACACCGATTGCGAAAAAGATCCACGCATACATGACACTACCCACGGTTCCATTCGCAAAACCGACTAACCGAAAGCCGTGCGCAACCCAAAGTGTGAAAAGACCTTTCGAACGGTCACTCGGCCCTCATGGACTGCCTCAACTCTGTAACAGCATAGGAAGATTCGCCAATCGTTCTCTCAATTTCTGCAATTACCTACATCAGAGAACATGCGATAGGATACGCAAGGAGTCTGTGGGGTCAAGGAGCGTTCGGGCAACAACGGAGCCAAATTTGTCATTCACTTCCCCGATAAGGCCCCGTAGCGCCGGCCGTAGAGGCAGGCTGTCAATCAGCCATTCCGATTTGACAAGGGACACAACAGCCGACCAGAAAGGATAAACCGCGCACAATGACCGAAAGATGCGCCATAAAAGGCTACACCGGAAATTGGTTTTCCCCTAGTGTGGTTTGTATGGTAGTACATCGATGTGCAGAAAAGAATTGGCCGCGCCAACCCATCACTACCAGGAAATGGCATTAATATGCGCCCTAAGACAATGACAAAGATTCCCTATGGCATCTCGCCTTCTATGCTCTCTTCGTTTCTAACGTGGGGAAAAGGGGGCTTCGCTCTAAGACCCGATCCTCTTAGCAGCATCCGCCGCACCCGCACCACCAACCGGCGAAGGCAAAGATCCAAAATGCCCAAAAGAAGGACAGAAGCAACCACGCCGTTAAAGTCATTGCGCACCTCCTTTCCAGTGATATACACCCAGCCGCGGGGAAAGTTTCAGCACCTTTTGTAAAGCCTTCGGAGCCCCTTTGGAACGGTCTCTAGCTTTTCTACACTTCGTTTGGATGTCAGGACAACGGGCCTTGCACGGCTTCACTCCTGCCCGGTATAGTCGAGCACGGAATGACGGTCGATTACCGAATTGACATCGACAAACTCTTCTCACACTGCCCGTTCTCTAAGGAGATCCTCGATCGCTTGACTGGGGCAGGCCATGAGGCGGTTCTCATTGGAGGAGTGGTGCGCGACGGGCTCCTCGCTCAACTTGATCCGGGGGCTACCTATCCACCGGAAGAAGTGGACATCGCGACTTCCGCCCTTCCCGATGAGATTCGCCGACTCTTTCCTGATCATCAAATTGTTGGAGTAGGAGAGGAGTTTGGGGTTTCGATCATCGTCGCACCCGATGGCCGCGAGGTCGAAGTGGCCACCTTCCGCGTGGAAGGGAAATACGACGGCCGCTGGCCTGGCAAGGTCGAACTTGTGCGCGACCTGAAGGGCGACGTTAAACGCCGAGACCTAACGATAAATGGCTTGGCTGCAACCAAAGATGGCACGGTAATCGACCTCGTAAGAGGGATTGAGGATCTGAAAGCCCGGCGTATCCGGGCAATCGGTGACCCACGGATTCGCTTTGCCGAGGACTACCTGCGGATGTTGCGGACCGTTCGGTTCGCTTGTCAGATCCACGGACAGATTGATCCCGATACGGCGGCAGCAATTCAAGAGAATGCTGAACAGATCCAATCCCTCTCCTGGGAGCGTATCCAAGAGGAACTCTTCCGCCTCTTGAGAACTGACCAGGCGGCGCGTGGAATTACTCTTCTCGATGAGTTCGGCCTCCTAAACTTCATCCTTCCCGAGGTGGTCGCAATGAAGGGTGTCCCCCAGCCGGAGGCCTACCACCCAGAAGGTGACGTGTATGTTCATACCCTTGCGACAATGGAGGTGGCCGATGGGTTTATCCGTAACCCGCTGGTGAAGTTTGCCGTATTGTTGCACGATGTCGGCAAACCCTACGCTTTTGAACGGAGCGGTGGGGTGAACATGGGCGGCCACTGCGCCGTCGGTGCTCGCATGGCCAAGACAATTGGCCGGAGACTCCGCCTAAGCCGTCAGGAGAACTCGCGACTTTGCTTCCTGATAAAGAACCATATGCGAATAGCCAACTTCCCGGAGATGGGTCGAGGAAAACAGGTCCGCTTGCTGAGCGAGGGGGAAGTCCCCGAGGCAAAAACGCTTCAGGAGCGTTTCCCGCGATTCTTCGAGCTGTTGCAGGTCCTTGTGGCGGACTGCGAAGCGAGTGCTCACCGCTCATCGGGTTGGGGTCCAATCCTACAAGAGACTCTGCGCGTCATCGAACACATCGATCAAGTCTGCAGCCTAAAACGCGCTCGGCAACTGATCGATGGGCATACCCTGCTAGAGATGGGAATGCAGCCAGGTCCCGCGCTCGGCAAGATCCTCGAGATGATCCATGACCGGATCCTCACTGGCGAAATCACGACTCGGGAGGAGGCCCTTGCCGAAGCACACACCCTCCTCTCCCAACAAGATCAAGGGAAGTAGAGCATCGTTCGACGGGACATGCGCCCTGAAAAAGGCTGAGGCCTTCCGATAGTCTCGAAATGCCAAATCCGGGTGGAAAGGAGATGGATAGGTTCATAATCATCGGCGTTTGGCAGGAAAGATACAGTGTGAATGTTCCGGCTTGGTTGGGTGCGTGCGATTCTAGAATATCCTAGACCGCTTGAGAGGCTTTTACTATGGGAATCCCACTTCACATTAGCAATGACCTCGCCCTTGACCTGGAACAGATCATCGGTCAATGCATCGCCATTCTTGGAATCCGGGGATCGGGGAAGTCGAACACCGCGGGCGTTATTTTCGAGGAACTCCTCAAGCACAACTATCCGCTCTCCATCGTCGACATCGACGGCGAATACTTCGGACTGAAAGAGAAGTTCGAGGTACTGGTAGTCGGACACGGTGAAGGGGTGGAGATCGAAGTTGGTGTGGACTGTGCAGAGGAGATCGCCCAGATCAGCATGAAGAAGAACGTGCCTATTGTGCTCGATCTGAGCGGCTTTCTCTCCGAGGAGAGGGCAGAATTCCTCAAGGCGTACCTGAGCGCGCTATGGAACTTGGCTGCAAAACTTCGTCGTCCATATATCATAGGCATCGAGGAGGCACACGAGTTCATTCCACAGGGCATCCGCACGGAGTTAAAAGAACTGATTGCGCGGGTGGCCCTGCGCGGC
>CAZOUO010000111.1:0-8066 GCA_964582975.1 uncultured Thermotogae bacterium | reverse complement strand
GGTTAAGACTGTGAGTGCTTGCCAAACCTTGGTGTAAAGGTCCCATTCTTTGAGGGCATTGATGAACAGGGCATCGGCCCGGCGCAGGACAGCCAATTTTTTGGTAGTTACCTCGCCTAGGATGCGGACGGCAAGCCCGGGTCCAGGGAAGGGATGGCGCAAACAAATTTCGTCAGGTAGCTCAAGGAGTCGGGCAATCTTGCGTACCTCGTCTTTAAACAGATGTCGGAACGGTTCGAGGAGCTTAAAACCAAATGTCTCTGGGAGTCCACCTACGTTGTGATGGCTCTTAATTACCGCTGCCGCTTCGCTTCCAGCGGACTCGATCACGTCCGGATAGAGGGTTCCCTGGGCGAGGAAGGAAAATGGTCCCAGCGCTTTCGCGTTGTCCTCGAACACGGCGATGAACTCACGCCCGATGATCTTGCGCTTCTCTTCAGGATCGGTAAAGCCTTTGAGCCGTTGCAGGAACCGGTCGGCCGCGTTAACGGTCACCAAGTTTACTCCGAGGCTGCGGAGTGTTCTTTCGACCTCCTCTTGTTCACCGAGGCGCAGCAGGCCGTGATCGACGAAGATTGCCGTGTGCTCCACACCAGCTCGGGCAAGGAGCAAAGCAAGGGTGGAGGAGTCGACACCGCCGGATGCCGCGAGGAGTACCCGCTCACCCGCAACGGTCTCTCGCACGTGGTGAAGCAAAAGCTCAAGGGTATGCTGCGGTGTCCAATCGCGGGAAACGCCGGCAATCCTCAGGAAATTCTCCAAAATGGTCATCCCGTTTGGGGTGTGGGCGACTTCAGGATGGAACTGCACACCGAAGGTGCGGCCATCGGGGGATTCAATCGCAGCAACGGGATTCTCCTCGGATTGCGCCACGGTCTGCCAGCCAGGGGGCAGCGTGGCCACGCTGTCGGAATGGCTCATCCAGACCAGTAGCTCTTCTGAAAGGCCGCCAAACAGCCGCCCGGTGTACTGGGTGAGGTGAGCCCGTCCGTACTCGCGGCGGTCGGCCTGCTTCACCTGGCCCCCGAAATGGTGTACGAAGATCTGCATTCCGTAACAAATGCCTAGGATTGGAAGGTCCAGTTGAAAGATCTGAGGATCAGGGCGCACGGATTGGGGATCGAAGACCGAGGCCGGTCCTCCAGAGAGGATGAGCGCCTTTGGCTGGTGCCGTTGGATCTCCCCTGCCGCGACTGTTCCAGGTAAGATCACCGAGTAGGCGCAAAGCTCGCGAATCCGGCGGGCGATCAGTTGCGTATACTGGGAGCCAAAATCAAGGATGACAACGCTCATAAGGTTTGTTCCACCTCAACTTTTAAAGACAACCTCTTCATGAAACGCGGGGTTGATCCGATGGTTCGAGAAAGCCATCCACCTGCAGAGACTCCTGACGATTCCTTTCGACCGGTCGCTTTGATCACGTTTGGCAGAAGGAGATCAAGAAAGCCCGCGCGCAAGAGAGCCTAAAACAAGTGTCTTTCTCGCTCAATTTTTGTAAGAATTACCCCCTCAGCTTGCTTTGTCACCCTCGGTCTTTCAAAAAGAGAATATATAGGTCATTGTGTGCAAGATCGGGGTCCGTGTCAATCGTCCGCTTCGCACTGCGAATTCAGTGCAAACCCACAAGGGAAAGGATCCCCTTCTGTTAAGATGAGGGTGTTGAGGCCAGTAATATATGCTGATCCGGTCACCTCTGGAATAATGCCTGGGTGATTTCCCACAAGCGTCTCAGCAGCGAGCTTACCGATAAACTCCGTGCCTAAGATGCTCTGGTAGCGGTACTCTTCGCCGAGCTCCAGCTCGCCCTGGGCGTGAAGGAACGCCATCTTTGCTGACGTACCGGTACCACAGGGAGAACGATCGACTTGACCACGACCGAAGATGACCACGTTTCGGTGCGGGGTTGTCTTCTCGTAGAACTCCACCAACTGCACTTCCAGAGGGAGGCCGTTGGCAGGATGTCGGAAAGCATGGTGTTGGTTGACCCACCGGCGTATCTTCATCCCGAGGCGCACGAGCTTTGGCAAAGCTGTCTTGTCTACGTGCAGACGGACGTCCTCAACGTCGACCAGGGCGAAGGTATTCCCGCCATAGGAGACGTGAACGGGGACGGCGTCCATGGAGACCGTTTCCAGGTAGAAAGAAGGGACGTTTTGAAAGCTGACTGCAGCCACAGCGTTGTCCTTCCAGTGGATGTGGGTGTGCACTAAACCGGACGGAGTATCAAGGAGGAGTTCATCTTTTTGTGTCCAGCCGAGGGAGGCGATAGCGGTCACTGCGCCAATCGTGCCGTGACCACACATGCCAAGATACCCATCACAATCACAGAAGAGGATGCCGTGATCGGTTTCGGGATTGATCGGCGAGGTCACGATGGCCCCGAACATGTCATTGTGTCCACGGGGCTCCTGAAGGAGGAACTGGCGCAGATCATCGGCGTTCTCGGCGAGCCAACGGCGACGTCCCTCCATCGTTTTGCCCGGAATGGAGGGAATGCCACCTAACATCACGCGAGTCGGTTCGCCAACGGTGTGGGTATCGATCACTTGGATGGATCGCAGAAGCTTCATCACCTCTTCTCCTTTCCGGATTTTGCCGGTTCTTCTAATCAGACCATCGCTGCATCGCCGCGCCTTCGTCGGCGGGCAGGGCCAGCTGGGCATACAGCGCAAGAAATCCTGCTTTTGTCTTTGGCTCTGGCGGCTGCCAGTCGGCGCGTCGTCGTTCAAGTTCAGCGTCTGAGAGATCAACGGTCAACGTGCGGTTTGGAATGTCGATCTCGATCGTGTCCCCGTCTTTGATGAGAGCGATCACACCCCCTTCCATCGCCTCGGGGCAGACGTGGCCGATGATCGGTCCCCGGTTGAATCCGGAAAAGCGACCGTCGGTGATCAGTCCGACGGAGCCTTCCAATCCTATTCGGTACAGTGCGTCGGTCGACAGCATGACCTCCTTCATTCCCGGGGCCCCTCTGGGGCCCTCATACCGCACCACGATCACATCACCCGGTCGGATCTTCCCGTCTATGATAGCGTTCCACGCTTCCTGATCGGTGTTGAACGTCTTAGCCGGGCCTTTGTGCACGAGCATCCCCGGCTTGATTGCAGAGGTCCGTACGATCGCTCCCCGTGGTGCGATGTTTCCTTTGAGAACGGCCAGGCCACCCTCGGATTGTACAGGGGTCTCCGGCCGTGAGATGGCTTCACCGCACGTGCCGCGGGCCTCTTTGAGCAACTCGCCGAGTGTCACCCCATCAGCGGTCAAAACGTCTGTCTCAAGAAGGCTTTCGAGTTCCTTGAGTAGGGCGGGAACCCCACCGGCTTCGTAGAAGTCGATGACCGTGTGTGGACCATTCGGAATGACCGACGCCAAAAGCGGTGTTCTGCGAGAGATAGCGTCGAATCGGTCCAGTTCGATCGCGATGCCCAGTTCTCTTGCCAGGCTCATGATGTGCAGCGGCGCGTTTGTGGAGCCTCCGATGGCCGCATTGATGATGATGGCGTTGGCAAACGCGGCCTCCGTGAGAATATCCGAGGGGCAAATCCTCTGCTTGGCCAGCTCGACAATCTGCTGCCCTGCTGACCGTGCGGCGCGTTTCTTGTCGGCCAGGACAGCGGGAATAGAGGCCGATCCGGAAAGGGTCATCCCCATCGCCTCGGCGAGGATTTGCATCGTATTGGCCGTTCCCATGACCGGGCAGGCGCCCATGCCGGGGCACGCGCAATCCTCCATCTCCTGCAGTTCCTGTTTGGAGATGTTGCCCAGTGGAAGCGCGCCGAAGACGGCCTCGTTGACGTCGGGAGCCGTTAGGGTGCCCTTGCTCCATTTTCCGGCAAGCATCGGCCCCCCGGTCACCATGATTGTGGGAAGGTTCAGGCGCGCCGCGCCCATCAACTGGCCTGGGATGATGTTGTCGCAGGATGCCAGCAACACGAGTCCGTCGAAGAGATGCACCCTGGACATGATCTCGACCGAGGCGGCCAGGGCATCACGAATGGCCAGTTCGTACTTCATGTTCTCTGTACCAATAGAAATGTTTCCACAGGTGGCGAAGACGCCGAACTCAAACGGGACCCCTCCTGCCTGCCAAATCCCCGCCTTGACTTGCTCTGCTAGATTCCGCAGGTGCCTGTGTGCTGGTGAGGCTTCCGTCCACGCGTTGGCGATCCCAATGTGGGGTTTTCCGAAATCGTTGTGGGTATAGCCAGCCCCCTTGTAGATCTGGCGTCGATGAGCAGCCTCTGGGCCCACGAACATCTCTTTTCGTTCCGGCAACACGTACCTCCCTCAACAGTCGTGTTTTGCACCCTTCGTCATCATCGAGATTCTCTTCGGTTTGGCGACGAAAAGCATCCTCTTCTCTTTGTGTTGTCGGCTTTCGAAAGTCTTGCCTTTAGAGGTTCTCCTTTGCGCTTACAGCTGTAATCCCTATCGTCCCGTCGGGCTTAATGACCAGGCAATCCCCGTCCGTGATCGCCGTATAGTCTTCCTGCGAGAGGACGACAACCGGCACGGTTTTGTGGTAGAGTTCCTCGGCGACGATGGCGCCCAACGCGAGAATAGGATCAACGTGGGCATTGATGATAGCGGCTGGAGCCGTTCCTAGCCTGATGCTTTCAAGGAGCACGGCACTTGCCGTGCTCGATCCCTTCCCTCCAGGGAACACAAAGACCTTCCCCGTGATGGTCTCTCCACAGAGCTCATGCCGTTTATCGATAATCTTGCCGGTTTGGGGATCTAAGCCGCCCCAGAAGCTGATCAACTGTGAGGAGACCACGGCTACCCCTTCTGCAGACCCAGCAATTATGGACCTACCGGTCAAGACCTTTTCCACGGCGATTCCTCCCGACAGACGACACCCTTTTTCGCCGATCGGATACAATCGCGCAGGCTACCAAACGCAACTTGAACGCCCAAATGACCAGGCGCGTAGTACGCGCATTTCCCGGAATTGGTCATGATGACGTTTGTCTCCGGCTCGATGATCGGTGAGTGGAACATGCAGGTGTCAAGAATGATTTCAACTCCGAAATCCGTCAGCGGGTCCACGAACTTGCTTCGCTGCAACAGAGAATAGGAGGTCTGACTCGTTAGAATAAGCATTTTACACGCAGGATGTCGCGAGCCGCTGCCCAGATCGTCAATTGTCTGTGCCAGTTGCCGAAACTCAGCGAAAGAGAAATGAGGGCAGCCGAGGATCACCACATCCAGCTTCTCTCCCTCCGCTGTAGTGGACAGATCGGACCAAGCGGCTTTCAAGTCCGAGAACCGCACGTCAATAATCCGTTCGGGGTTACTCCCCTGGAAGGCCTCTTCCAGCGTGTTGGCCTCGGGGGTGACCCCAATAGCGTGGAAGAGCGCCACAGCCCCAGAGGAGGCCGCTGCCGCACCGAGCGCTTTTAGTTGATCGTCTGTTGCACGAACAGGGAGGCCTTCAATGACAGGAACCTTGTCCTGAACCAGGTTTCCCATGAGATGTCCCAGCGCGACATAGAAACTCTCGTCCTCTCGCAGCTTTGGCGAGATATCGACGAGCCGGAGGAGAAGCTGGCCTTTCCGATTCTCTTTCAAGTGAAGGCCGGCCTTGGGGACCCTTCCAGTGATCGCTGCACAGATGTCCATAAAGTCTCCGTACCGGTTGGTTCTTGCTCCAAGCACCGAATTGGCGTAAACGACGGCGTTGGACTCGCCCCACGCGATCTGTTGGCCGAAGCGGGGGGTGAGATAGCCCTGATATGGCGCACAGGTCCACGTGGGAACACAACCCATATCGGTGTGGGCCTTGGCAAGTCGCATCGCTTTGGCGGCGAAAGCCTTGGGAATCCTAAGCCGTTGCCAGTTCTGAAGGTCAAGGGGGATCATGTTTAACGTTGTTGGGATTGAGACTCTGCCCCCACGTGCGACCAACGTCTCGGCAAACTCCAAGTTGGAGTCGCTCATCAAAGCGCATCCATCAACATGTGCCTGGGTGACATTCATCAGCTCCGTTGCGCCGTAGACTTCCGCCATACGGACCAAAATAGACATGGCCAGTTTGGCTGCATCACCATATTGGCCTTCTAACATTTGTCGATCTTTCACGCTCAACTTCACATGCACCTTATCTCCTCTCTAGGCGGAACAAATACGGTCTGACGCGGGAGATTGCTGAGCCTATTCTACTTCGCAATGCCCAAAACGGTGCCATTGTAGCCTACTTTGGCTTATAGGGGTTGCCACTGGTGGCTTCAACACTGTCCGAGATTGGCTCTCTTGGGTCTCGCTTCAATCGGTGGTATGTGTTCCTACTTGCAGTCAGTAGTGAACACGCCATAGGTAGATTCACTGATGAGGCACACCTCTGCTTTTCGTGAGCGTCTACTCGCGGGGCGATGAAGGCAGTGATACTAGGTCGAGTGTCTCCTCGAAGCTCGCTCATATTATTTCTACTCTCTTTTGTAGCACATGGTGGTTTTGGAGACAGTTTTTTCACACCTAGCCCATTTGGTCCGAAATTTTAGTGAAAAGAAAATCTTCCTTCAAATGAGGTCTATGGTGCAGATTTTGCTTTCGGAAATAAAAGATCTGCGCTATGATGAAGGTGCGGACTACCGAAGAGAATTTGACAAAAGGACTCTTTTCACTATAATCAGGTGACAGAATGGGTGAAATTGGAGGCTTCATTCGCTCTCAGCGCAAGCTTAGGGGATGGACGCTTCACGAACTCGCTGCGCGCACGAATCTTTCGGTGGGTTTCCTCTCCCAAGTAGAACGCGGTATTTCCTCTCTTTCCATCTTGTCTTTGAATACAATCTGTGAAGCATTGGAGATTCCGCTTTTTGATCTCTTCAACAGTTACAACAAGTCGCAAAACGCTTCATCCGCTTCTCAAGCGCCCTCCAAAATCGTGAAGATTGATGAGCGGCCTAATATCCAGATATCGTCTGGAAGTATCAAATACCAGTTTCTGAGTGGGGATTTCCCAGGACGGCAGTTTGAGATACTAATCGGAGAGATACCTTCTAAATACCACTATCCCCCGGCTGCACACGAAGGAGAGGAGTTTGGCTACGTTTTGCAAGGCAGGTTGTTGTTAAGGATAGCTGAGGATGCTCATGAGCTGAGCCCTGGTGATAGCTATCACTTTTTGGCAACTACTCCTCACGGCTACGAGGCAGGAGATCCGGAGGGAGTGAAGGTTCTTTGGGTGCAAAGCTTGAAGTATGGAACATGGCGCAGGGTCGGGAGAATTCGCGATTCAAGCGGGAAACCTGCAAAGGCGTAAGTTGGAGTTTAGCGAGGCGAATACAGCGACGAAATGAAGTACGCATCGACGAGGAGATTTTGAGGAGGTGGGTGGAGCGTGTTTCTTTATGAGTACGAGTTAGGCAAGGCAGCGGATATTCTGACGAGAGAACTGTTTAAACTTAAGCCCGGAGAGACGTTTGTCATTACCGCTGACACCGAGAGCGATCTACGCGTTGTCAACGCCACAGCGCGTGCGGCCTTTTCCGTTGGGGCGAAGCCGATGGTGATTTTGCTGGCGTCTCCATTGGGGGTATCAGAAGCGGCTGACCCGATGTTGCCAGTGGAATCACTGACCGGCGCGTTGAACGGAGCGGACGCGTGGGTGGAATTCAACAACGAATGGTTGCTATATTCCACTCCCTACAACATCGCTGTGAAGGAGAACAAGAAGCTCCGCTATTTGAATCTTGTCGGTATGAATCCCGACATGATGGTCCGCTGCATTGGCCGAGTCAATTATGCGGTTTTAGGAGAATTCATGGAGAAAATTCACAAGATGACCACTGAAACGACCCATTTTCGCTTCACCACTCCGGCTGGGGAAGAGCTCGAATTTGAGCGCAATCCCGATCCCGATCGGATCACCACGCTGGCCAAGGGATACGCTGACTTGCCAGGATCCCACATGATGGCGGGACAGATTGCCTGGGCGCCGAAGTTTGAGACGATCAACGGCGTGCTCGTTTTTGACGGCTCAGTCGTGCCGCCGCTGGGCAAGCTGGAGGAACCGATCCGGATGACGGTTGAAAAAGCCGAGATCGTAAAAGTGGAAGGAGGCA
>CAZOUO010000110.1:0-8246 GCA_964582975.1 uncultured Thermotogae bacterium | reverse complement strand
TGTTATTACAGCCCGCGCAAAGGGTCTCAATGAACGCCGCATCACTTATCACCATGCGCTGCGCAATGCAATTCTCCCCTTGATCACCCTAATAGGATTGAATGTTCCGCTGCTGTTTTCTGGAGCCATTCTTACGGAGACAGTATTCAATTGGCCTGGGATGGGACGGGCAATCTTCGATGCAATCCTTGTTAACGATTTCAACGTAGCAATGGTGTCCCTTGTTTTTATCTCGTTACTGGTCCTCTCATTCACGCTATTCGCGGATATCATGTACGCAATAGTAGACCCGCGCATCCGATATGACTGAGCCTAATCGACGTGCTCCAGAACTGGAGATTCTCAGAGACGCAGGCGCACCGAGAACCGAGTCGTACTGGCGATTTGCCTGGCGACGATTTCGCCGTCACCGTCTGGCCATGTTCGGTGCCACTGTTATCATCATTTTGGTGCTAGGCGCCATCCTTTCACCCTGGCTTTCCCCGTATAACTACTCGCGTCAGAACCGGAGACACATGTTCGCCGGTCCAAGTCTCAGCATTCCAGATGATCCAAGATTGGTCGGTAAGTGTGTTCGTCCTCGCGTCCTCTGGTGGCGTTGCGGCATGCACCCGTTTGGAACTGATGATCTGGGCCGTGACATCCTCACTCGGGTTCTTCATGGAGGCCGCGTTTCGCTGCTCGTCGGGTTCACCGCTGCTCTTGCTTCAACTCTTATAGGTAGCCTAGTTGGGGCGTTAGCCGGTTACTGGGGAGGCTTCCTAGATGCTGTGGTTAGCAGATTTATTGAGATCATGCTCTCCATTCCTCAGCTCCCTCTCCTGCTAATCCTCGTTGGCTTGCTTGCCAACCCGGAAGTCAAACTGGCAACCACTCTTGGCGACCTATTGGGAGACGCCAAAAGTATCGTGATCATTATCGTAGTGATTATTGCATTATCATGGATGAGCACAGCTCGATTGGTACGTGGCCAAGTCCTTAGTCTCCGTCAACGTGAGTTCGTCGAAGCTGCCAGAGCACTTGGCACCCCCAACAGGCGCATCGTCTTTCGTCATCTCCTTCCCAATACAGTATCGGTGATCATTGTTCAAGCAACGCTGATGACTGGCGAAGCGATTTTGATCGAATCAGGGCTCTCCTTCCTCGGTTTGGGCATTCAACCTCCAGCTGTTTCCTGGGGGAACATGCTTTCCAGGGCTCAGGGATTTCTCTATTACCCTAACGGTGTCTATATTGCGTTTTTCCCGGGTCTGTTCATCCTTCTTACAGTTCTCTGTGCTAACTTTGTTGGTGACGGCCTCCGCGACGCACTGGATCCCCGACATCATGGCCGGGTCTAGTGCTCAATGGTTCAAGCTTGATTTGCGGTCTTAACAGCCATGTTGGCTGGAAAAGGGATATCTGATCATCCCAATTACGGCGAAAAAGGATCCTTAGATCAAGACTTCACTAATTTGAACGACGTTTTTCAAGTATCTACAATCTCTTACATCTTCGAACAAGAGGATGCTCATGCGTGCTGACCAACTTCGCAAACTGTTTTTAGACTATTTCGCAGGACAGGATCATAAGGTCCTCCCGAGCGCGTCATTGGTTCCCAAAGATCCGACGCTTCTGTTCACCTCAGCGGGAATGGTCCAATTCAAGGACATCTTGTGGGGGCGAGTCGATCCGCTTTTTCTCAAAGCGGCGACCTGCCAGAAGTGCTTTCGCGCGACTGACATCGAGAAGGTCGGGAAGACCGCGTTTCACCATACTTTCTTTGAGATGCTGGGGAACTTCTCGTTCGGCGACTACTTCAAACAAGGCGCGATTGAGCTTGGGTGGGAGTTCGTTACCCTAGAGCTGGCGATTCCGAAGGAGAGACTGTGGGCGTCGGTGTACGGGGAGGACGACGAAGCCTACGCGATCTGGCGGGACGTGATCGGCCTGTCACCCGAGCGAATTGTTCGGCTGGGGAAAGAACACAATTGGTGGGGGCCGGTGGGGAAGACCGGTCCGTGCGGCCCAGACTCCGAGATCTTCGTCGACGCCGGAGCGGACAAGGCGTGTGGACCGGACTGCCCTGGAGTGACGTGTGATTGTCCTCGGTTCTCGGAAATCTGGAATCTCGTGTTCATGCAGTACGACGCCCAGGAGGACGGCACCTTCCGACCTCTGAGGCGAAAGAACATCGACACTGGCATGGGCCTTGAGCGGACCGTTGCCGTGCTACAAGGAGCGGGAAGCGACTTCGAGATTGACCTGTTTAGACCAATTGTCGAGGCAATCGAGGAGGCCGCGTCTCGCTCACTGGCAGAAGAAGACTTACCTAATCGAAACCTCGTTGCCGATCACATTCGTGGAGTGGTCTTCCTGATCGGTGATGGCGTGCTGCCTGGAAATGAGAAGCAGGGGTACGTTCTTCGTCGCATTCTGCGAAGCGCCATCCGCGCCAGCGAGAAGTTGGAACTTCCTCCAGGCTCTTTGAAAGACTTGGTCGAACCGGTGATCGAGACGCTAGGCGAGGCCTACCCAGAGATCGTCTCTGCCCGTTCACTGGCAGAGCGGGCCATCGCGCGTGAGGAAGAGACCTTCCGTAAGACGCTCCGCAGTGGAGAGCGGAGACTGCAGGAGCTTCTAAATGACGCACGGGCACGCGGTGAAGAAATGCTCGACGGCGAGCTCGCCTTTGAACTATACGACACTTATGGTTTTCCGCTTGAGTTGACCGAAGAGATCACCGCGTCAGAAGGTGTAGCGGTGGCCGTGGAGGGCTTTCGCCAGGCAATGGCGGCTCAAAAAGAACGTTCACGTGCAGTAACAATCGAAGACAGTGGCTCAGGTACTTCGCGCATCAGCGTAGACCGTTCGCTAAACGGGCATCCAGCCCAGACCACATTTCTCGGCTACGAAACGACCGTTGCAGAAGCAACCCTTGTTAGGAGCGAAACCGCGGAGGGTGGCTTAGTATTCCTTGTCTGCGAGCAAACTCCGTTCTATGCTGAGGCAGGTGGCCAAGTTGCCGATACAGGGATGGTCGAGAACCTCTCTCGCGTTGGCCATGCCAGTGTTGTTAGCGCTCAGAGAGATCCAAGCGGAGCTATTCTCCATCGCGTAGATTCTGTCAAAGGCGAGTTTGAGTTGGGCGATCGTTGCCGACTCGTAGTTGATGAAGCTCGCCGCAAGCGAATCGCCCGCAACCACACGGCAACACACATCCTTCACAGAGCGCTCCGTGAGGTGCTGGGAGATCACGTGGTTCAGGCGGGCTCTCTCGTCTCCGATGAAGAGCTGCGGTTTGATTTCTCCCATTTCGAAAAGATGACAGACGCGGAAATGGCGCAAGTGGAGGACATCGCCAATCGAGTCGTGCTGGAGGATCACCAAGTTAAGACGGTCGAGATGCCGCTGGATGAAGCCAAGGCATCTGGCGCTGCGGCTCATTTCGAGGAGGAGTACCAAGGGAAGGATCGCGTGCGAGTGGTGTCGGTGGGCGAGTTCAGCCGCGAGCTGTGCGGCGGCACTCACGTGACGCGAAGTGGCGAGATTGGCCTTATCAAGATTGTCTCCGAGGAAAGTATTGGGGCAGGTACCCGTCGAATCCGTGCGGTCACCGGCGATGGGGTCCTCAAGCATCTCCGCACCTCCGACCAACACCTTGCGCAGCTGAAAGCAGAACTGGGAGAGGAACCTGGGGAAGGATTAATCCGTCTGCGCGAAGAATTGGCTGCACTTCGGGCTCGTCTTGGCGAGATGACGGAAACGACTCTGCTGGAAAAGCGCGACGAGTTCCTTGCAACCGAAGAACAGCTCGGCGATGTCTCCTTAGTCTCTGGCCGCCTCGACATGGAAGCTGATGAGATCAAACGCCTCGCAGACCTGCTCGAAGAGAAGGCGCGCCCGGCAGTCGTCGTGATGGTCGGGGCCGCAGAAGGTCGCGGAATCGTGGTCTGCAAGGCGAGCAAGAATGTCAAGGCAATCGATGCGGGAGCAATTGTGCGGGTAATGAGTGAGTCGTTGGGCGGGGGAGGGGGAGGAAACCGCACCTTCGGACAGGGCGGAGGCCCCAATGTCTCCTCGCTCGATGAGGCGCTGAAAAACGGTGTAACTGCTGCCCGTAGTGCACTGTCACGTTAGCTTTCGAACCGGTTAACCCCCAAGGCGAACCGGCATGCAGACGTAGAGGTATCCTTCATCCTCTGTAGCGATCTGCTCGCCGCAAGGTTCGATCAAGCCGGCTTTCTCCCCGGAGGAGAGCCAAAGCGCGATCTCTTCGGAGTTCATACGCTTGAGGGTATCGATCAGGTACTCGGCCTTGAACGAGATCTCGACCCCTTCTTCGGGAACCTTCTTCAGGCGGACGCGTTCCTCGGCCTCCCCCTTCATCTTGTCGGCGGAGCTCATCTGGACAGCGCTTTCCTCGTTTGCTGCACGTAGCGTGACCGCGCCCGACTCCTCAGCAGCCGTGATCTCGATCCGTTGCAGCGTCTCCAACAAGGCGCGTCGGTTGAAGATAAGACTGATCGGATTATCTTTAGGAATCACGCGCTCAAAATCGGGGAACTCCTCGGCGATTGTCTTGGCCATGAAGGTAACCCCGCTGGACTGAAAGAAGAGCTTCCCGTCGCCCTTGTACAGCTCGACTGTCTCTCCTTCAACCTGCCCGAGGATCCGGTCTAGATCAGTGAGGACACCGGCTTCGATGAGATATTCCCCCTCTTCGAGGATCTCCTCCACACCCACCGACTTCATCGCCAGGCGGTATCCGTTGGTCGCAACCATCTTCAGCGCGGCGTCCTTCAGGAGCAGGTCGACACCGGTGAGGCTGAGACGCGTGGTCTCTCCTGCCTTGAGTGCGGCGAAGGCAGTCTGATCGAGACCACGGTGGAACCCTTCAACCTTAAGTGTGGCAATCTTCGCCTTAGGAAGCGGTGGGATCTCGGGATAATCCTCCACAGCAAGGGTTGGAAGGTCGAACAACGCCTCTCCACATCGCAGCTTGACAACCGTGCCATCTTCGGCATCGGTCTTCAGGCTAATCCGGTCATCTTCTGGGAGGTGAGCCGCGATCTGCGAAAGGACTGTCCCGTTCAGCACGACCGATTCATCCCCCTCCTTGTTGTCGATCGGGATCTCGCAGCGCACGGCGCGTTCCAGATCAGTCGCTAGAAGACGCAAGCTGTTTCCCTCAATCTCCATCTTCAAACCGGACAGAATCGGCATGCTGCTACGGGTTCCCAGAGCGTAACTGGCAAGCTTCACTCCAAATACCAGGTCTTTTTTCAAGCAAACAAAGTCCATTTCTTCCCCCCTTACTGTCGATCTACCCCGCGCTATGATACACGATGAGTAAGGCGCTCGACAAAGCTAGAGGCCGAGGTAGCTTGCCACTTCGTCAGCGATCTTCTGTACCGGCAACGTCCCATCAATTCGATGAAGTTGGGGGTCCTGCTGCGCCAGTTCAAGGTACCCCTCTCGGACACGCCGATAAAAGGCAAGATCCTCCACTTCGATTCGGTCTCCTTCTCCGCGCTTTCGCACCACCGCGATCTCTTCCGGTAAGTCAATGAGGAAGGTCAAATCCGGTTGAAGTCCCCCTGTTGCTGCCTCGTTCAGCCGCCGGATCAGCTCAAGATCAATCCCACGGCCGTAACCTTGATAAGCAAGGCTGGAAAGTCGATAGCGGCTGGAAACCACAACCCGTTGCTCGCGCAGGGCCGGTGCAATCATCTCTGCGGTGAGTTGAGCGCGGCAGGTGATGAACAAAAGAAGCTCTGACAGGGGCAATAGCCCCACATTCTTTGTTGAGAGGATTTCCTTTCGTACTCTCTCACCAATTGGCGTCCCACCTGGTTCTCGGGTGACCGTTACCGGGTATCCGGCCTGTTTGAGCCGACCGGCAAGAAGTTTCACTTGTGTCGACTTGCCGGAAAAGTCAAGCCCCTCAAAGACGATGAACTTACCGCGAAGCTCGATTTCTCTCACCTCCAAAGAGGGTATGGATGAGGATCAATCCTACCCCAACAGTGACACAAGCGTCGGCAAGGTTGAAGATGGAAAAACTGCGAACTTCGAAGAAGTCGAGGACGTACCCAAGCCACAACCGATCGATCAGATTGCCAATGGCCCCACCGAGAACGAGAGCCAAGCCGACTTTCAGAAGCTTTCCCTGCAAATTCCCCTTCAGAAGAAGGATAACCAGACCCACAGCCACGACCGACGAGACAATGATGAACAGGGTCCCATTCCCCGGAAAGATCCCGAACGCACCACCTATATTGTGCACTCGCGTCAACCGGATCCCCTGGCCAAGGAGAGAACGCGGTTCGGAACGGATGAGAGTACTTGCCGCCCATCCCTTGGCAAGACGGTCGAGGCCAACAATGAGCCCCGCGATGAAAAAATAAGGGAGCCTACCCATTTGGCTACAGCCTATCCACCGCTAAAGGAACCGTCAAGACAGAGAAAGGATAGAGTATGATGTCTCTCAAGGGAGATACTGTGAATAACGGGCCACCAGCTGATAGTCGAAGTCGTTCGATCGCCTTTGTTGTCAGCGATCCCCTCACCGCCCCGTACTTGCGGAACGCCTTCGGGTTGTCTCAACGTCTGGCGCAAAGTCTTTTGTCCGCGTGCCAGAGCTTGCCCCCTAGGAGTCCTTAGTGAAACAGGGTAACAGAAGAAGGATTTGCTTCGAGGTCGTCGCACCACCCAAGTCCTGGAAAGCCAATGCCGTTCAACACTGGACAACGGCAGTAGCCAGGATACTGACTGCACACGAGATTTCTTATCTGAACCTGCCAGAGGTGGTCAACGACGCGAGGCCCGGTAGAAGAACGGTCCCGTTCTTGCCCAAGATGGATCACGTTCAGTTTGGCGAGCTCGTGAGGGAGCAGCGGCCCGGCCTCACCCTCATCCCCCACAAAAGGTGTGGACTGATAGCCAAAGGGGCTTTCGGCTGCTGGGTGCAAGAGATCCATGATAAATACATCCGGCACATCGTCGTCGTGGGGGGAGAGTCCCGCAAGATCGCGTACAAAGGCTTCTCGGTGACTGAGGCCGCCGCGTTTATTAAGCAAACCATTTCCGATCTACAGGTTGGCGGGATCACCATCTTCACCCGAAAAGATGAAGCAGAGCGGATTGTCACCAAGGTGAAAAGTGGTATCACCTTTTTCCTCTCCCAGATCATCTTCGAGACCTCAACCATGAAGCATGTGCTTACCGACCTGAAAAGACAGTGCAGGAACGAGGAACTTGAATTTCCCGATGTTTACGTCTCTCTTGCACCGGTAGCGAAAATACGAGACATCGAGTTCATGCAGTGGCTGGGGGTCAAGTTCCCTCCGAGCGTGCTTTCCTACTTGACCGACAAAGATGAAAAAAGGATAGAGGCACGAACTTTTGAGGTGTTAGAAAGACTACTGGATGATCTGATCAACTTCATGGACAAAGAAAACTTCACTCTGGGATTCAACATTGGGCACGTCGTGTATGCTAATCTTGAGCTTTCGGAGAGGCTTGTTGAGCTTGTGACAAGCAGGCTCAATGCATGAACAACTACCCCGCGGTGGGTAAGAATGAATTTGGAATTCATAGAAAATCACGCAGCACCGGTCACGATAAGCGGGTAATATTGACCAGGAGCACGAGCAAGTGCTCCTGGACACCGTAGGCATCCGTGTAAGAGACGCCAGATCGCGTAGTTGAAAGTGAGAAAGGTGAGATGATCTATGCCGAATGATAAAGCGATAGCGATCACAGTGAAGCTCTTTGGTGGATTGCGTGGGCTTGTCGGCGACTCGTCAATAAGCGTTTCGCTTTCTACCCACGCAACAGTAACCGATCTTCTGAGCGAGCTTCGTCACCGCTACCCTAAGTTGTGCGAGAAGTTGGAGCCGGGTTTAACGAAAGGGTACCTCAACGTCTTGGTCGACGGGCGAAACATCCGCTCGCTCGATGGGTTCGACACGGCTCTCTCCAACGGGTCCACGATCGCTTTCCTCCCTCCGGTTGGCGGAGGGTAAGTCGATTGGAAGCGGCGATGTCACTCAACCACGCGCTGGCTCAAGAAATTCGTAGCGTCCTTCCCCACAGCATAGGCACCTCTCGTTTCGCGGGATCTCTTGGACGCTAAAAACATCCTGCCAGATGTCAACCGTGATTAGCTCCACGGAGCCATCCAATGAATCCAGAAGTACCTTCAGAGCCTGGGTCGTTTGGATCGCGGCGATCGCCCGGGGGAGGGTATTGAGGATTCCAGC
>CAZOUO010000109.1:8128-8401 GCA_964582975.1 uncultured Thermotogae bacterium | reverse complement strand
GCCTTGGGAGCATTGAGCAAATAGGCACTCCTCAGGAAGTCTACGCACATCCGCAAAGCCAGTTTGTCGCATCGTTTGTTGGCCGGTCGAACCAGCTGGAAGGGGTTGTGCTTGCCATCGAGAAGGAGTGCGCTCAAGTCCAGGTAGGTAACGTCTTGTTTAACACCACCATCCGCGGCGCAACGGTGAATCAAGGAGATCGCGTTGCCCTGTTTGTCAGGGAAGAGCATCTTCGACTCGATGACAGTGAGGTAAACACCATCCCAGCAAGGG
>CAZOUO010000109.1:0-8118 GCA_964582975.1 uncultured Thermotogae bacterium | reverse complement strand
GAGTACCGTGGTGAATCAACCGTAGTTCACTTGGAAAGCTCAGTGGGACCGCTCCGCGCCCTAGCTAGCGAAGTGGCAAACAAACTCCATCTGGACGAACCAATCAAGGTGAGTTTCTCTCAAGGCAAAGCGATTCTCTTCACACGCTAGGTGGAAGAAAAACGCGAAGAAACCGATTGTACCAAGATTCGATTTACTTGAGCCTCGGATCGAGGACGTCTCTCAGGCTGTCTCCCAAGATGTTGAACCCGAAAACAGTAATAATGATGCAAAGACCAGGATAAACAGCCATCCACCACGCGCTCCGCATGAATTCCTGTGCCTCCTGGAGCATCGCCCCCCACGAGGGTATCGGTGGTCTTATGACAGACCCGGAGAAGCTTAGGCCATCTGCCATGCCGACGTTCACTCCCTCCAATCGGCATGGTGGTAACTACCAAAAGTGAACCGATTTGGGTTAGGCAACAGTACACAAAAGGCGACCCGTACGGCTTGAGTGTCGACTCAAAGCCATAACCAGACCTATTCTGTTCCTCTAAGCCGGGGGTCAAGGATGTCCCTCAGAGCATCACCGACTAGATTCCAGCTAAGACAGAACAAGGTAATTGCTACGGAAGGAAAGATGAGAACATACCAGAAGGAAAGCGGATTTCCTCGCAGGCCAAGGATCCAGTTTCGTGCGTAGCTTATGAGCTGGCCCCAATCCGCGTATCCGAGCGGCGCGCCGACACCGAGGAAGCTGAGTGCAGCAAAAGTAATCACCACCGAACCCATATTCATCGTCCCCTGCACAACCACGGGCCAAATGGCGTTGGGCAAGATGTGACGCACCAGGAGGCGGGCAGAGTTCGCTCCAGCGGCTCGAGCTGCTTGAACGTACTCCGCCTCGCGGATCTGAAGGATGTCCCCGCGGATCAGTCGTGCATACCCCATCCAGCTGAACATCACGAGCGCGATCATGGCGTTTCCCACTCCGCGTCCAAGAATAGTTGTAAACACCATCGCCGCCACGAGGAACGGAAACGCGTAGAAGACATCGGTAATGCGCATCAACACTTCACCCACCGCCCCACCATAAAAAGCGGAGATCGAACCGACCACAATCCCAATCGCTGCCGAGCACCCAACAACGATTAGGGATACCCGCCACGCCGTCCGAGTACCCCAAATGATCCCGTAGTAGATGTCATATTGCCCTTCTGTGGTGCCAAATGGATGCTCAGCGCATGGTGGCTTAGGCGCCGGAGCATATCCGTCCCGCGGAATGCGATACGGCTCGTTTTTCCAGACGGCGGGAGCAAGCACCGGCGCGAGTATTCCGATAACCATGAAGAAGATCAGCAGCACAAGCCCGAGCAGCCCCAGCCGATTATTAACGAGCTTGGTGAATGTGTTCAATCTAACCTCACCCGGGGATCGATGTACGCATACATGATGTCGACGACTAGATTCGCCCCCACGATCAGGATACCGTTGAACAGGAGATATCCAAGTAGTGCCGGGAGGTCGAACGTCTGCGCGGCAATGGCAGCCCATCGTCCCAACCCGTGAAAATCGAATACCGTCTCTGTAATAACCAAGCCATTGAACAGAAAAGCAACCATGATGCCAGCAATGGTAATGGAAGGGATGAGCGCGTTGCGGCGCGCGTGCCTCTTTATGACGACGCGCTCTTCCAAACCCTTTGCCCGCGCAGTCGTTACGTAGTCCTGGCGAAGGGTCTCCAGCATGCTGGCCCGCGTCACGCGCAGGAGCAATGCCCAAGAGACATACGCCAACGTGATCACGGGAAGAACAAGGTGGCGCAGCGCATCGGCAAAGACAAACCAGTTCCAATTCAAAATCGCGTCGATCGTGTTCATTCCCGTGTACTGTATAAACTCAGGCGATCGCACGATCGTCGCCGCTGCTACACCGAGCTGGCCCGGCGGGAACCAGCCAAGAAATCCGTAAAACACAAAAAGGCCGAGCAATCCAGCGACAAAGGTCGGAAGTGACCACCCGGTGATGGCAAAAAGTCGGGTGAGGTGATCTATTACCTTGTTGTGCTTCACTGCAGAGATAACGCCCAGCCAAATCCCGCCCATGACAATCGGTAATGCCGACCACAACGCGAGTTCCACCGAGACAGGAAGAAAGCGCTTGAAGGCACCCGTCACCGTGCGACTGACCGATTCCGACCATCCCAGATTACCGCGGAGGACCTCACTCACCCAATCAACAAACTGCAAATGGACCGGTTTGTTCAGCCCGTACCGCTCAATCAGCGTCTCGAAATCGACCGTTTTCAATTCGGCCGGGTTTTGAACGTACAGCGCGACACGCTGATACGGATTTAAAAGCTGCATGAAGCTGAAAACCAGGATGATACATCCAAACACGACGACCGGCATCAGCAACAGCCGTCTTATTATGAAAGCTAGCACCGCTTTTTGTCCTGTATTTCTAGAGAAAAAGGCGGGGAAACAATGTTCCCCGCCTTCCTTAGTCTATCGGTCAATTGGCTATTCGTACCCTTTCCACATCGTGTAGTAGTTGCTTCTACCATGATGTGGGTAGATCGGGTTGTACGAATAGCCCTGGACCCAGTCTCGCTTCACAACACGAGGATCCGCCTGCGGCAGCCAGATATCGAAGCAGTCATCGTGGGCCATCTGCTCGATCTGGTAATAGATCGCCTGCCGCTCCGCTTGGTCGACCGTGGCCATCGCCGCGGCGATCAATGGATCGTACTTCTCCTCGAACATTTTGATGAAGGTGCCTCCTTGCCAGCCGGAGAAAGTCCCCGTTGAATGGGCAAACGGCACCGCGAAGTTGTGGGGATCCGGGTAGTCGGCAATCCACCCAATGACCCAAAGCGGCATCTGTCCGCCAATCGCCATGCCGAGGTAGGTACTCCACGGCACGTCGCGGATCTCGATGTGGAACTTCGGATTCATTGCTTCGATGTTCTTTTCGAGGATCTCACAGATTACGCGCCGCGCAGCGTTTCCCGTGTTATACAGCAGGGTCATTGTGAATCCCTCTTCCCAGACCCGGCCGTCCCATGCCAGCTTTATCTCCTCGGTCGCCTTCTCTATGTCGTAGGTGTAGTACAGCTCAGGCCGGTCGTCGTAGGCCCACGCGAAGGCCTTCGGGATCGGACCGTGCGTCGTGAAGCCACCGTTCACTCCATAGACCTCATCGACCATCGTCTGGTACTCAAAGGCGTAAGCGAACGCCTTCCGCAGGTGAACGTCGTTGAAGAATTCTGACGGAATACCGTCCTCGCCCCACTGTCCGGAACCGACTAGGTCATTTCCTTCCATCACCAAATCGGAAGTGAAAAAACCAGTGGGGTTCAGGCTCAATGCGGGCAAATGCAGCGCAACATCGATTCCTGGTGTGTCGAGAACTTGAGGCACATATTGCGGATCCGTGAAGCAGATATCGGCGTCACCCTGCTGTAGCATGAGCAACCGGTCGCTCCACTCATTAATCTTCTTCGTAACGACCGTCTTCAGCTTCGCCGGACCCTCCCAAAAGTCGTCGAACCGTTCGTAAACCACTTCGACACCGGGATCCCACTTCGCGAGTTTGAACGGACCGGTTCCATTGGCGATATCGTAGAGCTCCGACGCCTCCGCGGCCTGTCCGCCACCGGGATTGTACCACTTGGCCCATGTGTCCGGCTGACCGTCCCAGCCGCCGACCTCAATGACCCATTCCTTATCGAGGATCGCTCCCCAGCCCCCGCTTTTCGCGAGGATCGACAGGAACGGCGGATAGGCCTCTGGCAGCTTGAAGACAACATCGCCGCCGGGCGTCACTTCGACAGTTGGATCGATCACTTCGTTGTACACCGTTGCCTGTTGCTCGGGTGTGAGGTCTTTGATCGCTTCTCCCTTGTTCGTATCGATTCCAAGCACGTCTTCAACCGCTTGGTACAGCCGACTGTATCCAGTGAGCGGTTCGAGCAACATCCACTGTGGGCCACCATCACGGTCCTGCAGCATCCCGCGCTCGAACGTGTACTCCACGTCCTCAGCGGTCAAACTGCCTCCTTCGTGAAAGGTGACGCCGTCGCGGACCACGAACTGGTAGGTTAGCGAGCCATCCGGATACTCGACAACCAAGCCGTTGTCAACGGTTGGCACGATTTCCGCCAACCTGGGAGTCAGATCGCTCAAAGCCAGCGAGTGCGTCGCTTGATACTCGGAGCCTACGACCATCCCCTCCGGCCAACCGACGAGGTTGTCGTAGACGTGAAAAAGAATCACACCACTCGCCGTGTCATATGCAAAGGCCGGGTCACATGTCTTCGCTTTCCCAAACGTTGCGTCAACTAACGTATCAGGGTTCGGTACCGTCTGTCCCCAAACATATCCTGAAAGGGCAAATACTATAATCAACCCAAACAGCCAGATCCTTTTCATTAGACATCCCTCCTCTATATCTTAGTAGAAGTTTTTCCTGTACTTGCCTCCAAACTGATTCCCCGCCACCGTATGAAACGGCAGCACCGCCATTTTTCAGATCTAGTGAAAAGGCAATATGACTAGTATAATAACAAAAATGCCTTAGTCAAGCATTCGAATTGCCTCACCGAAAAGTACTCGAAACGGGAGGCGAGGCCATGGTGGTTATCTGGCTAGAAGAAAGGACAGAGAAAGCAGACCATCATAGAATTGACGATGCCAGAAAAGCAGGCAGTGACGAAACAATCGGCACAAGCTGTAGTGGGCCACAAAGAAGGAGAAAGGGCGAATTCTCGGTTAGTGTGCCTACACGTGGTGTACGAGCAGTAAAGGACAGCCGCTGTTGAAGGAAGCGGGCCATCCTATTATCCTCGGGAATCAACAACTTTCCAGCAAGACCGCAGGAATCTTGATTGCTCGAAACACTGCTCTTCTGTCAGGAGAAGAAAGGGAGAAGGATGCAGAATGGAATGTCAAATAAAGGACCACAGCGTTTATTACGAGGTTTGTGGTGATGGCCGCCCCATAGTCTTGTTGAACGGCGGTGGGCCTGACCATCGCTGTATGACCGGATGTCTGGAACTCATCTTCCGAGAACGCAGTGGATGGAAGCGTTTTTACCTTGATTTGCCTGGCACAGGGAAAACTCAGGGCAAGGATTGGATTACTAACTCCGACCAGATGCTCGACGTCGTGTTGGATTTCATCGAAACAGTCACTCCTGGCCGACGCTTTGCCTTAGCGGGTTCATCCTATGGTGCCTATCTGGCCCGAGGGGTCGTCTATCGCAAGCCTGCGGTGGTTGATGGTTTGCTGATGATAGTTCCAATGATCATAGCCAACCTGGCAAAGCGGACTTTGCCGTCCCACATCACCCTGATGAGGGATGCGGAATTCGTGGACAGTTTGGAGCCAAGCCAGAGGGAACTCTTCGAGTCATTTGCCGTCGTTCAGACCCGAAGAACGTGGGAACGGACTCGCGATGAGGTAATCGTGGGGCTCGAGACGGCAGACAAAGGATTTCTGTCCAGGTTGCAGTCGCATGGCTATGCCTTCTCCTTTGATGTAGATGCTATGCCTGCTCCCTTTGAGAAGCCGACATTGATTTTGGTCGGTCGGCAGGATGCAATGGTAGGCTACTGTGATGCCTGGAAGACTCTTGAAAACTATCCACGTGCCACCTTTGCTGTGCTGGATCGGGCAGGCCACAATTTGCCGATAGAGCAAGAAGAGCTCTTTACGGCCCTCGTCGGGGAGTGGCTTGATCGAGTGGAGGAGGGGCTTGCAAAAACCCCCTAGCATGTTGATGATTTACCTTGCCGAAGAGGTTCACAGATGTGTATCTTACCCCACATGCAATCCACAGTCTCGCAACAAGATCCCAACGTAGTTAGAGGTCGGTGAGGTCCACTAATCGCGGAAGAGCTCGCGAGCCCAGTTCGGTATGGAATACGAAATGTCAGAGGTTAAGGAATTCCTTGACAGAGGCATTTTCCCAACTTATAGTGCCAATAAGGTCATTGGGTCCATAGCTCAGAGGCAGAGCAACCGGCTCATAACCGGTCGGTCCCAGGTTCGAATCCTGGTGGGCCCAACAATAAGGATGGATAAGCTTTTTGTCTCAGTGGACGGTAGGGCACGGGGTGAACCCGGCGAAGCAGGAATCGGGATTGCCATTACCGACAAAGACGGAAACGTCGTCGAAGAGGTCTCAACTCTGGTTGGTAACAGCACTTCCAAGGTTGCTCATTATCGGGCGCTGATCGAAGGGTGCCGGCATGCCCTTGCCTATTCTCCCCAGTCGGTCATCTTTTTCACCGACAACCAGGACCTCGTGAACCAGGTGAACGGTGTGTTCGAGACTCGGCAGCCTCATCTGAAACGTTTGATAGAAATTGCTAAGGGTCTACTGAATTCGTTTCCCCAGTGGCGGGTCAACTACATCGATCCGGAGGCCAACCGGCGGGCTATTCGTCTCGTCAATCGAGCATTTCACAAGCGGATTCAGGCCGAGATAACGCGGGAACGCCTTGAGCTTCGCCTGCTAGCGCGGACGTCCTCCCTCAGCGAAGAGGACATGGAACGGCTGATCGACTATGCGGAACAGCTGCAGAGCAAGGACTAGCAGTGCGCATCGTCCTGCAAAGAGTACATCGGGCCGAGGTTCGCGTTGACCAAAGAACAATCGCCTCCGTCTCCAAAGGTCTCCTATTGCTTGTCGGCATTGGGAAGGGAGACGAGGCTCTTGATTTTGGCCGATTGGCAAGAAAACTTAGCCAGCTTCGCATTTTCGAGGATGCGGCCGGGAAGATGAACCTTTCCCTACTGGACATAGGGGGGGAAATCTTGGCCGTTTCTCAATTCACCCTCTATGGAGACACCCACAAAGGACGCCGTCCAAGCTTCAGCGAAGCGGCCCCACCACAGGAGGCACAACGGCTGTTCGACGCGTTCGTGGATGCCCTAGAAGCCGAAGGTGTTCTCGTTAAGACCGGGGCCTTCGGGGCGAAGATGGCAGTGGAACTGGTGAACGACGGGCCGGTGACCTTGATCTTTGACCTTGCGCCATCTGATGAGAACAGCTAAACTTTGGCCCTCGAGCTCTAGTTTACCTAAGACTTTGAGGAGGCAGGATGGCGGTACCAAAGTATCGAACCTCGCGATCAAAGGCGCGCATGCGCCGCACGCACCAGAAGATGAGACCTATCGCTTCAAGTGAATGTCCACACTGCCACGAGTCAAAACTTCCTCATCGGGCCTGTCCGCACTGTGGCTACTACAACGGGAGGGAAGTTGTATCAGCCACTGAGAGCAAAGAGTGATGCTCGGTAATAGGCGGTGCTTCTTTTAATACTCGTCAATAGAGCCTATGAATCCTCTGCTTCTTTCTTCGCTTTCTTTAGGTCTGCCTTAGCACGTTTCTTCTCCAACTTCAGTAAGGTCTTCAGCCGTTCCCGTTCAACCGAGTGCCCTGATGATCGGGATGTGATCTCAGTGTCTGACTCGAGGGTACGAGCCGCTCTCTTGTTGCGGCGACGCTCTATCAGGCGCATCGCCAGCACCCGGCCGAACTGGCCGATGAATCCAGCAGCAAGCACAGCCAATACCCACTTCAGCACGTCCCAGACCGAGAAAACGTTCATTCGATTCTCCTGCCACAATGGTAGAAACTCGTCAACCTTCTGGCAACATTGCTGCCTTCCCCTGCTCATGCGGCATTGTTGACTTTCCGCCCTGATCTGTAGAGAATCGTACCAGGAGCGGAGAGAATGTCCGATACCGAAAGTACAGGAAGTCATCCCTCCCACCAAGGGGGGCTACGCGATCTCTGGCGTGAGGTGCTGGCGGCAATCGATGACCGCATTTTGCGAGCCTGTCTGCCCAAGGATCCGCAGGCGATCATTCTGGATGAAAGCCAGATCAAAATCTCTGTGGACAGCGAGTTTAAAAAGGAGTACTGCCAGCGCAAGCAGGCCAAGCTGGAGGAAACGATCGGCCGAGTGATCGGCCCGCGTCGGCTTGTGATCGGCGAGCCTCCGCTCATCGAACGGGCGCGTGAGGAACAGCCCCATCGGGGAATGAACGCCCGCATCGTCGTGCTGGGCATCGGCGACGGTGGGGTCAACGCGATTGATCGCATGCGCGCAGAACACCTCCAAGG
>CAZOUO010000108.1:0-8435 GCA_964582975.1 uncultured Thermotogae bacterium | reverse complement strand
ATGCCCAAGTATTCGTCAATGGGATTCTGGATCGAATTTGGAAAGAAACGGTCGCACCTGAAAGGGTGTCCAATTCCAGTAACGGGGAAGGCGCCGCCGGGCAAGCGAAAGCTCAATTTGGGGATTCAGCCAGTTCCGGCTAGGCTTACATGATTTGGCCCCGCAAAAAGTGAGTGCTCCTATTATTGATCGAGAAGATCGTCGAGGATAAAAACGATGAATGAATGCTATGCCGATCTGCACTTACACACTACGGCTTCCGATGGGACGCAGGGTATCTCCGAGCTCGTCGCTCGCGCCAAGCAATTGGGCCTCTCCACGATCGCCATCACCGATCACGACACCATCGCAAGGGAGCTCACTAATCGAGTGACCGAGATTGATGGACTCGAAGTGATCACCGGCGTTGAGATCAAAGCACTGTTCGATGGCGTTCCCGGTGAGCTCCTTGGCTACTTCGTCGAGCCCCAGTTCCCCGTGTTACAACAGCTCTTTTCGTTCATGCAGCAGTCGCGTGTTGAGCGGATGGCGAGGATGGTCGAGCGCTGTCGCAAGCACGTGGGAGTTGACATTACAGCCGACGAGGTCAGTAAGATGGCTGCGGGGAGCATCGGTCGGCCGCATTTGGCCCAACTGCTCGTTGAGAAGGACGTGGTCCCTTCGATCCGCGAGGCGTTCAACCGATTGATTGCCAGGGGGAAGCCGTGCTACGTTTCGCTTGCAAAACCCGATTTTCGCGAGGTCATCGAAGCCGTGCACGACGCCGGCGGCATCACCGCAATCGCCCATCCTTGCCTGATGCGCATCGAAGACTGGGATGACTTCTTTCACATCGCCCGCACAGAAGGGGTGGACGCCATCGAAGCATTCTACCCCTACGAAATCGCCTCAGCCGGACTTCGCATCTCTGAAGGAGAGCTTACTGCCTTGGCTGAAAAACACGGCTTTTTCCTCACCGGCGGCTCAGACGACCACGGCCCCGCCTCGGACAAGGAGACGCTTGGCAAAGTGAAGATCCCCTACCAGTACGTGGAAGAGCTCAAGGCTGCCTGTCGTTTTGCCTGACGGATTCTTCACAGCCTCTCAACCCCTTCTGTCCCCCCATTGGCCTTCCCAAGATCCACCGTAGCGTTGTAGCTTGCCTGTGCCGCTCTCGGTCTATCTTTTCGCGGGGTTGTTCATAAATCGCTGTATATAGCGGGTAAGCCGCTCGCTTGACACCAGCTTCGGACAATTGTAAGATGTTTATTACGATCCAATTACACGATTGTCGTTTCTCCCAAGCAAAGGAGGTGGTAATCCCGAGAAATTGATAGAGCGGTGTTGCAAAATACGAAAAGGAAGGAGGGCTGATTAGAATGTGTGTTCCAAAGGGATCTATGTTGCGAGTCATCTGTGTAGCGTTGGCTGTCCTGCTGATTAGCGGGAGCATTGCGGCGGGCCAGGTATTCCGTCCTGTACTGGAGAACGTGAAAGAGACCGGTGTGCTCAAAGTTGGATGTAGGGAGGCAGCGCCGCCTTTCGCTTATGTGGACGAGAAGGGTAACATGGTCGGATTTTCTCAAGATATGGCCTTTTTATTGGCGAAGAAAATGGAAGAACGTGTCGGCAGAGAGGTAAAGGTTAAGCAGGTTCCCTTCGCGGGGGCAAGCCGAATTCTTGTAGTTCAAAACGGTACTATAGATGTGGAGATGGGGTCATCGACCCATAATGGTCCTCGTGAGGATGTGTTAGATTTTTCTCTTCCTTACTTCATCTCCGAGACGGTCTTCGCGGTCCGCACGGGAGAAGGGATTGACTCACTAGATGACCTGAATGGTAAGATCGTCGGAACTATGAGAGCTACTACCAACCTGCTAGCTCTTGAAAAAATTATAGAAGAGGGGGTAATTAACCCCAGTAATCTTGTTGTAGTTGAAACTCACGCTAGGGGACTCATGGCATTAGAGACGAAGAAAGTAGATGCTTACTTCACCGACACCAGCCTTCTCATGGGCCTTATAACCAGGTCAAAAAATCCTGAGCAATTTGAGATAGTTCCAGAATCAATCCACGCTGAACCTTATGGATGGATGATGAGGGAAGGAGACTCCGACTTCCGGGACTTCGTTAATCATTTCCTCATCTGGACGCTGCAGACCAAATGCGTGGACGAAATCGCTACGTTGTTAGAGCTTGGGATACTCATCGACTGCAAGGATCCCACATGGTCCATCTTCGATGCGATCTACGATAAGTGGATGGGGCCAGATTCTACTACACCGACACCTAGGAGCCCGGCATTCAACAATTTGCTTGAAGGTATCCAGTGGCCAGACATCTCCGCAGTATGGCCAACGAAGAAGTAAAGGGGAAATAGAAAATAGAAAAGGAAAGAAGAGCAGGAGGACCCCTCCTGCTCTTCTTCTTAATTCAAAATGGGCTATCAATTTGACTGGGGCTTGATAGTAAGAGATCCCAATTGGCAGAGGTTTCTAATCGGCTTTGGCAGAACTTTGATGTTGGGGTCAATAAGCTGGGGGATTGCTCTCTTTCTGGGCATAATTATCGGAGCTATTCGGACCCTCCCTTATAAAATTCCCCAAATGATAGGTAAAGCATACGTTGAATTCTTTCGTAATATTCCTCTCCTTGTGCAATTGTTCTTTTGGTATTACGTGATACCTCCAATGATAGGTCAGTGGTTCAACAGACTACCCAGCCTTCCCTGGATCATGTCTATATTTGGACTGGGGATTTACACAGCTTCCAGAGTAGCAGAGCATGTTAGATCAGGCTTCAGCTCAATTCCCAAGGGTCAACGTCAGGCCGGTCTTTCCACTGGTTTAACTGAATTGCAGCTCTACCGCCATGTATTAATCCCTTATGGCTTTCGTCTGATGATTCCTCCTATCACCACTGAATTCTTAACTATATTCAAAAACTCAGCCCTGGCCATGACTATAGGAGTGATGGAACTTTCTGGCCAAGCGTATAGGATTGGTACCTGGACGTTCCATAGCTTCGAAACCATCTCCACCGCGGTGGTAGGATATTTAATAATTGGCCTGACTGTAATTGTCTTCATGGGGTGGGTGGAGAAGAAACTTAGGATTCCCGGGCTTGTAGGGAGAGGATAGTCATGGGCATAGACTGGGATGTAATACCGAGGAATATATATGTACTTTGGGGTGGTTTAATCGTTACCTTTAAATTATTCGTGGCCGCACTAGCCGGTGGTATTCCTCTGGGGATATTTCTCGGTTTAGGAAGACTGTCCTCTAAAAAGTGGATCTATTATCCAGTGAGCGCTTATATAAATTTCATACGAAATGTTCCGCTGCTTATGGTGATATTTTGGATTTATTTTGCACTCCCTTTGGTCACTGGATTTGCTATAGACCGTTTAACATCCGCTATTATAGCTTTTGTGGTTTTTGAAGCGACTTATTTTGGTGAGATTATCAGGGCCGGCTTTCAGACCGTTAGAAAAGGGGAGATGCAAGCTGCTTACTCTACCGGGCTTACTTATTGGCAGGTTGTCCGCTACGTACTTATCCCAATTGGGTTAAGACGAGTTATTCCAAGTCTAATGACCCAAACTATTGTAATATTTCAGGATACCTCTCTTGCGTACGTGATAGGTTTACGAGAATTTGTGCGTACGGCTACAGTAATAGATGCTAGAGAGGTTAGGTCTCTTGAGATCTTCGGTTTTGTTGCTTTAGTGTACCTAATTCTCTGTCTGGCTGGTTCAATGGTGTCCAACCGATTAGAGGTACCCATCGAAGGAGAGTGAGTTGTGGCGAAAGAATCCATCATTGAAATCGTTGAACTCAGTAAATGGTACAAAGATATACAAGCTTTAAATAAGGTCTCTACCGAAGTCCAGCTCGGAAATTGTGTTGTCATTTGCGGCCCCAGTGGCTGCGGAAAAAGCACTCTTTTAAGGTGTATAAACGGTCTAGAAGAGTTTCAGAAAGGGGATGTAATTGTTGACGGGACTTCGGTCAGAGAAATTCAGCATACTAAGCAAATCTATAGACTTAGATCTAAAATAGGAATGGTTTTTCAGCATTTCGAACTTTATCCCCATTTAACGGCTTTGGACAATGTCACTCTAGCTCCAAGGAAGGTTTTCAAGATCAATGAGCAAGGGGCCAAGAAAAAAGGCATGGAGCTTTTGGAAAGGGTAGGTATTCCGGAGCAGGCTCATAAAAAGCCAGGGGAGCTATCCGGAGGGCAACAGCAGCGAGTAGGAATAGCCAGAGCCATCGCTATGGATCCCCCGGTAATAATGTTTGATGAACCGACTTCAGCCCTTGACCCAGAGATGATCAGAGATGTATTGGAGGTAATGGTCGATCTAGCCAAAGAGGGCCGAACCATGCTCGTCGTCACTCATGAGATGGGCTTTGCCAGAGCAGTGGCTGACAAGATCATGTTTATGGACGAGGGGAAGATCGTTGAGCAGGGCGACGTCGAGCCCTTCTTTGAAAATCCGAAATCGGATCGAGCCAAGGAGTTCATCGATCGGGTCCTTATTCACGTCAAAGAGTGAGAAGGCCTCTCCCCGCGTGGCCGCTGGGAGGTTGGAAGCTTATGATTGCTTTTCCAGCTCGGCGGACTCGAAGTCCCAGCGGTGGCAGCCTATCTTCTCAATCATCCGTTTGGCCTCACTTTTTGCAGATTTCACAAAAACGTTGGCTAAGGTGTAGGCTACTTCTCACGCAGAGATGAGATCTATGGTGAATCGGTCCTTTGCCTTGACGCATTGTCGTCAAAGGACTCGGTACGAAACCGAGGAGGTAGAGCATGGCTGAAAAGAGAAATCTGCGAGCACCGATTGGATTGTTGGTGGCCGGCTTTGTACTGTCTTTCCATGAATTCAACTCGTAAGTGCAACTTTGGGAATCGGCCTAAGGGGCGAGCTGTGGTAGCATCAGCAGCGTCACTTAGACCAACAGATCAAAGGAGCACTGATGAGGGCATACACGCAGCTTACTCGAGAGGAACGATACCAGATCTACGCACTGAAGCAAGCCGGTCACCGACAGAGCGAGATTGCCGAGATGTTGGGGCGCCACAAGTCTACGATCAGTCGGGAACTGCGGCGCAACCGTGGGTTGAGGGGCTACCGACCCAAGCAGGCTCATCGTCTTGCCCTGGCCCGGCGGTCGGCCAAGGTCCGTTCCCACTTCGGCAGCCCCATATGGCGACAGATCGAGGTGTTGATTCGCCAAGACTGGAGCCCGGAGCAGATCGCTGGACGGCTCAAAATCGAACATTGCGTTCGGATCAGCCATGAGGCCATCTACCAGTACATCTACGCTGAGAAGCGCTCAGGCGGTAATCTGTACCGGCATCTTCGCTGTCAGAAGCAGCGGCGCAAGCGCTACGGGGCCTATGGCCGTCGTGGCGTCATTCCCAACCGGGTCTCGATCGATGAGCGCCCGGCCATTGTCGATACCCGACGCCGATGGGGCGACTGGGAAGGCGACACCGTGATTGGGAAAGGCCATCGCGGAGCCCTGGTCACACTGGTCGAGTGCAAGTCGTTGTACACGGTCATCGGAGCCGTCTGTCGCAACACGGCCAAGGCGGTCCGTGGAGCTATCGTGGCGGGATTGACGCCACACAAGGATCAGGTTCACACATTGACCTACGACAACGGTCGTGAGCTGGCCGACCATGAGGGAATAGCCGGCGACCTTGAAGCGCAGGTCTACTTCGCCCATCCCTATGCGTCATGGGAGCGTGGGGTGAACGAGAACACCAATGGACTGATTCGCCAGTACTTCCCCAAGCGACGAGAGTTGACCACCGTTGCCAAGAGCGAAATTGAGCACGCAATGAACCGACTCAATCACCGGCCAAGAACGCAGGAAAGAATCAACTTCCTACTTTCCTTTATCAAGAATTGCGGTCTTGTGTCTCCTCCTGTCTTCCTGTCTTCCTCATAGCATGACCACAGACAAGCTCGACTTCAGGTCCACCCACTTGAACTACAGGAGCTTTCGGACCATTAGGAAGCCAACAACGCAGGAAAGAATCAACTTCCTGCTTTCCTTAATCAAGAACTGCGGTCTTGTGTCTCCTCCTGCCTTCCTGGGTTCCTTATGATATGACCGCGCCGGGTGCCGGTCTGTTGGCTGATTTATTCCTGCTTGGTAAGGTAGTTGCCGAAAAGGAGCTAAAAAAACCATGGCACGAGACCGCAGCAATCTTATCTGGATCGATCTGGAGACCACGGGTCTGAGCGTCGCAAGCCGAGCGATCCTCGAGATCGCGAGCATCGTGACGGACAAGGATCTCAACGTCGTTGCAGAGGGTCCCAATCTGGTGGTCCACCATCCCGACGAGGTCTTGGCGCGAATCGACCCGTGGTGCGAACAGCAGCACGGTCTCTCCGGACTGCTCGCGGCATCCCGCGCCTCCAGTATCTCGCTTCGCGAGGCGGAACAACAGACGCTGCGTTTCGTGCGCAAGCACACCCATCGCGGAGTATCCCCACTGTGCGGCAACTCAATCCTGCTCGACCGTCGCTTTCTCATGCACTACATGCCAGATCTGAATGCCCACTTAAGCTACAGGAGCGTCGATGTGAGTGGGATCAACGAGCTTGCGACCCGGTGGTTCCCCGGTGTTGTTGCCAAGCTGGACAAAGCGTCCCGGCATCGTGCTGCGGATGACATTCGAGAGTCGATAAAAGAGTTGCAGCTCTACCGCCATCTCATCTTCAAGGAATAGAAGACGACATCGGAGGGAACCCGAGCGGCGATTTGGAGTATGGGAACAGCGCAGTCGGCGATCAGAGAAAATTGGCTCCTCGCTGTTTCGAGTGGGTGACTCCTCGACATTGAGCTCGTCAGCAATTCTGCTATAAGGAGGCCAGGAAGCCATGAGAGGCCCCAAACTAGGAGAGGAGATAGACAGAACCATTGGTCAGGAAGGGATTCGGGGGAACTCCAGACGCCCCAACGGTGTGGGAAAAAACGGGGTTCATTCCTGGATCGGAGAAAGTTCCTGGTTCCCTGGATTCCTAATAGTGAAGAAGTTTTCGGTTGGAGCGGACATCCTGGGGCCGAGCCTCCCTGTAGGCGAGCGCCGCTTGTTAGTTTACCCACACCAGATAGCGAAGAACCAAAAGTTTCTCCCTCTGGCAGCAATCGCCGTTGGCGGGCCTCTGTAGCGAGGGTATAATCGAAACCTATTACTGGCAGTAGGGAAACTATACGCATGAACAAGTCGAAAGTGCTCGTCTGCAGCGCCTGGCCGTACGCATCCGGGATTCCTCACCTGGGGAATCTTGTCTCCTCCTTGCTTTCTGGAGATGTGTTCGCGCGCTATTACCGGTTGCGCGGACGCGATGTGCTTTATGTGTCCGGAACCGACGCACACGGCACGCGGATTGAGTACGAGGCTAGACAGCTCGGGATTACGCCGGCAGAGCTCGCCGCACGAAACCATGACAAAATCTGCGCCATCATTAAGGGGTTCGGAATCAAGTTCGATAACTACACAACGACCGAATCGCCCGTGCATAAGCAGTTTGTACGGGAGATCTACCTGCAGATGGAGGCAAACGGGAACATCCTCACCCGTGAGGAGGAACGGGCCTATTGCCGTAACTGCCACCAGTTTCTTGCCGATCGGTTCATCACCGGGACCTGTCCCCACTGCGGGGCGTCCGGGGCAATGGGTAACCAGTGCGATGCTTGTGGGTCGATCCTCGAGCCGGAGGAGCTGGTCGATTCAATCTGCAGTTTCTGCGAAAAAGGCGACATCGAGTTTCGCTCCACCAGGCATTGGTACCTCGATTTGAGCCGTCTTGCCCTGCAACTCGACGACTACGTGGCATCGCGGAATTTTCAGGGGAACGTGGCCCTGTTCACGCAGCGGATGATCGACGAGGGGTTAAAACCTCGCGCCATGACCCGTGACATCGCTTGGGGAATCCCCGCTCCGTTTGACGGTGCGGAGGGGAAGGTCATCTACGTCTGGGGCGAGGCCGCTTTGGGCTACGTGTCCGCCGTGGTGGAGCACTTCGGTGGCGGTGAGGAGTGGAAGGCGTTCTGGTTTGGAGACGACGTGGTTCAGATCTACACGATCGGCAAGGATAACATCCCCTTCCACACGCTGATCTTCCCCGGCCAGTTGGTCGCCTCCGGGCAGGGGTATCACCTTCCGGACCAGATCGCCGCAACCGAGTTTCTGAATTGGAGCGGGGGGGAGAGCTTCTCCAAGAGCCGCGGGGTGGGCCTGTACTGCGATGACGCTCTTGAGGTAGTGGACGCGGAGCTGTGGCGCTTCTATCTCCTCTACAACCGGCCGGAGGGACGCGAAGTCAACTTCTGTTGGGAGGAGCTGGAGAAGGCGGTAAACGGTGTTCTCATCTCCAACGTCGCCAACCTGATCAACCGGGTGCTTTCCTTCGTCCAGACCCGTTACGGGGC
>CAZOUO010000107.1:0-8458 GCA_964582975.1 uncultured Thermotogae bacterium | reverse complement strand
GATTTCAGCGGTTCGGTTCAAAGGCCGCTCTGCGCTTCTTCCCTCTCCGGCGCTCAAAAACGGGATGGAAATCCTTGCCTACGGACGGCTGACCCTCTACGAACCACGCGGTCGGTACCAGTTCGTCGTCTCCCTCATCCAGCCGGCAGGGCTGGGTGCCCTGCAGCTCGCCTTCGAACGACTGAAAGAGACGCTAAAAAAGGAGGGCCTGTTCGATGCGGTCCACAAGAAACCTATTCCGTCTTTTCCTCGCTGCATTGGTGTCGTCACCTCACCAACAGGGGCGGCGATCCGCGACATCCGGTCGGTCCTTGAGCGGCGCTGGCCGCTCGTCGAGGTCTATCTTTTCCCAAGCTCAGTCCAAGGCGAAACGGCAGCAGAAGAGATCATCTCGGCAATTGGCCGAGCCGAGTTGTTTTCCAACACCCAGATAACTCTAGATCTGCTGATTGTCGGCCGTGGCGGAGGATCGCTCGAGGACCTCGGTGCCTTCAACGACGAGGGAGTTGCTCGAGCGATCTTCGCCTGTTCGATCCCAATTGTCTCGGCTGTCGGGCACGAAATCGACTTTGCCATTGCCGACTTCGTCGCCGATCTACGGGCTCCGACCCCCTCTGCCGCCGCCGAACTTGTCGTCCCTGACCGTACCAAACAACTCGACCTCCTCTCCACACAGATTACACAGACTATGAGAAGCGTTCGATCTCTGCTTGATCGCAAGAAGATACAGCTGCAAAGCAGTCTCAAAGGTTACATCTTCCGCATCCCAAACCGGAAGGTAGAGAGGCTTCACCAAGACCTCGATCTTCGCCTCACTGAGCTTTTTCGGCGCACTAGCGAGGCGTGGAAGAGACGGAGCCAAGAAGAGACCCGCCTGGAGGATCTTCTACGTCTCTCCGATCCTGCTCTGCCACTTCGCCGCGGCTACTCCCTCACCTTCCTTTTGGGTGAGAAAATCCCGTTGCGCGACACCGCGTCGCTCTCGCCAGGGGCACAGATTGAAACACGTCTACAGGCCGGCAAGATCCTTTCACAGGTGGAGGAGGTGACCCCAACTGAAGGTTGACGAGGCCCTGAAGAAGCTGGAAGAGATTACCAAACGCCTGGAGGAAAACGACCTTCCTCTTGAAGAAGCACTCCGGCTGTTCGAGGAGGGCCTTGCTCTGGCGACGACGATCAAAAGCGAGCTCGACAAAGCAAAGCTGAAGATTCAGCAAGTGTTGGAGAAAGCAAAGGGCGTTTTCTCTGTAGAAGACTTTGACCTCCAATAGGGCTTTCCTATAATCAACATCATGGAAGCAGGCACGCTATACGACGCTGTAATCATCGGCGCTGGTCCGGCCGGCCTGACCGCAGCGATCTACACCGGGCGCGCCCTCCTCTCTACGCTCGTCCTGGAAAAGGCCGTTCCCGGCGGCCAGTTGAACGAAACCGAGTTCGTTGAGAATTATCCTGGTTTCGAGGAGAAAGTCGCAGCAGCGGAGTTGATGGACCAGATGCGCAAACAGGCAGAACGACTAGGAGCCCAAATCACGATCGAGCAGGCCACCGGAATCGAACCGATTAATAACCACTATCGAATCAAAGGGACGAAAAGCATGTTCGAGGCGCGGACTGTGATCATCGCCAGCGGATCACGGCCCCGGGAACTCCCTGTAGAAGGAGCAAAACGCCTAAAAGGGCGCGGGGTCTCTTACTGCGCCACGTGCGACGGGTACTTCTTCCAGGGCAAACACATCCTTGAGGTGGGCGCGGGCGACTCCGGCTTCGAAGAGGCCCTCTTCCTCACAAAATTCGTGGAGTCGGTGGGAATTGTGGTCCGCCACCAAGAGGACGATCCGCATGCTCTGCGTGCTTCTCCGATCCTCCAGAAACGCGTCAAAGAGAATCCCAAGATCTCCTTTCTGTGGAATAAGGTGGTGGAGCGGCTGGAAGGGGAGAACCGCCTCACCGGCGTTCTTCTCAAGGACCTCACCACCGGACAGGTGGAGGAAATAAAGGCCGATGGCCTGTTCGTCAATATTGGGCACATTCCCGAGACTGCCTATTTGCACGGAACGGTCGAACTCGACAAAAACGGGTTTGTTCTCACGGATGATCATTTGCGCACGAACCTACCCGGGCTTTTCGCCGCCGGGGACGTTCGCATCATTGCCAGTCGCTACGCCCAAGCCATTGTCGCTGCCGGCGATGGAGCGATCGCTGCCATCGAAGCGGAGAAGTACCTGGCAGATCAGGCTTTCCAAAAGCCGAGCACGACGGGCACCAATCGCCGCGTCCACAAAGGAGGGAATTATGGATCCGACGCTCAATGACCTTTTCGAGAAGGCGGTCACCTCACATCGAGATCAGGTGGCCCTACGCATGCCGATTCCAAAGGAGCGGAAGAGAGGCCGTAGGATTCGCCTTATCTTAAACGAGATCACGTACGAGCGATTGGGAGACATGGTCTCTCGCTTCGCAGCCGCCCTCGCCGAACTTGGGGTAAGCAAAGGGGATAAGGTGGCCCTCATCGCCAAGCCACGGGCATCCTGGGCCATCGCCTTTTTCGCCATCCTTCGTTGCGGGGCGGCAGTCGTGCCGCTTGACCCGGAGCTTCAGCAAGGCGAGATCGAGCGGATTCTCATCGAAGCGGAGGTGAAGGGAGTGGTGGCTTCTGGAGGAAAGCTTGCTGAGCTTCAAGCGATCAAGGGAAGCGTCCTGCCCAATTGCTTCCTCGTCTCGATGGACCGCCCGGATAAAGAAGATGTCCATTTTCTCGACGCCCTTCTTCTCGGCCGTCAACCCTTTTCACCTGTCGATGTTTCACCCGATGAACTCGCGATCCTCATGTACACCTCGGGGACGACCGCCAACGCCAAGGGCGCGATGCTCACCCATGCGAACATTACCTCCAACGCCTTTACCGCTGTCCAATGCGTTGAACTCACACCTGAGGACAACTTCCTTTCCATCGTCCCCTGGCATCACATCTACGGATTAACCATCACCCTCATCAGCGCGATCCATGCTGGAGGAACAACCACTTATGCACCAGTTGACCGGAATCTGCCTCAGGTGTTGCGGAAGGCAAAACCGACGATCCTTCTCGGAGTCCCCAAGTTGTACCACGTTCTCTACGGAAAAATACGTGCCTCAATCGAGAAGAGCTTTCTCAAACGCACGATCGACCGCCTTTCTCCCACTCTGATGGGAAAACTAGTGAAACGGAAGCTATTTGGAAAGCAGTTCCGCTTCTTCACATCGGGGGGAGCCCCGCTGAGTCCCGAAGTCGCAGCGGGCTTGCGCAGAATAGGTCTTGGCATCATGGAAGGATACGGTCTCACCGAAACGTCGCCCTTACTGACCCTCTGTGAAGCATTCGCTGAGAAACCGGGAATGGCCGCCATCGAGGGCATTGAAATCCGAATCGATCAGCCAGATGAAAGTGGAGTCGGTGAGGTCCTTTGCCGCGGCCCAAATGTGATGGCAGGCTACTACAAGAACCCGGGTGCAACCAAGGCTGCCATCGATGCGGACGGATGGTTCCATACCGGTGATCTTGGCCACCTTGATAACGCAGGGAGGTTGGTCCTGTGCGGACGGGCAAAGAATGTCATCGTCCTCGAAACCGGAGAGAACGTATACCCCGAGGAGATTGAGTGGGAGCTACTGAACATACCGGAAATCGAAGAGATCATGGTCTACGAAGGGGAACGCCAAGGGGCTCCGGCAGTTGCAGCGAGGATCTACCCAAACTGGACCGCCCTCAACGAGAAAGGGATCACTGAGTCCAATGCAGCGCTTGATCACATCTGGGAAGAGATCAAGAAGCGCAGCGAGAACCTCGCCGTCTATAAACGGATCAAGTACAAGGAATCGCTCGCCTTGGCCGACGAGCCGTTTGAGAAGAGTGTCAAGCTCGACATCAAGCGCTACGTCTATCAGAAGCAGGCGTAAGTTGCTCGACTAGCTGTAACGGATGCGAAATCCTTGTTCTCCTTGAGGGGTGGACCAGTCCTCCTGTACGCCCTCCACTCGCGCTGCTGACGGACCGACGCGCACCCAGGAAAGGAAATCGTCGATCTTTCCCTCTTCCCCCTCAGCAACAATCTCAACCCGTCCATCAGGGAGGTTGCGTACCCACCCGGAAAGCCCGAGAGAGCGTGCTTTCTCTTGCGTGTGAGCACGAAAGAACACCCCCTGAACGCGGCCGGAGACGAGCACATGCACTCTCTTTGTCATCCATACAATGCTATTGCATAAGCAAACCCTGGGAAAGCGGCGCTTGTCAACCGCTGTGTATTGTACTATACTTAATACATCTGAAAGGGGGTGAACAATATGGTCAACAGGGTGAATACCTTATCAATTTACATTCCTAAGAGCAAGGTGGCTAAACGTCCTGTAGAGCGGCTCGTCAGACTCGCCAAAGTAAAGGAACGCTCGATTAACTACCTGGTCGTCGAGGCGATCTTACGTTACCTCGACCGCGAAGAGAAAAAGACATGAACTCGTGCGTTCTTAGGTCTCTAATTACTCCTGTCGCTTCTCTCGCTCCCGGACTGAAGATAGATAGTGGAAGAAAAAGGCAACCAGAACTCCGACAAACAACCCGAGGATCGCAGTAACAGCAAGGGTGAGCAAAGCATTGTTTTCGGCTTTAAGAATTGTGGGTTCCCGCACCAAACTCACGATCATCAAGTCTTCCAATTCGGTCGTTTGCAATACTTCGAGGGAAATCGTTCGTTCTGAAATGGAAGCTTCTAGCCGATCTATCCCTTTTGCCAAGGCCGAAAGGCGAGGATCCTCAGAAACAACGACCGCCGTTCTCTCCAATAGGGATAGTTCATCCAGGTCAGCTGCTTGTAAAGCGTCCAGAGCTTCCCGATGCTCGGCGATAGCGGTCTCCAAGGTGATAATCTCCGTCGCTAAGGAGAAAAGACGAGGATCCTGTGACCGGGTGATTCCGGCCATCTGCTCCTGCAAGACGTCGCGCCTCCGAGTCAGCCGCTCAACCTGCAGTTCAGTCCTTCTGATCAATTCTTCTCGGTAATCTCCTCTAAGCTCGTTTAGCAGACGAGCCCGAAAACTGTCGCGCTGCCGGGTCATTTCCTCAAGCTGCAGTTCCATTCCCGTGATCGTCTCATTTTGGCGTCTTTCAGCCTGTTGCTCTACCACTCCCTCGACCACAGGAGTCAGTTGAACCACTACATTACGAAAGGCACTCTCGTCAATAGCAGCGGTGAGTGTTATATTAAATCGATCCGCATCTGGCTTCACCTTCACCCGCACGACTTTCCCGAACGCAAGCGGTGTGGCCTCTTCCACTAACAACGCCACTTCTTTGACATCGAGACCTGGGAACACATCAGCGGCAAATCCCTTCCGCACGTAGTAGCAAATCGATGCCGTGAACTCTTTCGGACGGGTCCAGGTCACTGCTACTGCGGCGGCGAGCGCGATCACTAAACAAGCAAGGATAATCCACTTCCCCTTCCAGATAACGCGTAGGTAATCAATCAACTCAACCTCATACTCTTCCATCGCGTTCCTCCCGGAGCTGTTTCAAGTGTATTAACCGATCCTGAAGCTTCTTTTCAAGTCCTTGCCTTTTGGGACGGTAGTAACACCGCCCTTTCAGGGAAGGCGGAAGACAATCCATCGGTGCGACTGCAGCCTCGAAGTCGTGGGCGTACTGATATCCCTTCCCGTAACCGAGCCGTTTCATCAGCGCCGTGGGTGCGTTCCGCAGGTGGAGGGGAACCGGCTCATTCGGGCGTTTTTGCACGTCCCTTCTTGCTTCCCCAAGTCCGATGTAGAGGGCGTTGCTCTTCGGCGCACAGGCGAGGTAGACCGCAGCCTGTGCAAGGGCGAGGTCGCACTCGGGAAGGCCGACCGCCTCCACCGCCTCCCGGGCGGCAAGAGCAATTTCCAACCCCCTTGGATCGGCAAGGCCTACGTCTTCAGAGGCAATGCGGATCAGTCGTCGCGCCAGGAAACGTGGGTCCTCACCGGCCTCGATCATCCGCGCTAACCAGTAAAGAGCTGCATCAGGATCGGAGTTGCGGATCGACTTGTGCAACGCCGAGATCAGATTGTAGTGCTCTTCACCTGCTCGATCGTAACGCAACCCCTTCCGCTGAAGAGCCTGCTCGATTAACCGTGCACTAATGGTAGTCTGTGCGGCGATGGAAGCAGCAAGTTCGAGGCTCGTCAGCGCCCGTCGAGCGTCGCCATCGGAGAGCGCGATCAATGTACTTTCTGCCTCTTCTGTCAGTTCATAGCACGCCCCAAGGCCCTTTTCCTCTTTGACGGCTCGCCGCAGCACGGCGCGTATGGCCCCGTTCGAAAGCACTGAAAAGCAGAAAAGCTGACACCGTGAAAGGAGGGCAGCACTTAACGTAAACGAAGGATTCTCTGTCGTCGCTCCGATAAAGATGATGCTCCCTTCCTCCAGGTAGGGAAGCAGCACATCCTGTTGGGCGCGAGTAAACCGATGAACCTCATCGAGGAACAGCAGGTCACGTTGTCCTTCCGTCTCGTTGCGGACCTTGGACCGCTCAAGGACGGTCCGTACCTCCTTGACACCAGTCAGTGCCGCCGAGAGGTGGACAAAACGAGCGTACGAGCGGCGAGCGATGATGTGCCCCACTGTAGTCTTCCCACTTCCTGGAGGCCCCCAGAAGAGAAATGACCGATACGTCCCACGCTCAATCAGTGCCCGCAGTGGGGCCCCACCCCCTAAGATCTCCTCCTGACCAACAACATCGTCGAGATCCGTTGGGCGCATCCGCTCCGCTAGAGGAGGCTGTCCAGGTTCTCCAAATTGAAATCGTTCCATACTTCTCTAGCGTAGCAAATGGCAAACCGGCGGAACAACTCTATGCGACTACGCGAGCTTTCCAGATGGCCGTACTCCTAACTTACTAAAGGATGAGGAATGCGTGGCCGAGTGGCTGCAAACATCGCGCACGAAGCGGGTTCACGACGTGATCACGCGTCCCGGTTGGATGGATGAAGGGTTGAAGCGCAATCCGACCATGACCCAAGAGCAGGCATTTCCGCTGTTTCTATCCTTGCAGAGAGATCAACACGATTCCCAGAAACGTAAGTCCAATACCTATCCCTTTAGCGATGTTCATCGGCGCACCTAAGAAGATCATGGCCAAAATGGCTGTCACCACGATGTAGGATCCCCAAATTGGCACCACTGTCGTAGCGGGACCACGGGCCAGCGCCTCCGCCAAGGCGAGAATACCAATAGCAAAGAGAACACCGGCTGCTAGCGCATACAACACCGGTGTTCCTTGTTTGAGCACTGGGAGGATTCTTTCTCCCAAGATCTTGGTCCAACAGAGAGCTACAGCGACTATCACAACATTGAAAACCAACGTAGCGACGCGCGGCGAAATCATCGTCGTCGCCATGTTGAAGAACAGCATCCCAACAGCCATCGTGACCGTCCCAATCAATGTGATGACAACGTAAGACATCTCCGGTCTCCTTTTTTGGAATCCGTCCCCCTTGCCGATTTGTACTTTACTGGTGTCGCTCTTGGCTCCATCAATATACAGTTCTCACTGTGATTTACAAACATCTACCATTCTCTAAAGGATTAAAGAAGCAGCCCAATTCTTTTCTTTGGCAGCCATACTCTTCCATGTCAACCGCAACTGCGAACGTGACTCAATCAGATCCGATCATCCGTTGACAGCAATTCCACTGACAGACAAAGAAACAGAATCATCGCCCGTCAACTGCATCTTTACCTCGAGCAGGGTGCACATTTCTGGGATGCGCTTCCCTTCTTGGGACAAGCATGTGAGAGCAACCGATCCACCGGACCCGCTTTTGCATGTGCTTCTAACTTTCACATAGGCGCACTTTGCGTTGGGGATGGTTCCTGATACACTCCAGTCGGCTCCGGGTGGTGCCCTACTTGAGATGAGGGGTAGAAGTTATTGCCTTTCACCAGCCCACCAAATCTCGACTAGGTTCTCCACGAAACCCGGGGCCTTCTTGTGTCAGCAAAGCGGGGATGGCGTTGGTTGGGTAGAGGTGATTGACACATGCCGTCTCCCGTCGATGAAGGGAACATGCTTGATCACAATAACAGCTATCCACAACCACACAGAGAGCAGTTGCCTGTTTCCAAAGAGCAACTTGGGACTACTTGGAGTGCCAACGGCGTTTATGCTGAATGACCGACGGGCAGAAGGGAAAAGGGAGGAAGCGCATTCAAGCCACCGATACAGGTCAATACGAAAAACATCGGAGCGATGCCTTAGCAGTTGTAATCCTTAACCCAATTCCGCAACTGCATACAATGCGGCACATCTCTTCATAGCCATCTCTTCTTGTTGCGGGCGGGACTCTCCTCGAACCTGCGAAATACATCACCGACTGAAGTATCAGAAAGCCCAGATGAGGACTTCAATGACAATACCAACAGTCGCAGCACCACAAATGTAGATAT
>CAZOUO010000106.1:0-8464 GCA_964582975.1 uncultured Thermotogae bacterium | reverse complement strand
ACCGTAGCACGATCCGCATCCATTGTCAAGAGATTAACCAGACGTGACACTAGATTGTCTCTGTAACCTCCGCATTTCGTTTCTCTTCTTCGGCGCGCAGCAGATGGTCACTCCTCTATCCAATGGAGTTCGCCAGTTCGAACTGCATCGAGGGTTCATTGGATTGACAACGGAGCGTCTTCGAGCTATTATTTAGCAAACAACATAAGAGAGTGCTAAGAACAGAAATGACCCTTCCAGAAAGACAAAGGTTGATTCTAAAAGAGATTGTAGACCGCTACATTCGGCAACGCAAGGCGGTCTCCTCCAGGATGATCCTTGAAGACTACGGGTTGCGGGTGAGTTCCGCCACAGTGCGAAATGACATGAACGCGCTGGAGGAGGCCGGGTATATCGAGAAGCCGTACGCGTCTTCTGGACGGATCCCAACCAAGAAAGGGTACCGCTTTTTCGTCGATTGGCTGCTCGACCTCTCCGAGTTGACGAGGATGGAGCGTGGAGATGTGGTCGAGGCCTACCAACTTCGTTGCTTGGAGGTCGGAGAGACGATGCGCCAGACGGCTTTCCTGATGGGGAACATCACCGGCTACGCGGGATTTGTCATTCCTCCACGGTTAGAGGGAACCCGCCTTGATCGGGTTGTTCTGGTGAGGATGAACCCACGACTGGTCTTACTGGCCATCGTCTCCGACATCGGCATCGTCGAACACGGGCTGATTCCACTCGAGGAAGAGCTTCCCGAGGACGAGGTTGCCCGGATCATGGAATTGATCAACGAGAGCCTACACGGGGTGACGCTCGATGCTGTGAAGAAATTGACCCTTGAGGAAGGGCCGGAAGGATGGTACGAGCGGCCTGTGCGGCAGGCACTGTTGGTGCTGGGCCGTCTCCTTGATCGGCAAATCCACCAACGGCTTTACTCCGAAGGCGTTCTCAACCTCGCCGATGGTCTCCAGGAGATCGCTCCTGATCGAGCGATGGAGCGGTTCGTTGGGTTGATTCATGCCCTGCAGGACGGGGGAACATTCAGCGAAGCCATCCGTGAAGCTCGAGGAGACAAGCGTGGATTGGTGATATCAGTTGGCGATTGTCCACTTCAAGGCATGGAGGAGTACAGCGTGGTCACCGCTGACTACCAACCACACGCCGGGATCCTTGGGGTAATTGGGCCCTTATGGATGGACTACGGCAAAGCGCTCTCGGCGACAAGTTATATTGCTAACCGCTTGGAAGCGGTACTTGTTGGTTCTTGCACATGATGCTTGGGGAGGGAAAGACTATGATCGACGGAAAGAAAGAAAAACCTAGCACGTCAAAGCCCGAAGAAACGGACGCTAAAAAGAGAGATTCTGGAACGCCCAATCTGGCCACTCTAGAGGCAACCTTGGCTGAGAAGGACGAGGAGATCTGTTCCTACATCGATCGTCTCAAGCGCCTGCAGGCCGAATTTGAGAACTACAAGAAGCGCGTGCAACGTGAGACGGGAAGTCTGGAAGAGCGCGTCTCGGACCGAGAAATCCTTGCCTTTCTGCCGCTTTACGACAACATGGAACGCGCCTTCACGGATTTTTCTGGTAACAATGATGCTGCGTCCTTTATAGAGGGCATCGAGCGGATCTTCGCTCAGTTTAACCAGATCCTGAAACAGAAGGGTGTGGCGCCGATCGATGCGCTGGGAGAGCGTTTTGATCCGGCCAAACATGAGGCCTTATTGAGTGTGGAAAGCGACGAAGAAGGAAACGTTGTCCTTGAAGAATTCGAGCGCGGGTACCTGCGTAACGGCAGGTTCCTGCGCCCAAGCAAAGTCAAGGTGAGCAAAGGGAAACGTCAAACGGAGGAGGAAACCTCATGAAAGAAAAGATTATCGGCATTGATTTAGGAACGACGAATTCGTGCGTCGCCATCCTTGAGGCAGGGTTGCCGGAGGTCATTAACAATACAGAAGGGGAGAGGACCACTCCCTCGGTGGTCGCGTTTACGGATGCCGGCGAACGGTTGGTCGGCCGGCTGGCCAAACGCCAGGCGATCACTAATCCGGAGCATACCGTCGCGTCGATCAAGCGCGAGATGGGAACCGACCACCGGGTGAAGATCAAGATGGACGGAAAGGCTCAAGAATACAGCCCTGAGCAGATCTCGGCGATGATTCTACAGAAGTTGAAGGCCGACGCCGAAGCTCATCTTGGTGGCAAGGTCACAAAGGCCGTGATCACAGTTCCCGCTTACTTCAACGACTCCCAGCGCCAGGCGACCAAGGACGCGGGGAAGATCGCTGGGCTGGAGGTAATGCGAATCATCAACGAACCAACCGCCGCCTCGTTAGCCTACGGTCTCGACAAGACTGAGGAGCAGACGATCCTCGTGTACGACCTCGGTGGTGGAACGTTTGACGTGTCGATTCTCGAGATTGGAGAAGGGGTGTTCGAGGTGGTGGCTACAGATGGAGATACCCGCCTTGGTGGGGACGACTTCGACCGCCGCATCATGGATTGGTTGGCAGACGAATTTCGCAAGGACACGGGAATCGATCTATCAAAAGACCCCAGTGCGATGCAGCGATTGAAGGACGCAGCGGAAGCAGCCAAAATGGAACTGTCCAGCCGCATGGAGACAACGATCAATCTTCCTTACATCACCGCCGATGCCGCAGGCCCCAAACACTTAGAGAAGAAGCTCACGCGGACGAAATTCGAGCAGATGATCGATGACTTACTGCAGCGGACGATCCAAACCGTCGATGCCGCCCTTCGCGAAGCCAAGAAAGGTGCGCAGGACATCGACCAAGTGGTGTTGGTTGGTGGTTCGACGCGTATTCCCAAGGTGCAAAAGCTAATCAGCTCGCGAATTCCAGGGAAGATCAACAAGGAGATCAACCCCGATGAGGTCGTTGCCTGTGGGGCGGCGATCCAGGGTGGCGTCCTTGCGGGTGAAGTGGATGAAATCGTTCTGCTTGATGTCACGCCGCTCACTCTCTCCATTGAGACCCTCGGTGGCATTGCCACTCCGCTCATCGAGCGAAACACGACTATCCCAACTGAGAAGACGAAGACGTTCACCACGGCGGAGGACAACCAACCGAGTGTGGAGATTCACGTGGTACAAGGTGAGCGCAAGATGGCGGCGGACAACAAGTCGCTTGGGAAGTTCCAGCTGACCGGCCTGCCACCGGCACCACGAGGAATTCCGCAGATCGACGTCACCTTCAACATCGACGCCGACGGGATACTCCACGTCACGGCCAAGGACAAAGCGACCAATAAAAGTGCTTCCATCACGATCAAGGACTCCTCGCGCCTCGATGAGACAGAGATTGAACGGATGCGACAGGAAGCCGAAGCACACGCCGAGGAGGATCGCAAGAAAGCGGAGCACATCGAGGCAAGAAACCAAGCCGATCAACTGGTCTACTCTGTGGAGAAGGCCCTGTCAGACCTGGGAGACAAAGTCCCTTCGCAGAAGCGTGGTGAGATTGAGGATCAACTCCGCCGGCTGAAAGACAAGCTTTCTCAGGACGCGCCTACAGAAGAGGTCCGTCAGGCCATGCAGGAGCTCTCCAAGAGTTCGCAACAACTCGCCGAGGAGGCGCACAAGCACGCGGCGGCCTCGGAACAGCAGTCGTCAGCCCCTGCTGACGAAAGCAGCGAAGAGGACGAGGGTGGGGAGTACATTGACGCAGAGTACGACAACGACGATAAGTAAGGGCCTTGGTTAGATAGGGGGACGGCGTGGCCAAACGAGATTATTACGAAACCCTCGGGGTCTCTCGCGAGGCAAATCAGGAGGAGATCAAGAAGGCCTACCGGAAAAAGGCGAAGGAACTTCATCCTGACAAGAACCCCAATTCCCGAAAAAAGGCGGAAGAGGAGTTCAAACGCGCGTCGGAGGCCTACGAGGTTCTGTCTGATCCCGACAAGCGAGCCCAGTACGATCGCTACGGCCATGCCGGCCCCGCGCAGGGCTTCGACTTTAACTTCACGGATTTTCGACGCGCGCGCGAAGCCTTCTCCGAGTTTGGCTTCGGAGGGTTCGACGACTTCTTCGACCTCTTCTTCCGGCAGGAACCAACCGCTACGGCTACGCGTCAACGTCGATCGCGCCAGGGTGAGCACATCGAATACAAGCTGCGGATTACGTTAGAGGACGCCGCGAATGGCACGAAGATGAAGCTCACCGTACCCCGGCTCGTCGCCTGCGACCGTTGCGAGGGAGGCCGAATGGAGCCGGGAACCTCCAAGCGGACTTGCCCAACTTGCTACGGAAGAGGCCAGGTTGAGTACCGCCAGCAGAGCCTTCTCGGAAGCTTTGTCAACATCCGTACTTGCCCGGAGTGTAACGGCGAGGGGGAGACCCTCGAGCAGCCTTGTCATCGTTGCCACGGGACCGGCCGAGTCAAGGAAAAAAGTAAGATCTCGATCAATGTCCCCGCTGGAGTGGACAATGGGTCCCGGCTGCGGCTGAGGGGACAGGGGAACGTCGGTCTGGGAGGTGGTCCGGCCGGGGACCTCTACATTGTAATTGAGGTAATTCCTCATCCCAAGTTGCATCGTGAAGGCCGCGACATCCATTCCAAGGTAATGCTCCACTATCCCCAGGCCACACTGGGAGCAAAAGTGCCCGTAGAAACGCTCTGGGGCGAGGAAATCGTCAGTGTTCCTGCAGGAACACAGCCGGGCACGGTGCTTCGATTGAAGGGCAAGGGAATGCCCGATCTAAACAGAGACGGCAAAGGCGATCATTACGTCGAGGTGCAAGTGGTCGTTCCCACACGCCTCACCGCTTCCCAACGCGAGGCGCTGCGCGAGTTTCAGAAGACTCTGCCTCCAGTGGAAGATTCCTCGTAAATCAACTTGCGCAGCACCGGTTTGATCCCTTCAATTGCCCGTCGGCGGTGACTGATCCGGTTCTTCTCGCCGCGTCCCATCTCAGCGAGGGTCTTTGAGGAGCCATCCGGGATAAACAGGGGGTCGTAGCCAAATCCTCCCTCACCCGCAAGATTCTCCGCAATCCGTCCGCTAAGGCGCCCGGTGTGGGTGAACTCCCGCCCGTCCGGGAGGCGAAGGGCGGCGACCGCGAAAAAGCGGGCTCTCCGATCGCGTACTCCAGCAAGCCGTTTGAGAAGAAGGGTGTTGTTTTGCGCGTAATTTGCGGATAGGCTGGCATACCGAGCAGAGCGGATTCCCGGCTCACCATTTAGAGCAACAACTTGCAAGCCTGCGTCCTCGGCGAGAACGGGAAGTCCTGTCTCCGCACAAATCGCCCTTGCTTTGAGCAACGCGTTTTCAAGGAAAATAGCGCCTGATTCCTCTACCGGTCGAAACTGGCGCTCATGGTACGTTAACAAGTCGATGCCATTGACATTGGCCAACAGCGCACGCAGTTCGCTGATCTTCCCGTCGTTCCTCGTACCGAGGAGGAGGATCATCCAGTCCGAACCGGCTGGAGACTTAATGTCTCGGCGAAGTGACAGGTGGCGAAGTGCTCCCCGCCCAGGTCTCGGTATTCCGGTGCCTCCGTAGAACAGATCTCCTGTGCGTAGCGGCAGCGTGGATGAAAGTAACACCCAGAGGGCGGATTCACCGGGCTGGGGACGTCCCCTTCGAGGAGGATACGTTCGACATTGTAGTCTGGATCGGGAACCGGGACCGCGGACATCAATGCCTCGGTGTAGGGATGCTTCGGGTTTGTAAACAGCTCCTCTGTTGCTGACAGCTCGGCAATCTTACCGAGGTACATCACCGCCACCCGATCGCCGATGTGCTTGACCACGGAGAGATCATGGGCGATGAACAGGTACGTGAGGCCAAACTCTTCCTGCAAGTCCTCAAGCAGGTTCAACACCTGGGCCTGAATGGAGACATCGAGTGCAGAGACCGGTTCATCGGCCACGATTAGTTGAGGATCGAGGGCCAGTGCTCGGGCAACCCCGATCCTTTGGCGTTGTCCACCTGAGAACTCATGAGGATAACGCTTCATGTGATCGGGTTTGAGCCCAACGGCTCCCAGGAGTTCCCGGACACGATCCTCTCGTTCGCTTCCCTTGGCTACCCGATGCACGAGTAAGGGTTCCCCCACGATTGCCCCTACGGTCATGCGCGGGTTTAAGGAGGAATAAGGATCCTGGAAGATAATCTGCATGTCGCGGCGCAGGGCCTTAAGCAGCTTATGGGGGGCCTTTGCGACGTCCACTTCTCGGTAGTCTTCCCCTGAGCCGGCAAGTTTCTTGCTTCGGAAGCGGATTTCTCCGGCGGTTGGCTCGATGAGGCGGAGGATCGCGCGGCCGGTCGTTGTCTTTCCACAGCCGCTCTCACCCACCAGACCGAGGGTCTCCCCCTCTTTGATGAACATGTCAATGTCATCGACCGCTTTTACGTGGGCCACCACGCGCCTTAGAATTCCCTTGCGAACGGGGAAGTACTTCTTTAGGTGCTTTACGTCGAGCAGGGTATTATCAGTAGGCAAGCGTCATCACCTCTTATCATTTGTACAACCAGCAAGCAGCCCAATGATGGGAGACCACTTCTTTGAGCGGCGGGATCTGCGTCTTGCAAACCTCCATGGCGTGCGGGCAGCGTGGTTCAAACCCGCAGCCCGGCGGGACTTCAAATGGGTCTGGAACCACTCCTTTGATGGGAACAAGGCGCTCTTTCTTCGTAGCCAGTGATGGAATGGAGTTCATCAGCCCTTGCGTGTACGGATGTTTGGGGTCGTGATAGACACTTCGGACATCCGATCCTTCCACGATCTTACCAAGGTACATCACAACCACGTCGTCGGCCATGTCGGCGATGACCCCGAGATCGTGGGTAATGAACATGATTGCGGTCCTGAAGTCCTTACGCAGGTCGTTCATCAGGTCTAGCACCTGTGCCTGGATGGTCACATCCAAAGCGGTGGTCGGCTCATCGGCGATCAAAAGCGATGGGTTACAGGAAAGGGCCATGGCGATCATCGCGCGCTGACGCATCCCCCCGGAAAGCTGGTGCGGGTAATCATCGATGCGTTGCTCGGGGAGAGGGATCCCTACAGCATGCAGCATTTCGATCGCCTTTTTTCGTGCGTCCTTTTTGCGTAAGTGCTGATGGAGAGTAATTGCTTCCATGATCTGATTTCCGATCGTGTACACCGGGTTCAGGGAGGTCATCGGCTCCTGAAAGATCATGGCGATCTCGTTTCCACGGATCGAGCGGTACTCCTTGCCTTTCGGATTGAGCTGGGTCAGATCTTTGGACTTCCCATTTCGATGGTAGAGGATCTCCCCCTCCTCGATCTTACCGGGCGGAATTTGAATGAGCCCCATGATCGATAGAGCGGTTACGGACTTCCCGCATCCACTCTCGCCGACGACTCCCAGAGTCTTTTCCTTTTCGATGGTGAAGTCAACCCCATCCACGGCGCGTACCACGCCATCCTCGGTGTAGAAATATGTTTTAAGGTTTTCTATCTCGATAAGCGGCAACGCTATATCCCTCCTCGCTCCCGTTTATAGGATTGACAGAATAAACCCCAATAGCATGAATGCGACTGCGAAAGCGACGGTTAGCGTTCTCTTTGGATCCTTGGTCTCATCGCGTCCAAAGACCGTGCTTGACATACCGGATCCAAACGCCCCACCGAGGCCGGAATGTTCGCTCATTTGAAGAAGCACAAGCCCCATCAGAGCAAAGCAGTTGAGGAAGAAGAGCACCTCTAAAACAACTCTTACCATGCTTCGTTTGTCCTTTCCTCTTAAGGGGTACTTGACATCGCATTATACCATAAGCTGCCTAGTCGCACAACGCCAGGCCGGGTTGGGTTCCTCCTTCCTTGCAGTGGGAACTGAGTCTTCAGTATGATGTGTTTATCTTTGTCTAATGGGTGGGGGAGGGGTGCGTTTTGCGCAAGTTCATCTTTGTGACCGGGGGAGTTCTCTCCGGCCTCGGAAAAGGTGTCGTCACTGCTTCGATTGGGCTTTTGTTCAAGCTACGAGGATACCGCGTTACCCTCCAGAAGATCGACCCCTATATCAACCTTGACGCGGGGACGATGAACCCCTACGAACACGGAGAAGTCTTTGTCACCCACGATGGGGTGGAGACCGACCTGGATATCGGTCGATACGAGCGTTTTCTTAATGAGAAGTTCTCAGCGGCGAACTACATCACCACCGGACAGGTCTACTGGAATGTCATCCGTCAGGAGCGCGCTGGGGATTTCCTCGGGAAAACGGTACAGGTCATTCCCCACGTTACCGACGAGATTAAACGACTTATTCAGCTTCCACTGGAGAAGAACGGAGCAGAGATTGGCGTCATTGAAGTGGGAGGAACCGTGGGAGACATCGAGAGCCTTCCGTTCCTCGAGGCGTTGCGACAACTAAAAGACGACCTGCCTCGCGACGACACGTTCTTCGTTCACCTCACCCTCCTCCCTCACCTATCAACCACGGATGAGATTAAGACCAAGCCGACGCAACATAGTGTGAAGG
>CAZOUO010000105.1:0-8564 GCA_964582975.1 uncultured Thermotogae bacterium | reverse complement strand
GGCGGCCGTCGAACTCGCCGTAGAAGATCTGCTCCCACGGGCCGAAGTCAAGTTGCCCATCGGTGACGGCTACGACCACCTCTCTCCCCATGATCTGTCGTTTCAGGTGGGCGTCGCCGTTGTCCTCGCCCGTGTTGTTGTGGCGATAGCGGGAGATCGGCTCGTGTGGCGCTAATCCTTCGAGCCAGTTCTCGTAATCGGCGAGCAGCCCGCGCTCATCGTCGTTGATGTAGACACTCGCCGTGATGTGCATCGCGTTGACGAGACAGAGTCCCTCCTGGACCCCGCTTTCCTCGAGTGCTGCTTCCACTTGCGGAGTGATGTTGATAAACGCTCGGCGGGTGGGAGTCTCGAACCACAGTTCCTTGCGAAAGCTCTTCACGTAGGATCACCCCTCAGGCAGCTTGTCTTTTGACAATGGCGATCTCTTCGTCGGTAAGGCCGTACAGGCGATAGACGATCTGGTCGATGAGTCCGTCGGTGAGGCGGAGGGTTTCCTTAATCGGCAAGAGGTCTAAAAGGCTGTTTTCATAGGCGGTGCGGAGCTCCTCCATGAACGTCGGCGTGAGGCTGCGGCCGATGCGGCGCTTGTTCTTCCGCAAGATCTCCCAAAGCTCGTCGAAAGAGAGTGCCTCCTCACCCTTCTGATAGTCGCCAAGAAAGTCCTTGAGTCGAGTCTTGCCGGTCAATGCTTCGATGCCTTCGCGGGCCTTGGCGTCCGGTGCGATCTCCAGCTCCGCCTCAAGCCACGCCAGGAACGCCTTCATCTTCTTCTGGCGTTCTTTATTTAGTGCGATCATCCACTCGGCAAGGAAGGCAAGTAGATCGTGGACGACGTCGGATTGCTCGAAAGGCGCATCCGGATCGATCTTCCAATCCACATTCTTCGGATCGGCGTTGTGCTTGTTGACCAACTCCGAATCGGGCCGATGCTGCTTGTCCAGCCGTTCATCGACGAACTCAAGAAGTTCACTGAAAACTGTCGTAGAGCTCGTTTGCTTTCCTTGTTTGGTCATTTCAAGAGTTCCATGAATTGCTCAACAGAAAGCCCGGCCTGTCGAATTAGTGCCCGCAATGTTCCCTTGGCCACTTCCTTGTGGGCTGGCACTGTGAGTCGACGGAAAGGAGGCTTCACATGCCTGAGGATGATGTGGCTGCCCGTTTGATGATCGATTATGTAGCCCATTTTCTGAAAGGCTTTCGTCACCTCTTGGCCCGAAAGCAACGGCAACTTGGTCACAGACTCACCTCAACGACTTCTTCTTCAATTGAGGGAGGGATCGGTTCGTCGTGCTTTTTCAAACTCTCCAAATAGCCTTTGATCGCGTCCTGGATGTTCGTCAGGGCTTCGTTGCGCGAACGGCCCTGAGAGATGCAGCCGGGTAGCGTTGGACATTCGGCGACGAACACACCGTCTTCTTCCTGTTCGATGAGGATTCGGTACTTCATGCTCCACCTCCAATATTTCCACGACTAAAGCGCATAGAGAGTCTCCTCTTCTCCGTCCCAGATCTTGGCCAGGCCCCGCTGTTGCAGGATTAGTGAAGCGACATCGACGCCGGAATTGAGTTCCTTTATCTTGAGATAGCCGATGAAGTCAAGCACCTCCTTGACCCTTTCCGGCGGTAGACCCTCAAGCTCACTCATAATCCGCTCCCGATCCTTGACTGAAAGAGCCCATTCGTGCAGATCACCTCCTCGCTGAGGCTAACCTAACGCTTCTCGTCAACTCCATCGTCCTCACTCCGTGGTTCACCTTCAAGCCCCAAACTCTCCAACGCTGCGAAATACAGCCGCTCGCCCTCCTCCACGAGCTTCGCCCGCTCGTCCTTCGGCGTCACAAACCCAATGCGGCGGATGGGGAGATTCTCAACGTATTGGGTAAAGAAACGCAGGTAATCACCACGATATCGTGTTGAAACCTTGCTGTGGTAGAAGGAGTGAAGCTGAGAGTTTAGCAATGCGAGAACATACGTAGTATGGGAGGTGAAGAAATACGTGGTGTTGTTGGTGAAGCTTCCTTGCACGTCATAGGCAAAGGCTCCGCGTTTGGAAATGTCTTGATAGAGTACTTTCGGTTTCTCAAACTCATCGCAGTAATCGCAATGCCTGAGTTCCCACCAGTGATCTCCTTTGTCCCAACGTCTTTCGAGTTGTGGTCGGAACTGCTTCAAATGTGCGAAGATAGCCGGATAATCTTCTATCAGTATACCAATGTATGTCCAGATCAGATGGCGATCGTTGGACTCGATCGCGTAGCGCTTGATGTCCTCACCAATTACTAGCGGCTTGATAATCTCCGTACTCTTCGGGTCTTCCGCAATAAACCGATCGCGCGTCGCTGCGTCAATGAAGAACGCCTCGTTAAGACCGGTCAGAACCCCACGCCGGATGCGGCTATCGCCTAGCCAGTCGGAAAGGGGAACGCTCTGTCCTTCTAGCTTCTGGAGGAGTTCGTCCTCGTGTTGGCTGACGAGCCTCCAAGAGGTCCCCGTTAATGCTTCGCTGCTCAGTTCGACCGCTTGCGCTTGGACGTGAGAGGCCAAATCATCGAAAGCTAGAGAAGTCACCCTCAAATAGAGAGGATTCTGACGCACGCTGGGCTTGTGACGTGATACAAAAACACATGGATAGGCCGATACTTCGGGAAAGACGGGAAGATCGCCAAAGTCGATGATCTGTTCAACGGCGGTCCTATCAGCCAGGAAAGCACGAAGACTTTCGCCGTAGGCGGCGCGGATGAACTTGTTCGACGTGATCATGCCGAAGCGTCCGTCACGACGGAGGATGCGGTGGCTTTGTTCGTAGAAGTAAACGTACAGGTCAGCGACCCCGGAATATGTCTCAAACGCATTCTTAAGGTACGGCTTGTTCGCCGTAAGTTGTTCCTGGCGCACATACGGCGGATTTCCAATCACAGCGTCGAATCCAGGATTCTCCAGTCGGCGGCCGTGCTTGTCGAAGAAGACGTCGGGAAATTCGAGCTCCCAGTGGAAGAAGCGCCTTGTGGTTGCCGTCTCTTGCGCCTTGTAAAACACTGGAGCATCCGTGACCTCGTCCATCTTTGCGGAAGCGGCGGCTTCGAGGATCTTGTAGAAAACGTCATCGGAAACGGCGTTGCCGAAGTGAGGAGAGAGCCACACGTCCGCCGCCTGCTTGTATTTGCCGATCCAGGCGTTGACCAGTTCCCATCGCTGTTTCTTCTCCTCAATATCGGAGCGGGACGCGCTGGCCGAAGCTTTGATGAAGTTGAGATAGCCAATCGCTTTGGCGAGATCCTGCACGAGCTTGCTCTCCCACAGGCCGATCTCGTGTTCCTTGCCGGAGGGCGGCCGTTCGAGGTCCTTGACGCGCGCGCCGATCAGGGAGTTGCCGGTGCGCAGATGGTGGTCAAGGAACGACAGCGGCTTTCCTTTGGCGACGGTGTGTAACCACAGCGACAGCTTGGCAAGCTCGGTGGTGAGCGGATTGAGATCGACACCGTACAGGCACCGCTCGGCGACGGTGCGCTTGAGCGCCTGCACGGCCTCTTCGGTCTCTTCCCCGGTGAGCTCGGCTTCCATCTCGGCGATGCGGCGGGCGACGAAGTCGCAGGCGGAGACGAGGAAATGGCCGCTTCCCATTGCCGGATCAAGGATCTTCAGGTCGAGCACCCGCTCGCGGGCGTCCTGCAACAACTTCCCTTTCTTTTCTTCAAGGAGCTTGCGATTCTCGCCGCGAGCGCGGCGGACCTTCTCGTCCAGCTCGTCGAGGTTCGCTTTCAGACCGCTTTGAATCTCGTCGATGAGCGGACCCACGGTCTGCTCGACGATGTACTGCACGATGTACTCGGGCGTGTAGTAGCTCCCGGTCTTCTTGCGCTGCGAGCGGTCCTTCCCCCAGTCGAGTGCACCGTTCTTGTGGATCAACTTGTGCTCCAGCAAGCCTTCGTAGATCGACCCCAACTCGCGCACATCGAGCGCGCTGTATTCGAGGAATCCGCGGCGGCCTTCCACCTCGGTGCACGCCAGCAGCCGCAGTGCCTCAGCGAGGTAGCGATCGCCGATCTGCCAGCGTTCGAGAAGAGGGTGAAGCTGGACGTCGAACAGGCCGCCGTTGTAGGCGTAGATCCCAAGCGATTCGCTCCCACGATTGACGAGGCGGAAGAGATCGGCGAGCCGGCTCCACAGCGAGTGGGTCTCTGCCAGCCAGGTTCTTTGATCGGCCACGTCGCGCTTCAGCGCGCACAGCCCGATCCGCTCTCTGTAATCTACGTTACTTAAGGGGAGGAGTTCCCGTTCGTGCTCGCTTTCGGCATAGAGTAGAAAAAGAATCCGATACAGAAGGATGAGAGCGCTTTCGTGGATCTCGGTAAGATCCTTCGGCGAAAGCTGTGAGTTGGAATCGAGGAAGCCCTGACACAGCCAGCGCAACGCGTCGTACACGTTCTCTTTCAGCTCCGCGCCGACCCGTTGGGCATACTCCACGCTTTGGGTCAATACGTGATCGAGAAAGCCGCCGGGCCGGAAGCTCTCCGCGCGGAAGAAGACAAGGAAGTACTTCAGCGACGCGGGATCGTCCGCCTTGAGCAGCTCCTCCACGTCGATCTCGAAGAACGTGTCAAGCTCGTGGACCGTGTCGCGATGGGTCAGCCGCCAGCACCGGCCGTTGGTGAGGAGTCCCCACCGCACGCCGGAGATGAGGACGTAGTCGTGCATCTGGCTCGCCGGACCGATAGCGTCCAGATTGACGTCCCAGGCCTTGGCGTCGGCGACGGCGAGAGCGTTTTCGAAGAGCTGCTTTTGACCGTCAAAACCCTTGGCGGCCAGCTTTTCCTCTTCACTGGCGTACAGGGCGTAGTCGGGCTGGCGGTGCGTTTTGAAGACCGCTGCCGACGGTTGAACCAGATAGAAAAACCCCAACACCTCGCCGAGGATCGGCCGGATCAACTCCTCTTCGAGAGCGGCCTCGGATGTCGCAGGCAGCGCACGCTGGAAAAGGCTCTGGAGTTTCTCCAGCGCTTCCTCCAGCTCATCCTCGGGGATCTGCCATTCCGGCAACTTCGGTAGATGCTCCTCCAGGAAGTCGTGCGAGAAGAGCCTGCTGTTACGGTAGAGCAGTTTGGCGTTTTCCATTCCTTCTGCCATTTTTGAGGATGTGCCAGGAAAAAGCAAGCCGGTCTTTTTTGGCTCCCCGCTGTTTCAAGTGAGCGGCCCAAAACTGAGCTTGCTTTTTTGTCATTAGGGAACCAGGAATCCGGGAGGAGAGACAAAGCCGCAATTCTGATAAAAGAAAGCAGGAAGTCGAACCTTTTCCTGCTCTCCTGTCTTCCTAATAGTCAATAAGCCCCTTGCTTGGGGGGTTGAGCTTGCCCACGCAGGTGCAACTGTTGACAGATTACTCCCACCGAATATCGAAGAGCCTTTTCATAGAGTATCTCAAATCGCTTAAGATGGGGCCGGTCGATTTACCGAGGAAGGGCAAAGCGAGGGTGCATGAAGAACTTAAGCACAGTATTACACTATCTTGGAATTGTCCTGATCGCGTTTGCATTTCTGCAGGCGTTGCCCCTAATCATCAGTGCGTTCTATCTGGAGACGGTGCAGTTCCCGTTCAGGATTTATGTGATTCCCGCGGCGGTCAGTGCTGGACTCGGCGTGGGGCTCGTCACGCTGTGCAAAGCTCGGCCCCTCACAGGTGGAGCCGCCATGGCGACCGCTGCCTTGGGATGGTTCACCCTCTCGCTGATCGGCGCTGTTCCTTACTGGCTGGCTTTGAAGATTACTTATCTCGATGCCTTCTTCGAGACGGTGAGCGGATTTACGACGACCGGCACAACGCTGTTTATGGGATTGGACGGGCTTCCACACAGCATTCTGTTCTGGCGGGCGTTGACACAATGGATCGGCGGACTGGGGATCTTCACGCTCTTTTTGCTCGTTGCCCTTCGTAGCGGCATGTCGCATAACCTCTATCTCGCCGAGTCGCACAAGGTGGTGTCCAAGCGGCTTGCTCCCGGACTTTTCAGCTCCCTGCGTATCCTGTGGGCGATATACGGCGGGCTCACGCTTGCCTGTGGCGTTGCGCTGTGGGCGGAGGGGATGAGCCTGTTCGACGCTGTGGTGCACGCGTTGACCACCCTTTCCACCGGCGGTTTCTCCACCCACGATGCCAGCATCGGCTATTTCCAAAAGGCAGGCTTCCCGAACTATGTGGCCATCGAATACACGATCATCGCGTTTATGTTTCTCGGCGGAACAAGTTTTCTCGTCCACTGGAATTTGCTGCGTCGCCGCTGGAAAGGTCTATGGCACAACATGGAGCTGCGACTATGGGTCTTGCTCCTGCTTGGCGCGACCCTCTTGGTTGGCTTGAGAAGTGGAGCTTCTTTGGAAGCCCACGGCGTGCACGGCCACATCCGCTCCTCTTTATTCCACGTTGTCTCCATTGCCACAACGACCGGATTCACCACCCAGGATGTTGCCGGAGCCGCCTTCTCTCCAGTGGCCAAACAGGTTTTCCTATTGCTAATGGTTATCGGAGGCTGTGTCGGTTCGACAGGCGGTGGGGTCAAGGTCTTGCGGGTCGGGGTGATGGGAAAGCTCTTGTGGCAGCAGCTTCGATTCATTAGCCGCTCTTCAAGGCAGGTGAATCCACTTCTGGTCGATGGAGAGATCATCCGCACCGAGGAAGTGCAACGTACGGCCGCGATCGTCTTTGCCTGGGTGGCGTTGCTCGTTTTGGGCGGGTTGATCACCGGGCTTCTCACCGGTTTTGGGCCGCTGGAATCGGCCTCGGGGATGTTCTCTGCCCTGGGAAACATCGGTCCGAGCTACATTTCCCAGGAAAGTTTTGTTTCGGTTGGGACAGGGGTTAAGGTATGGTACATCCTGGCCATGGTGGCAGGCCGGCTTGAGATATTGCCGCTTTTGTTGATCTTCTCGAGGAAGGTGTGGACGTAGAGGAGGCGTGATGCGTATCGTCGTTGCAGGAGCGGGTTTGGCGGGAAGACGCTTGATCGCGGAGCTGGCGGCAAGCCATTACGATGTCATCGCAATCGACCTCAATCGGGAACTGTGCGAACTGATCAGCTCCAAGCTTGGCGCGGTCGCGCTCTGCGGGAACGCCACCGATATCAGCGTCCTTGAGGAAGCGGAGATTGGCCGAGCGGATGTGGCGGTGGCCTTGATGCGTCAGAGCGCGGACAATCTTGCGTTTTCGCTGCTTGCTAAAGGGGCCGGGGTTAAGCGGATCATCGCCCGCATGCCAAACCCCAGGTATCGCCAGGCCTACGAACAGGCCGGGGTGACCAGCATCATCGATGTAGCGGGCCTGTTTCTCGACCAGCTCCTTCTGGAGATCGAGCACCCTCAGATTCATCAGCTTGCGACTTTCGGATCAGGAAGGGGGATCATCGTTTCCCTCAAGGTGCCCCAAACCTCTCGTGCCACAGGCAGAACAATCCCAGAGATTGCTGCCGATCGACGGTTCCCTGAAGCGTGCGTGATTGCCGGCCTCATTCGAGCGGCAGGTAATCGGTTGGTTGTTCCTTCTGGTTTAGAGCGACTCCTCGCAGAGGATCAACTCGTGCTTTGCGGCACCGTGAAGGCAATTGCCGAGGCGGCGGATTACTTCCAGATCAAACCAGGGCTTCTGTCTTTTGCGCCGTTTCGCAAAGCCGCTCAGCCGGGCTCGCTCGAGCAGCAGGCTCAACTCGAGATGGACGCGGCCGTGGAGGAGAAGACAGAATCTGAGGACGGCTCCTTAGGCACCTAGATCTTTGAGTGGGCCTATCTCGATCGTTACGTCGGTGAACACCAAGTGCAGCGCAATCGCGTACGAGGGCAAGTTATCGGAGTCCTCCCCATCGGAATGAAGGAGGAGGAGAAATTCGTCCGCTTCAGGATCGGCGAACCCTCTCTTGTCGCGGAGCAACGGGCTGTAGATCAGCCCGCTCTGGCGGATCGCGTCGTCGCTTTTGCGCAGTGCCTGGATCAGCGCCCACTCGCCGGATAGATCCTCATGGACGAGTGCCCCATCCACGAAAACGTCGAACCGGCTCCAGCCTACAACCGTCGCGTAGGTCCGCGGCAGCTCTGGCCCCCCGATTCCGGTGTCCCCATGGATGAAGACCTCCTCGTTCACCGTTGATGATGGATCGATCTGTGAGACAAGTGTGATCTCGCCGTCGAATGACTGCTCAGCGGACACGTGCAACGGCCCACTCGCTTCGGTGGTCTGCAACGACACGGTGATCTTTCCTATTTGCCGCGTTGCATTTAGACGAAGTTCTAGTGCACCTTCAACCGGGCGTACGTTCTCGCCCGAATAAGCGAAATTGTCCCCGTACCCCCCGATCACTTTTGGGGAGCTGGCATGGATGAACCAGGAGGGTTCACGCGCGCTTTCCGTGTTCAGCCAAAGCAAGGCGACCAGCGCCGCCAAGCCCGCCACAAATAACAACAGCATTCGGACATTCATCAGTACCCCTTAGCTCTTCATGGCACTGTCCCATCAGTGACGAAAGATCAGTTGGTCTTTTTTGTCTTGGTGGTTTTTGGGGGCTGTTCCGGACTGATATGCAG
>CAZOUO010000104.1:0-8639 GCA_964582975.1 uncultured Thermotogae bacterium | reverse complement strand
TCGTCTTCGGAGGGGAAGCCCAGGGAGCACAGGAGCTGTTCAACCAGGGAGTTGTTGGGGTGTTCAAGACCATCGCCTGGAACCCGCAGCAAGGGCCACTTAACGACTGTGTGCGGGCCCTGGTCGACGTTGCTGTCAATGTCATTCAGACAGTGAGCGCACAGACTGACTTCACCGGAGGACCAGCGCGCTATGCCGTGGTGCGGAAAGGATTTGCGTTCAAAAAGGCTGTAGCATCTTCCTCCGCTCTTCATTGCAAAAAGCAATAGTGGAGCTCTCGGGAATGTCCTATTGGGCGGTAGCGAGTATTAGGGGGTGGAATGTAATGCGCGCTGTTGTATACTTGGAGAGCATGCGCAACAGAGAGGGATGTACAGACAGGAGGTGTGAACATCATGGCCTCATCGCTTGAGAAGGAATTTGAATACTATCTCAAGAACCAAGAGCAGCTTGTGAAGAAATACAACGGGAAGGTCTTGGTAATTAAGAATTGTACTGTAATCGGAGTGTACGATTCAGACCAAGAGGCCATTGAAGAAACGACGAAGCAGCACGAGCTTGGCACGTTCCTGGTTCAGCTATGCGAGCCCGGAGAGGACAGCGTAACCCAGACGTTCAACTCTAGAGCAGTCTTCGCGTGAAGACACGGAAGAAGCCGCAATTCAGTGCATTCACAACAAGCATCAATAGATTGTCTAACGTGCTTTTCAATGAAGTAGAAATCAGTGCTGCTTTCGATCCTCGCAAAACGCCGCCAAATCAGCGCCCTCCGTACAAGATGTTCAAAGCCGTCTGGGACACAGGTGCGACTGCTTCTGTGATCACAAAGACGGTTGTAGATCAGTGCAATCTTAAACCTACCGGGATGACTCGTGTGCGCCATGCGGACGGCGAATCGAATGCCGAAGTATACCGTGTAAACATCGCATTGCCGAATAAGGTCGCATTCTCCAATGTTGCAGTCACCAAGGGAAAACTAGCTGGGTGGGATGCTCTAATTGGTATGGACATCATCAACCAGGGAGACTTTGCCGTGACGAATACTGAAGGCCAAACTGTTTTCTCGTTCCGGGTCCCCTCTGTTCAGCGCATCGATTTCGTGGAGGCAGCCAAGGCGACTAATCCCGCCAAGCGATCAACAATGAAGGTCGGGCGTAACGATCCATGCCCTTGTGGAAGTGGGAAGAAATTCAAGAATTGCTGTGGCCGAGCTGGATCTTGATTCCGGCATGAGAAGATGAAGGAGGACTTACTTCCCCTCCTCTCTCTTCAGATACTCTATGATCGCTTCAACGACCAGATAGTTGAGCGAGCGGTCTCTCTTCTCAGCAAGCTTCATCAATCGTTCTACTGGCTTCTCAGCCTGCTTCGACTGTGGAACGTAGATTGACAGCTTATCGAGAATCGTCTTCTGTGGCATGTAATTCACCCCCTCATCGAGATGTACGAGATGGACTCACCACTCCGACTCCGGCAAGGAGCGATTGATCATATCACAAATGTGGGGCATGAATCAAGGATGATGTATGCAAATGCCGGGGCTATCATTCGATTGAGTAGCAGCTTAATAGAACGGCCCCTTTCGGGGCCGCCCAGGGAGGTGAAGAGATGAAAGGAAGCTACTGGTGGCTCTAGCCAACAAAAGGCTTACAACCCCTCTCTCACCCACCCAGTTGAACGTAGTGCCTTACCCAGTGAATTCGTTGATAGCGTGCGTCGTGATCGGGTGAGGTTGGTGATGTTGGGCAAGGTCAGGGGTTGCCTTACGGAGGTGTCATAGCACCCTCGATCTAATGAGAACGCCGCTGTTGGCCTCCGTTGCGTCGAAGGAACTAAACCACGGGACCGATTTCTCCTCTTGAGGGCCTCTCGGAGGCGTCTCTTCGGAAGGGATTCTCCTATAACCTCCTCCGTGAATCAGGCCGCTTTCTCTTGACAAGACCTCCTTGGTGTGCTATGCTGAGTGATATAGGCCGTACAATCTAGGAACTACGGTCAGTGAGTTGGAAGGAGGAGCCATGGCAACACCACGGAAACTGCCAACGGTACTGACAGAGGACGAACAAAAGAGGCTCTTGGAGCAACCGAACCCGCGCTACCCCACCGGCGAACGCAACAAGACTATGTTGACCCTGATGCTCAACACCGGCCTTCGATTAGCGGAGGTGACGGCGTTGAAGTGGCGCGATGTGGATCTCACGACAGGGAAGCTAAGCGTTCGAGAAGGAAAAGGGGCGAAGGACCGTACCCTTTGGATAGCGGAGGGCGATATCGAGCGCCTACGGAGCTTGAGGGAGCGCCAGGCGAAGGAGTGCGGCGACTGTGAGCACGTATTCACTACGCTAGAGGGGCGGCCACTTGGTCACCGTTACATTCAAAGGATGGTGGCGAGGTATGCAAGGAAGGCGGGTATCGAGAAAAACGTCTCACCTCACATGCTAAGGCACTCGTTCGCTACCGACCTCTACAGAGAGACAAGCAAGATCCGGCTAGTTCAGAAGGTGCTCGGGCACTCCGACCTGTCAACAACGATGATCTATACACACATTCACGACCCCGAAGTGGAGGAGGCACTAAAATCCTTTCGCACGCGACGGCGGTAGTAGCGTAAGGAGAAGCACCTTTCGCGCATGGAAAGTGACATAACACGTATCTAGCCGAGGGCCACAGCTGATCGTGTAGCGGGCTAGCCTTTCTTCTGCTTGTTTCGCGCGTTGTCGAGGTCTTGAATGGCTTGTGGGGTTAGCTTGATGATCAGTGCTACGGGTCCAGCGAGGTTTGGAGGCAGGATCGGCAAGGTTGCCTCGCCCACGTAGTGGTTGTTGTATACGAGGGCAACGCTTTCCAAAACCACGGAGATTTCTCAGGGAGTGGGGGCGATAGGAACTCGGACAGCAACGTTGTCAAAAGCAACATGAACTCCTACTGTGGCAAACGCTGATGCTGCAACTCCTATGTCCCCACTGACAAGTGAATAGTCAGTTGCTTGGAGAACTTGATTCTCGTTCACGTAGCAAGTGAGAGAAGGGCCATCAGCTACCACGGTTATGTGATTGGTAGCCGTGCCGGGATGAACCGCAGTACTTTTCTGCCAGTCAACAATAGAAGACCATTCTCCTTTGAATCTCTTCCCGAGGTGTACATAGCCGGTGCTGGTGATGTAGAACCTGTAGTAGTTGTCTGGGTTGAGATAGCGAAAGAGGACCCCGAATGCGTTGCTGTCTGGTCCTGCAACTTGTGACGCATCGACGTCGAGCTGGAAGTTGGCCCATCCCTCTCCATGGCAGAGTGCGGGTACAAACCAATTCGGACGATTAACCAGGATGTTGTAGCGACCGCTTTCAATCCAGCGATTCGTGTTCTCTGCTTTTCCTAGGGTCCATGTTGTAGCTGCAGGATCAGAGAAGGATTCTTCGTAGGCAACCAGGATTGCATCCCCTTGGCCGGCATCGATGAAGTGCTCGCGGAGTAAGACGTCCGCGGTGGCTGCCCATCTTTCATTCGAGTAGCTGGAGCCACCTAACGCGTTGTAGGCACATACACGGTAGCAATATGTCGTCGCAGGGCTCAACCCTGTGTCAGAGTAGGTCGTCACGTTTGCCCCCACCGTGGCCACCTGGCTGTAACTTCCTCCCTGCAGCTTGCGTTCGATCTTGAATCCTGCCTCGGTCCACGAGTTGTCATGCCAACTCAAGTCAATCTGGCTCGACGATGTCACTGTAGTAATCAGTATAGACGGAGCAGGCACTGTAGTGGCCGGAGTCGACGGAGTAGGTGTGACCTTAGCCGGCGTTTCAGCTTCAGCATAGAGCCAGCGCGCAACTCCGCCGTGATGAGAGCAGGCGCCTCGCCCGGTAGCGTAGCTTCTCGTTCCATCTTTACAGATAGCTCCGATCCTTGTCCGGCCACTCGCCAGGGCAACAACCACGCACATCACAATGACAATTACAGCCAAGACTCTTGCCGTTCTTCCAGCGGTTGATTTCATAGGAACACCTCCCAAATTAACTTGATTCTCCCTGGAAATTTGGATTTGGTTACCAGTGTCATGTCTTCGCTTCCTCCCGCTTCAGATACTCTAGAATCGCCTCCACGACCAGGTAGTTCACCGATCGATCTCGCTTCTCAGACAGTCTGATGAGTCTCTCGACGGGCTTCTCCGCCGCCTTTGGTTGTGGGATGTAAATACTGAGCTTGTCCAGGATTTCCTTCCTTGCCATTTAGTCCACCTCCCTCTTCATCTTTCTCAGTACCGTCCATTCTAATCTTTGCTCTCTTGCGAATCAAAAGCGGAAGATGTATGGTAAGAGAGGGTGATCACAGTAAAGGCCAGGTTAACTGCTGTAATAGGAGTGCTAGGAATAGCTTTAGCGCTGGTCACGGGATGCACGGTCACAAATTCCCCTCCCGTGGCAGTCTTCACATGTAACCCGCCTTCTGGGGGCGCGCCTCTTTCGGTTTCTTTCGATGCTTCGAGCTCGTATGACTCAGATGGAAACATAATCAGCTTCCAGTGGGTGTTCGGGGACGGTTCTGATGGAACAGGTGTTCGGATCATCCATACTTACCAGAGCGCTGGAAGTTGCGTAGCCAGACTGACAGTCACAGACAACAAAGGAGCCACAGGAACCTCTTCAAAGACAATCACTGTCACCGCCGGGCTATCTCCTCCGTCCTGGATCATTGGTACTTGGTCAGATGAGTTTGACATCAACACGTTTACCTTCACGGTGAGCGACGTTGTCTGGACGACGTCAGGCGGATCTATTAGCTTCTCGCAAATGTATGTCCTCGCCGATATGACTGATACTGCTACCCCGACCTCCTACACCGTTACCATAACTGTCTCGTACGGAGGGTCAACCACAACGAGTGTATACAAGTTTGTCAAGCTATCGGCGACATCATTGAACTACTCACTCAGCACTGGTGGTGTGACGGTCGGTCCTATTCCTCTCTACTTGCAATAGCGGGTAGCCGAAATAAGAGAAGCTTGCCGAGCAGACAAAACGGAAGGGCGGCCAAGTTCGTGTCACGTCTGCTTTGTGGCTTCTTCATCGTGACGATCGAGGTACTCTCGGATAGCCTCAACGACCATAAAACTCACGGAACGCCGCTGGCTTTTGGCAATCTCTTGAAGTCTTTCTAGTAACCGTTGTTCTCGGATGTCTTTGGGTATGTGCACTGTGAAACGGTCTGTAGCATCCTTAACCACGACATCTCCTTCCCGTTTTCTTTCTGCGAACATGTTAACACCCCGTCTATGCCCTTCACAACCTACATGCTGCTACTTAGCCTTGCCTCGCATGTCTTGACATGCTAGAGCTTTCATCGTATGTTATAGATAGATACACCTCTTAAAAGTGGCGGAGGTCCGGAGTGAAGGGGGAATTGCCTTCCCGGGGGTTGCCAGCTCCCTACACAAACAGCCCAGCAAGACGTTTGAGGAAAAGGGAGAAAGAAATCGGGGCCTCCGCCTCTCGATATGACCCAAGCGAGGGGGAACCAACGCGCGGAGGCTCGGTCGGGACGCCTTAGGGACCGCCAATCCCTGTTCAAGGCGTACCGTGAAGGATCTCCCTCGCTCAATAGGAGAGGAACCTCCCTCGGGGGACTACCCCGGCAAAACAGCAAGCACGGGCCTCCGCCTGACTCCTTGTGTTTGCAAGGCCAACCTGATCGTAGACCGCAGTGATGGGGTTCTCCCGAAACGGAGTTACCTGAACAACGAGACGATCGACAGCTCGACGGTTTGATCCAATCTCAACCCCCCTTCTTTTGTTAAGCCCAACCTGAATCCGGATCTATTATCAGCCCGCCTCACTTTTGAGTAAAAGCCTATTCACCTGTGTACGGAACTACGATCAAGGCCGGTCAAAGGCCCGGATGAAAGCACCCGGGTTGATCCAAAGCTTTGATCAGCATTTATTCAATGGAAACGGATTTGACATCAAGGCTAGTCAAAGCTGTGGATGAGGGCCCCATGAGATCGCAGAGGAGTTGAGGAACTACCGTTGCTACAGGTTGATCACCGCATAAACTTCCGCCCAATCACAAGAACTGTCAGAGCCATCATGATGCCGCCGAGGATGGCTTCGGTTGCACACAGTGCGCTTCCTAACCCTGGAGCGGGTTTGATATCACCGTAGCCCAGTGTAGTGAACGTGATGATGCTGAAGTAAAGGGCACGGCCGAAGCTTAGAGGCCATGCCAAGCCTGTGGAATGGGGAAGCGGGTCAAAAAGCCTCATGCCAGCTAGGTGGTAAGTCGCAGCAAATGCCCCTATGACAAGTCCCCAGGTGACGAAAACGCGAGATAGGCTTGCTCCATACTGCGTAGGCCATCTCAGAAAGACCAAATCAAACAGCCACATAATCGTATAGATCGCTCTTAGAGAGGTTTGTCGAACCCGTGACAGATTCAACTCCGCAAGTTCAACATGAACACATCTCAGTATTAACGCAATGCCTAGGAGGTCCAGCACTGTAAAGACTCTCTTTTCCCACCTTCGATTTCCAACTTCACGGAAAGGCTTGTAGATGTAGGGTTGCAAGATACCTTCTTCTGACGCCTCTTCCTCCAAAGGAACGCTCCTAAGCGCCTTCCACCTCCACATGCGCTCGAAGTAGTGAGCGGCGTCAGCCTCGTTTTTCCGTCCTTCCTTCTCGAATGTCAGCCGAGCAAATCGCCAAAAAGAGTATCCTGTTGATACATCCGTAAGTGTTACTCCACTTCGTTGCTGTCCCCAACCGCGCAATCTTGGTTTGCCCTCTCCTATGTCAAGGCCACCTGCCACACAATGGTCAAAACTGATTCTTTTGTGGAACACGGGGTTGTTAAAGCGTACTAGCCGCCCAACTGACGCGTTAGTCAGCCTGAATCCACCATTCAGGTGTTTGAACTCAAAATTAGCATTTCCCCCAATCGTGGCATCACTGAAGTTAGCATTTCCCCCAATCGTGGCATCGCTGAAGTTAGCATTCCCGTCGATCGTGGCGCGCCTGAAGTAAGCGACCCCGTCGATCGTGCCGTCCCTGAAGTGAGCATCCCCGCCGATCGTGGCGCGCCCGAAGTCAGCGAACCCGCCGATTATGGCACCCCTGAAGCCAGCGAACCCGCCGATCGTGGCGCCCCTGAAGTTAGCATTCCCGCCGATCGTGGCGTCCCAGAAGTTAGCATTCCCGCCGATCGTGGCGTCCCAGAAGTTAGCGTGCCCCTTGATCGTTGACTCTACCATGATAAGGACCCCGCTTATTTCCCCGGGAAGGACAAGACCACCTTCCCCACTTAGAACCGTCAACCCCATTGGGAAGACATACCCTCTGAAGTCATACTTGGGATTGCCCTCATCCGGTGATCCCTCCTCACGGATCTGGGAATAGAATGCCTGCTTGAAGCGTTCAATATCCTTTTCGCCTGGTTCGTGGAAGATGCAGAACTTCGATCCAGGCTCAGGCGGAACTTTGCATCGGTAGTCCTCATCAAGCTCACTTCGCCACTCGCACATGGCTTCATCGTAGCGGAGGATGCCGGGCTCATCTGTAATGTAAATCACACAGAGAAGCGTGACGAAGGACTTGTAGAGACCAGGCTTGCTCTGGGTTAAGAGGAGCACATGCAAAGGCAAGCCCAGTGGATAGGCTACTTGCGTGAGGAGAACTCCGAAGAGTAGGGATTGTTTCTATGAAGTAAGCACGTGTCATTCTAGAAGCAGTTGTTCTCAGCAGCGTCTTCCTCTAAACTGAGTTTTCAGGCGAAAACATGAGGAGTGTCGGTTGACGATCCATTCAAAAGTCTATAAGGCGGACATGGATGCTATACCGGTGCTATCAGTGTGAGCGGTTTGGTTTTCACGCAATATGTCGTACGTGCGGCGCGGAAGCGCAGGACGACAACATCCCGCTTGACCCTGAGTACTACCCGGAATTCCAATATCGGTCAAGAGGACTCGTGAAGGATCTCTTCGCCAAGCGAAAGATGGAGAAGCAACTCCAGTCGAAGCTGGACACAGTTCTTCGCAAGTACAGCGAATTCGAAAAGCCCTACTTCGTCAACTACGTTCACCTAGCAGGCGAAGACCCTCTCCAGGGTACCGAGGGCGACAAGCACTCGAAGCTCAGGCTCTTCCACGCAGTCCTTGTAAGGCGTGGATTCGATGAACTAGAGCAGTTGCCTCAGCTGACAAATAAACTGGTAAGGTCAACTGCTTTCCGTTTCCTCTACGCGGATTTCGTGAAGCGAACAGAAAGGCATGTTTCGGCTAACCTCGAATCTACTTTGCGGTCATGGATTGACGAACGTGGTCCAGTCTTCCGAAGCCACCTTCCATTGCTTCTCTACTATCTATGGGGCCGGAAAGCACATTTGGACGAAGTAGCCTTTAATAGCGAGGAGCTTCCGCTCGTTGATAACGAAGAGATGGAGAGGATTCAGGAACGCTGTGAACATATCTACTTCGATATCTTGGTGGAGAGGTTTCAGATAACTCTTGAGCAGTTCGACCCGTCTTTGTTTGTGACCATTTATGCTCTGGACGCAATGAGTGGGTTTGAGTTCGAGGAGTTCCTAGCCAAGCTGTTTCGTACGTGAAGTTACCCCGACTTCGCGGATAGTGTAGCGCTTGACATCTATGGCATTCC
>CAZOUO010000103.1:0-8666 GCA_964582975.1 uncultured Thermotogae bacterium | reverse complement strand
CTTTCTTCCTCCTGCCTCAACCTGCCACCTGTAAACAGTACTACGAAACTCGATAAGCTAGCCGCTGTGAAGTCGAAGCTTCAACGTGCACTGAGGCCTACCCAATTCTTCGAGTAGATTCTCAATACAATCAGTAATTGCCTCCGCAATGGGAAGATCTTGTCAGGTCCGCTAATCCATCTTGGCTTGAAGTCGCTCTTAGACCGAGGTTAGATGGGAGTAGGCGGGCCGGGAGGATCGATTGGGGCATGACGAGTCTTCGTAGTAGTGCTGGATGCTTCTCAAGCCGGCAACATGGTAGAAACGTGCAGACATGATGCCACACTTTGAATGCAATACTGATTCTCTTCACGATACTTGTCGCACACACAGTCACCATGGTACCATTACAGATATGAGGAGCGAAACAATGCAACACGGTCCCTTACGGCCTGCTGCTGTAATGACTACACAGGAGGCTGGAATATCTGAAACGGACATAGAGAAGTTACTCTGCCAGCATCCTGAAGTACTCGCGCTCGGTCCTTTGGAAATAATCAATTCGCAGATTCACCAGGAACACGGCGGGATCCTGGATATTTTGGCATTTCAGTCCGATACAAACACCTACTACGAGGTGGAAATCACCCGGAGAACGATTGATCACTGGCATCTGGCACACGTCCTTGACTACTGGGCGAAGGAACTCAAGAGCCGACATTACAGCCACCATACGGCAGTTCTCGTAGCTGAGTCAGTTCGCGGACGATTCCGGAACGTTCTGGAAACACTTCCTGAATTCATACCGCTAATCATAGAAGAATTGTGGGTTCTGGAAGGAGATGGTACGGGTGGGAAGCAAATCTTGTGCCAGCCAGTCTACTACCCTGATTCTATTTACACGGATCGGGAAGGCTCATTAGTGCGAAAATCGAGGACACACAATCCTCTTGTCTCACGCACGGGATTGCTTCTCATCCATCACTTCGTTCATAATCCCAAACTCGTTTCTGCAACGTATCGGGAGATCCAGAAGAAGACAAATGTATCTCTGGGAGCAGTTTCGAATATCATAGGCGCTCTGCAGGATCGTGGTCTCGTTCGGATCGAGGGGCGCAGACGGTATTTGGTGGACAAAGAGACATTGGAACGTCATCTTAGCGATGCCTTTCGTGCGCTTCCTGAGCGGAGAGAATTCGTGAGGTCGAAGTTAGCATCCATCGACACTCCAGATGCTGATAGTGAGACAGGGCTCAAACCTTCTAATCTTTGATGAGAGCATGGAAACTGTTTCCCAACTACTCCACAGGCCCGGATTTTGGATCATGATAAAGCTGGTATCGATGTATACTATGCAAGGCGGGCAGAGTATTAGGTTACGGCCTGATAACTGTCGTGCTGCTCCTTGGTCTGTGAAGTATGACCACTTCAAGGTTCTGTAGACTCCGGGATTCACACAAGATAAGGGCTTGACATCTTTCTGTACGCTGATATACTATGTACGCGTCACGCGAACAAAGCAAGAAGGCGAACAACATGGCGGATGTACGACTCATTTACGAATGCGAGAAAGTTTTAAGGGACGTTCTTGATGGAGCGGCCGACCTTAGTCGGTACACGTCGAGGACCCCCGAGGTGGGCAATACGATGTATAGGCTCAAATTGTTTTCGGGAGACATGCTCACTCTATGTGTTGTAGTCCGCAAAGGGCTCCGTCCGGCGTCTCTGCCGCAGTTGGTCGAGCGGATGATGGGGGCGCAAATCAGAGAAGAACCTTGCGAACGGTGGATTTTATTTACCGATTATGTCAGTGCATCGCTTGCTAATCAACTTCGCAAGCGGGGATTATGGTTCGCCGATGCGACCGGCAACGCGTATGTTGAGGAACCGGGGGTGTTGTTCATCTTCACCCTCAGTCGCCGTCCGCCGCGCGAGCAACCAATGAAGGGGCAATACTTCAGCGAACCTGGAGCGAAGGTCTTATTTTACCTGTTGTGCAATGGCCCGCAGATCCGCGCTACCTATCGCGACATTCGTCAAGCGATCGGCGTCTCCCTGGACAAGATCTCGAAAGTGTTCACTGAACTCAAGGAGGAACGTCTTCTCACCTGGGCGGGACGAGGGTGCTATGAGATTCGGGATGCGTCAACGTTGCTCGACCGATGGAGCAACGCATACGCGGCAAAGCTGCAACCGAGGATCCTCCTGGGTCGGTTTCGATCGCCGTTTGGCGAGGAATTTACGAGGATCCTCGACGAGGTTGGAAGCAAAAGAGATTTGAAGGATATCGTTGTAGGAGGGGAGTACGCAGGGGACCGCTTGACAGGATACCTGCGTTCCCGTGCTTTGAATCTTTACGTTCCCGTGGACCGCGCAAATGCGGTACGCAGGGCGTTGAGACTCGCCCCATCTCAACAGGGCAACATCGACCTCTATGAAGCGTTTGCTCAGTCTTTGGGGGAGCCTCGCGGCAGAAACAGGCTCGCTTTTGCCCATCCCGTGCTTGTGTATGCCGAACTCCTCGCCACGGACGATCCGCGCTGTGGCGAGACGGCTCTTCGCTTGAAGGAGAAACATCTGCCGTGGATCCCCTGAACCGCCTTGAACCCCGTATTGCTGCGGAGCTGTGTCACGTCGTGAGCGCCTTTATCCAAGCGGATCTTCCTTACGCGATAGTCGGTGCGAATGCGTTGATCCTACAAGGAATCAATTTGGGCCGGTCAACCCGCGACCTTGATATAGCGGTTGCCCTTACTGGAGGATTGAGCCGTGTGCGGGAGATCTTGACAGGAGCGGGGATGCACACGTCCCGCATTGCTCATCGTTTCTACACTCCGTCGGGAATTGAGGTTGATGTCCTGCCTATCGATCTGAGTGCGGAACACCAAAAGCAGATTCAGTTCCCGGGCGGAGAGCGCCTTTCCGCTGTAGGGCTTGCCGACGCCGTTTGTCATTCTGTGAAGATTGACACCGATCACTGCATTGTGAACGTGGCTGCTCTGCCCATACTGGTTGTGTTGAAACTCCACGCGGCGACCCGTCGGCCGGGCGAGTTGGATATTCGTGATGCATTAGCAGCGATGGATCAGTATGAAAACAAAGGTGCACGTCGGTTTGATGTCGACTACGTCGCGCACCCCGAACTGGCGTACGAGATAGCGGGTGCGTTTCTTCTCGGTTGTGACTTACTCGATGTAGCAGAGGAGGACGTGCTTTCTCAAGTTCTTGCTAATGTTGGCGCGCTTTTGGCTGACGATTGACTCGGTCATGACCATGGACTTGGCATTCAGGGCATTCCGCTTCTTCACGCCTTTCAACTGGGGCTCAATGACACAGGCTGATGCAAGGAAGCCGAGCAGATTTTGGAAAAGAGCACTTCAATTTCCGGTACCGCACGTCCAAGGGAATGGAAGTACTAAAGTAGGGAACCCGTTTCCCAGGATTTCAACAGGCTGGCCACGGGCGCTGCCGACCTTCCAGGCTATTAGGAATCCAGGAGTATAGGAAAGAAGCCAGATCTCTTCGAGATGGGTTTTGTGCAATTCAGGATCAGGCCGTGCTCCTTCCCTTTGCGTTAAAGCAGCATCAGGAATCCGTTATTCCTCCTGGGTTCGTGGCTTCCTTATAAAAGAGCTGTAGAGAAGTTTAACGCTTCACATTTCCTCAGAGCTGGATCGGAAGGAGTGTCTTTTCGACTTGGGGATAGAGTTTGTCGATGTCGGCTTGGATGGCGATGGTTTTGGAAAGCGCGGTGGCGATGCGGCAGTAGGTCTTGATCTCTTCAAGCTTTAGGCAGCGGTCTTTGCGGTCCTTGAGCCACTTGTGGCAGACTTGATACCCGCCGATCATGTACTCCCAAACTTCCGGCGGCGCGCCCTCGAAGTACTGTTCTTCGTTGATGTAGATCCGCTGCGCCTTCGCGTCGTATCGGAGTCCCTTCTTCCCGGTCTCGATCCGGTTGTCCCCTTCGCCCTGGAAGCGGGCGATCGGCCGATCGAGCTCGGAGGATCGCTGCAGGTGCAGGTCGACCAACTGCTCACCCAGCGCGGCAAGCTTCTGGAAGAGCTCGACGTCCTTGGTGAACGGGATGCGTGGGAAGTCAATTCTGAGGAGTTCGTCATAACGGGTTCTGTATGTATTGGAGTAGAAAACAGCATACGTATAGTATAGAATGCTCCTTGGCCCGACTGTATTCTTCAAGTTTCCTCTGCCGTAACTGACGAATTTCAGTGCTAACTCGGCCTCAACCGCCTTGACGAACTTGCGTGATAGATTCGGTCTACCTTTTGCTTGTCCTACGGAGTACAACTGGCCTCCACAATCGCCAGAAGCCCTATAAAGGTAAAGGGGAAATGCACTGGCTCTCCCTCGATTACTCAGGAAACAGCGGTTGTCTATGATATGGGATGTAACACCGAAATGAGAGTACTCCTGGGCACCTGAGATCACTTGACGCATCGCGATTAGCGCAAGGTTCGGCTTCAGCAAATGCTGCATTACTTCTTCCTGCATCCGCCTTAGAAACTTGTGGTAGTATGTAAATCGAAAGTCGAAAGGTCTGTAGTAGAGGGATCTGGTTAGATCTTTTCGAACCCCGTCAGTTATGAGATCTTGGCGGCGCTTACTGAACGGCCAACCACTTGTATCCCGAATGCCATACAATGCGTAGATATCCTTATCAGATATATTGGGGTTTATCAGGCCTCTTATCGCTGCCTCGATGCTTGCCTGGTTGAATGTGACCAGGGCTTCATCTCTGCCTGTTTCGATCCCATTAGAATGCACGGGGAAGACATCCGTTACTTTCCAACCTTGTTCATACTCAGCCTTTCTCGAGAAGTCTTTTGGTGTGAAGAAGAAGTACGGTTTTGCAGGGTCCAGCTCTTGCCACTCAGTTGTATCAACGCTGTTCTTTAAGAGGTAATTGTATTTTGCGGCACGTGAGCCCCAAAGGTCTGCATACTTGATTGTGCGTGAGCCACTGTCCCCGCGATGTCTTATCAGAAAGACGATCGCCACCCCTTGTTTTATATCGAAGACGTTCTTGTCTGGCGCTCCGTTTGGAGAAATCTCACCAATCGAGGCATTACCATGTAGATTCAATATCAGAATCTTATCGAAGGAGCCTATCAACGCCTGTCGCATTCCTCGGTGTATCAACCCATCAAGATACGAATGATTAGTAATCATGCCGACTACCCCTTCGCCGGCCTGAGCGATCTTCCATTCGGCGAAGCGGATGAATTTGACGTAGTCGTCGGATAGCGGCATTAGGTTTCGTTCACTGCGAACGGCCTTCTTGTAGGCGTCCATCTCCCGTTCGATGAATTCTGACTTGTTGGTTGAACTGACCGAATAGGGCGGATTGCCAAGGATGACGAGGATCGGCGTGTCTTTCTTGACCTTGCCCGCTTTGTGTGACTCCTCCGCTAATGACGAAAGCCCGGGAAGCTTGGCCTCGGCGAGCTCTTCCATCTCCAGGGTATTGGTGAGGTAGAACTTGCAGCACTCGTCCGGCTTTAAGGCATAGCCGAGCTCCTCGAGGAAGAACGCCATCTTGAGGTGGCCGACTGCGTACGGGGCCATCATCAGCTCGAAGGCGTAGAAGTTGCGCAGGATGTGATCGCGGATGAAGCTCTCGCGGCTGCCTTCGCCGTATTTGCTCACGAACTCATCGACCGCCACCTGGGCCGCCTTGGCGACGAAGGTCATCGTCCCGGCGGCCGGGTCGAGAAGCGTGACTCCTTCGGAAGCAAGGCCGTCCGGTTTTCCGAACTTCTCTTTGAGGATCGCGTGCAAAGAACGGACGATGTAGGAAACGACCGGCTCGGGGGTGTAGTAGACTCCACGGCGTTCCCGCTCCTTGGGATCGTAGAATTTCAGGAAGGTCTCGTAGAAGTGGACGATCGGGTCGGCGCCCTTGCCCTCGTGGAAGTAGCGATGCAGGATGCCGTGCACGTCGGCCACGGCGAGTACCTCGGCAATGTCATCAACATTACATTCCAGAGCCGTGGGTAGATCTCCCAAGGAGATGAACCGAAATAGCTCGCGCAGAATGCCAATCGTGTGAGGGATGGCGTCGAAGGCGGCACGGCGGTTAAAGGCATCGCCGACGCGAACGCGTGCCGCAAAGAGTCCGTACGTAATGGTCTGGCTATACAAATCCGCGAAATCTTGCAGGCTTAGACCGCCAATGAGATACTTGCGAAAGGCCTCGTAAAAACCGAGGAGATGCCCACCGTCGCGTTCTTGTTCCGCCACGAGTTCCAGAGTGACAACCTCATCGCGCAGAAAGCGCGTCCGCTTGGCCAATTCTGTCGCTAGCGCCTCTGCAGAATAACTCTTGGGAAGGGAGAACGCGAAGAACTTCTCCAATAGCTCCACGAACTCGTCTGCCTTCTCCAGCGGCGGCACTTTCTCAAGCTTTGTCGAGATCAGTGGCCGCGCTATCTGCACGGTATCGACAAGCTCACCATCACGGTACAGGCGAAACTCGAAGAAGTTCGTCAAGATGAGGTTAGGGAAGGTGTGCCGGTAGCGTTTGAGTTGTTCGGATTCGGAGACGAGCTGGAGATTACCTTCGCTGGGAGACTTGGCCTCGATGTAGCCGACGATGTGCTGTGTGCCGTCCCAGATTCGAAAATCCGGGTATCCTGCCTCGGTCTTCTTGGGAAGTGTGGTCACGTGGAGGTGCTCTTTCGTGGTCGCTTCCGCGTACGCGTTGATCAGGCCCTCAAGGACGGAATAAAAGCTCTCCTCCCGAGCATCGCCCTGCGTCATGATCTTATGAACATTCTTCAGGTAGCTGCGGAACAGTGCCTTGTCCTTCATCGCTCCGTTTATACCCATTTCCGAAGAGGATCGCCAAACACGCCGATGAAATGCAAAGTGGCTCTTCACTATTCGGTGCGGGTAACCTGCCAAGAACCGAGGGGCTTTACAACTATAAAGAAGCCAAGAAACCAGGAACTCAATTGACTCCGTGACTTCTCATGGCTTCATGGTTTCCTTATAAGAGATTTGGGTTCCCCGCTTGAGAGAGCACGGAGCTTGGAGAGTAGCAAAGGCTGGTACGGGCTTGGTTTGGTAGCTACTATCTTGCCTGCGATGGCGTTGCGACTGATTGTCGATGAGTCACGCTGCTCAGGGTGTCGGGTGTGCGAAGTGGCCTGTTCCGATGTGCATGAGGACGGATTCAGTCCTGTCTTGGCCCGTCTGCGCGTCTTGAAACGAGACGCATCCGGGATCGATCGGCCTATTGTCTGTTGCTTCTGCGCCGATGTGCCGTGTGTGGCTGCCTGTCCGACAGAAGCGTTGAGCCAACTGCAAGATGGCGTGCTTCGGTTGGAGGTGGACCGCTGTCAGAGTTGCGGTGAGTGTGCGGAAGCCTGTCCTCACGAGGCATTGAGACTACACCCAGCTACTGGCCAGCCGCTCGTCTGCGACCTGTGCGACGGGGAGCCCGCTTGCGTGGCCGTGTGCGTGACCGGCGCGCTTACTTTAGAGGAGTTGGAATGACGGCAAACGGCTTGGCGGGTTCTGTGCTGCGGATAGACCTCTCTACCGGTGACATTATTCGTGAGCCGACCGATCCACACCTCGTCTGGGCCTTCCTCGCCGGGCGCGGGCTGAATGTGGCACGCCTGTTGCGGGAATTGCCAACGGGGATGGACCCGCTGGCCCCAGAGGCGCCGTTGCTCATCGGCGCCGGGCCGCTTGTGGGCACGTCGTTTCCCGGTGGTGCTCGATTCAATATCACCGCCCGCTCACCACAAACGGAGATCCTCGGCGACTCCAACGCCGGCGGTTTCTTCGGCCCGGAGTTGCGTTTTGCTGGGATCGACCAGCTCGTGATTACCGGCCGAGCGCCCCATCCCGTGTTCCTCTGGATCGACGATGACCGTGTGACACTCGAAGACGCCCGCGACCTGTGGGGAATGGACACGGTGGAGACTACAGTGGCCATTCAAGAGGCGTTGGGAGATGCTGGTGTCCAAGTGGCTGCCATCGGTCCGGCCGCCGAGCACGGTGTTCTTTTCTCCGGGGTGTTCGCCAACCTGACGCGACCGGCGGCCCGTACCGGCATGGGAACGGCGATGGCATCAAAGTACCTGAAGGCGGTCGCCGTGCGCGGAACCGGCACGATCCGCGTGGCGGATCCGACGCACTTTCACGAGTGCATCGCCCGGTTGAACGAGCGGATCTTCTCTCATCCCGAGTACGAGATTCGGTCTCGGCTTGGAACCACCCGACTCATCAAGGGCCTTCAGGCGATCGGTGGCTTGCCGACGCGACACTTCCAATCTGGCTTATTTGAGGGTGCGGACGCCGTCTCCGGAGAGGTGATCGAACAACGCTACAAGGTTCGATCAAAGGCGTGCTTCGCCTGCAACATCCCGTGCAGTCGCTATGTGGTCGTGGACGATCCTCGCTTTCCTGGCTTGCGCTTCGAGGGGCCGGAGTACGAGCCGCTGGCCGGCTTTACCGCCCGGGTAGGCAACGCCGATCTGCCGTTGGCGCTCCATGCCATCGATCGGTGTAACCGTCTCGGCATGGACGCGATTTCGGTCACCGAGGTGATTGCTTGGATGATGGAGCTCGGCGAGCGGGGGATGCTAGGGAGCGCAGAGGCCGATGGCCTCGGGCTGGAGTTCGGCACCGGTGAGACGATCCTGGCGCTCATCGAA
>CAZOUO010000102.1:0-8682 GCA_964582975.1 uncultured Thermotogae bacterium | reverse complement strand
AGCTTGGAGTGATCGAATCGGGCACAACGCGACAATTTCCGTTTCACCATGGCCTATTGAACGTTGGAGAGGCGATGGCCACCCCGATCATTCATGTCCTGAAAACGAAGATCGATTCTGAACGTCTGGCTATCCTCGACACGCCGCCGGGAACCGGCTGTCCAACGATCGCCGCGCTGCACGGGGCCGACCTTGTGTTGCTGGTCACTGAGCCGACGCCGTTCGGCCTGCACGACCTCAAAGCCGCGGTGGGGGTGGCCCGCACACTTCGGGTTCCGATTGCGGTGATCATCAACCGCGATGGGATTGGCGATGCGGAAGTGGAGCGCTATTGTAGTGCGGAAAATATCCCGATTTCCCTGAAGATTCCGTTCGACCGCGAGATCGCTTCCCTGTACGCGGCAGGAATTCCGCTCGTCGATGCCGTCCCCGCATGGAAGGACCGCTTTCTCGTTCTCTACGAGCACCTGAAGGAGACAGTACCATGAAGAGGATCCTCTTCCTATCGGGAAAAGGCGGGACGGGGAAGACCTCGCTTGCTGGCGCGTTTGCCGCCTTGGCAAAAGAGAAGGTCCTCGTCGATTGCGACGTCGACGCGGCAAACCTGCATCTGTTGCTCGCCCCCGAGGTTGTCGGTGAAGGAGAGTTCAAAGGGTCCAAGGAGGCGGTCAAGGACTCAGAAGCTTGTACCTCCTGCGGAGAGTGCCGCGAGGTTTGTCGCTTTGCCGCCATCGATAAAGACCTCGCGATCGACCCCTACCTGTGCGAGGGATGCGGGGCGTGCGCCTACGTCTGCCCGGCTGACGCGATTATCCTCTCCCCAAGGGAGTCTGGACACTGGTTCACCGCGACCACCCGCCTGGGTCCGCTGGCGAGCGCCGAGCTCTATCCCGGTGAGGAGACCTCAGGCAAGCTCGTCATGCTGGTCAAGCAGAAGGCAGACGAGTTGGGCAAGCAGGTGAAGGCCGAACGGTTGATCATCGATGGGGCACCCGGGATCGGCTGTCCGGTGATCGCCTCGGCGAGCGGGGTTAACGCAGTGATCCTGGTCACCGAACCAAGCCTCTCTGGGCTTCACGACCTTAAGCGCGTTCTCGGGGTAGTCCAGCACTTTCGCATCCCCGCATATCTTGTTATCAATAAGGCCGATTTGAGTGAAAAGGTTTCGAGAAAGATCGAGGTATTCGCCGCTTCGCAGGAGCTGCCTATGCTTGGGAGAATCCCTCATGACCGCAAGGTGACCGAGCGAATGGTCGTTGGCAAAAGCGCCGTTGAAGATGAGACCAGCCCTGGAGGGGCAGCGATGCGGGAGATCTTTGCCCGCTTCACGGAGGCATTTCGTGATCGCCGATGAGCTTCTAGGTGAGGCAGAATCGGCCCTTTCACAGCGGGTCATCGCCGATGTGCGGATTGGCCTCGGCTACACCGCTGTCTTGCTCGATGACGAAGGGTGCGGCCTTGCCGGCACGTTGCTGGAAGAAAGTCGGCATTGTTGCACACTCCTGGCCGAGGCCGGCGAGCTTATCGGGAAGTCGGCCTTAGAAGCCGCAGAATATGCGACGTCCTCCGATCCGGTGGCCTCGTCGGTGGGGGTTGCAACACTCAATGCAGTCTTAAACCGAGATGGGGAACCTAGTCCAAGCCCACTTGAGGTGCTCCCCATCGATGGGGCAACGGTGGGAATGGTGGGCTACTTCGGTCCATTGATTGGCGAACTTCGCCGACGCGCCAAGTCGCTCACCATCTTCGAGCGGCGTCCCCTATCGCCTGAGGTCCTCCCCGATTGGGCCGCGGAGGGGGAACTACCCACTTGCGATGTTGTTCTCATTACTGCTTTGGCTCTCGTCAACAAGACGCTTGACCACCTGTTGCAGCTAGCAAGGGGGGAAGTGGCCCTGATCGGACCAACGACCCCTCTATCGCGGGTCTTCGCACGCTACGGAGTTTCACATCTGTTTGCCTCAGTGGTAACGGATCCAAAGCGGGTCTTGGCCACGGCCAGCCAGGCTGGAGGCACACAACGGTTCAAGGATGCCGCGAAGAAGGTCTACTGGCGACTTAAACAGGAATAGCAAAAGAAAGGAGACTACCATGCCACGACGAGATGGAACAGGACCGACTGGAGCAGGTTCAGGCAGAAGCGTAGGGCGTGGCCGCGGGCAGGGAGGACAAGGCCGCGGCCGGATGGGTGGCAACCGTGCCGGTGCCGGTTCATCGGGCTACTGCGTCTGTCCCAGCTGCGGGAAGCGGCTCGCCCACGCCGCGGCGTCGCCGTGTTATGAGGTGACCTGTCCCCAGTGCGGGGCCAAGATGCTGCGAGAGTGAAAAACAGAAGGGGCCTTGGCCCAAATCATCCGTCTCCCTTCGGATGATCGGAAAGCATGTTTGAACTAGATCAACAGACTACGCAAATTGATAATCAGACTGAGATGACGTCCCGAGAGATAAAGGAAAGCGTCAGAAGACTGTTGGAGGAACTCCCTGCCGGGGTCACACTGGTTGCCGCGGCGAAGACGCGGAGTCCGGCGGAGATTGCAGAAGCAGTCGAGGCCGGGATTGCCTTCATCGGAGAGAACTACGTTCAGGAAGCCCAGGCCGCCTTCGCCGTAATCGGAAACAGGACGAAGTGGCACATGATCGGGCATCTGCAGCGCAACAAGGTCAAATACGCGGTGACAATCTTTGACATGATCGAGACAGTTGATTCACTTCGCTTGGCCACTGAGATCGATAGACGGTGCGCCCAGATTGGACGTGCGATGCCCGTGCTCGTTGAGATCAACAGCGGCCGCGAGCCGCAGAAGGCCGGTGTCCTCCCTGAGGATGCCGAAGGCCTGCTCCGCGCGATGGCCCCGCTTGCCAACATCGAGGTACAGGGCCTGATGACGATGGGACCGCGGTTTGGAGACCCAGAGGAGGCGCGGCCCTATTTCAAGGAGACAAAGCGGCTGTTCGACGCACTGAAAGACCTGCGATTGCCCGACGTAGAGCTGAGGATCCTCTCGATGGGCATGTCAAATTCGTATCGGGTGGCAATTGAGGAAGGGGCGACCATGATTCGGATCGGGACCGGGATCTTTGGAGAAAGACAATGAGTGAGCAGAAAAAGCAACACAAACAAATCGAAGTGATGGAACAGGGGATCAAGGAGGCGATGGATCGCATCAAGCATCGGATTGTCGTTTTCAGCGGCAAAGGCGGGGTGGGAAAGACGACCGTGGCGGTGAACCTCGCCTATGCGCTGGCCAACAAAGGAAAGCGCGTCGGGCTTCTCGATGCCGACATTACCGGTCCGAACGTCCCCCAGATGGTGGGGATCACGGAGATGGCGCAGGCCGAAGGCGGGATGATCGTCCCACACGAAAAGAAGGGGATAAAGATCGTCTCGCTCGCCTCGATAGTCCCCCCAGGGGCGCCGATCATCTGGCGAGGTCCGCTTCGTTCCAAGGCGATTGAACAGTTTCTCGGAGAGGCCGAATGGGGGAAGCTGGATGTCTTGATCGGAGACCTGCCGCCGGGGACAGGGGATGAGGTCATGACGATTGCTCAACGGACCTCGCCCCAGATGGCGATCATTGTCACCACCCCTCAGGAGGTCGCTCTGATCGATGCGCGTCGGGCGGTGAACATGGCGAAGAAGATGGAGATCAAGCGGATTGGGGTTGTAGAGAACATGTCCGGTCTCATCTGTCCGCACTGTGGTAACCGGATCGACCTTTTCGGCACGGGTGGCGGAAAGCGGGACGCGGCGCTTTTCGGGGTCCGCTTCCTTGGGGAGGTTCCCATCGACCCGCAAGTGCGAAGGCGGGCGGACATCGGACAACCAATCGTGCTTGTTGACCCGAATGCCGAGGTCTCAAAGGCCTTCCTGACCATTGCTAGCCGGATTGAAGAGACACTGGTCGAGGAAACCTCGGGGGCGAGGCGATGAAGATCGGCGTTATCGCGGACAGCCACGACAACATTCCCAAAATCGCCGGAGCCGTTGAGCTGTTCAATGTGGAAGGAGTCCAGCTTGTTCTTCACGCCGGCGATTACATCTCGCCGATCACGGCCAATGCCTTTGCGAAGCTCAACGCACCGCTTGTTGGTGTTTTCGGGAACAACGATGGAGACAGACTCTATCTCACCGAGCGCTTCCGCGAGATCGGCAAGATTTACCCGGACCATCACGAGTTTGAGATCGACGGCAAGCGTGGCGTGCTCATGCACGAGCCGAAGTTCATCGACGCATTAATGAAAAGCGGACACTACGACCTCATCATCTACGGCCACACCCACGAGATCGACGTGAGGGAGGGGAAGCCCCTAGTGATCAATCCCGGTGAGTGCGGCGGTTGGCTCACCGGGCGAGCCACGGTTGCGATCGTGGAGACCGAAGCGATGACCGTTCGCCTCATCGACCTATGAGGGAAAGACACGGTAGCCTTGTCTACGGGCCGGTGCCGTCGCGCCGGCTTGGCATGTCTCTTGGCATCGACCCGATCCCCATGCTCACCTGCACCTTCGACTGCATCTACTGCCAGCTCGGTCGGAAGCGCTACAAGGTCCGCAGCCCGCTTGAGGTCAAAGAACTCTTCCCCAGCCCAGAGAAGATCGCTGAGGGGGTGAAAACCGCGCTCGAAGAGCACGACCACATCGACTATCTGACCTTTTCCGGGGCCGGGGAACCGACCCTCAATCCTCGGCTTGCCGAGGCGGTGGAGGCAGTGCAAGCAATTAGCAAGATCCCCATCGCCCTGATCACCAATGCCTCGCTGCTGACACGACCAGAAGTGTTGGCGGCGGCAGCCCAGTGCGACCTTGTCCTGCCGTCGCTCGATGCCGGCGATCAGAGTATGTTCCTGCGGATCAATCGGCCCGCTCCCGGTTTTTCGATCGATGCGATCGCCGCGGCGATCGAACGCCTCGCCCGACGTGTCCCGATCTGGCTTGAGGTGATGCTCGTTCAATCGGAAGAATATGAATCGAACGCAAGCAAAGAGGCAATCGATGATCTCATCGAGAAGATCCGGGTTATTCGCCCCCACGAGGTGACCCTGAACACCTGTGTGCGACCGCCGGCAGAGCGGGTCGACCCGGTTCCCGAAGAGAAGCTAGGGGAGATCCGCGCCCGGATGGAGGCTGAGCTTCCTGGGATCCCAATTGTCGTCGTCCCTAAACGGACGCAGGCCCGCTCGAAGCTATTACGGGAGGAGGAGATCTCCTCTGAGATCCTACGGATGTTTTCCGTGCGGCCTTGCACGCCGGTTGATCTTGCCGATGCGTTAGGACTCAATCCAGCAGAAGTTGGGAAGTACCTAGCACGTCTGGTTGAGTCGGGCAAGATCGCTCGTCGAATTCGGGCCGGCCAGCTATACTACGTGAAAGCCAGGGAGGACTGACTGTGGGGCGTATCCTGATCCTGTATGACAACAAAAGTACGGGTAATGTCTTACGGCCTGGCTGGGGGTTTTCGGCATGGATCGAACACGATGGGAAGAGGCTCCTGTTAGACGTTGGGGCCGACGTCCTTGTCTTCGAGCACAACGTCAAGGCGTTTGGCATTAACCTAAAGGCCACCGACGCGCTGGTCCTCTCCCACGAGCACTGCGACCACATCGGCGCAATCAGTGCCGCCTTGCATCGCAATTTGGACGTCTACTACCCGGCCTCATTCTCCTCGCAGTTCAAAAAGCAGATTGGGGACGAAAGGAAAAAGCCGCTGTGGATGCCGCATCCCGTCACCAAACCTTTGGGGATTGTCCCCAGAGTGCGCTCTACCGGAGAGTTGAAGGGTCGAAGCGAGATTGTTGAACAAGGATTAATCGTGGACGGACAGGATGGCCCCGTGTTGCTCACCGGCTGTGCCCACCCCGGAATCGTAGAGATGGCAAAGGTTGCAGCGGATATCGCTGGCCGGTGCCCTCGGCTTATTCTTGGCGGATTCCATCTGCTCAGGAAGAAGGCCACAGAGGTTCAAGCGATCACAGCGGAGTTGAAACAGCTTGGAGTGAAGCGGATTGGTCCTTGCCACTGCACCGGCAAGCGCGCAGTGGCAATCCCTGGCGAGGCCTTTGGGGACACGTTTATCAAGATACATGTAGGAACTGAGATTACCGTCTGATGAATGATACTCTCGGCATTGCGATCTTGGATCATCTTCCATTGGGGGTTGAACACATCAGCACACCGGGGCGACACTGCACCTTCGTTGGGTTGGCCCGGCAGGGGGAGCTGCGGTGGGCAGCCGGAATTGATATTGCTTGCGCGCTTGCCCGCTTCAATCTAGGGCTCGATCCCCCGAACCAGCCTACTATTGAAACGCTCGCTGGCGTCATCGTCGATTGGGACGTAGCCAAGGATCTAGAGACAGCACGGCGGTTCATCGAAACGCTGACGCCTCTGCCATTCGGAGAGCGCGTCTTTGTCTACGGGCCATTATCTGCGATGCCGTTTCCGCCGGACCTCGTTTTGCTCATCCTTCGACCGAATGAGGCAATGGAGCAATTGCTTGCCATTACCACGGCGACGGGAATGTTGTGTGGAGGTCACGTTGGAGGCCTGGGCGCGATGTGTGGTGAGTGCACCGCAATTCCCCTCCTGACGTACAAGGCAATGCTTTCTCCCGGCTGCCCCGGGAGCCGTCGCGAGGCGTTCCTTGCCGAGGATGAAATGCTCTTGTCTATGCCGCACCAGTTGTATAATTCAACGGTCGCCCCGTCGCGGTAGCGCCTACTGAAGTCTTTCCCCTTTTCCAGCCGATCTTCTTATCACTGTTCTCCAAGGTTGCATTTGGTGACTCCTTGGCTCGGGTGGCTCTCGCCGCTATGCTTCTTTGAGATGCCGAAATATCAGGGGAGAGCATCATGGGCTGTGAGCAGCGTCGTTTCATGAAGCGGGTGCTGAAAAGCGGGATCGTCGTTCTCGCTGTGGCAGCATTCCTTGGCGGTTGGTTGCCGAGTGCGTTTCATTTTGACCCTCACACAGGCCGTACAGCGGCATTTGGTGTGCAGCAAACACCGTCTGTAACCTTGGCTGAACCTGCTAGCGCCCAAGAGGAAGCTCTGGAGTGGACCAAGCCGCGATTTGAGGAGCGTGCCGAGGAGCGCGAGCGGATGGTGCTCGAACAGATTGCTGCTCGTGGTGTGGATGATGCGGCGGTGCTGAACGCCGTGCGGCAGGTTCCTCGGCATCGCTTTGTCCCTGAGCGTGAGGCTCGAAGTGCCTATGCGGATCGGCCACTTCCCATCGGCCACGGCCAGACCATCTCCCAGCCGTACATCGTGGCGTTGATGACGGAGTTCCTCGAGGTGAAACCCGGGGATAAGATTCTCGAAATCGGTACCGGCAGCGGCTACCAGGCTGCCGTGCTCACCGAACTTACACCGTATGTCTACACGATCGAGATTATCGAGGTGCTGGGCGAACAGGCAGCCGAACGGTTGAAAGGCCTCGGCTATGTGACCGTTGCCGCACAGATCGCCGACGGCTACTACGGCTGGGAGGAAGAAGCGCCGTTCGACGGAATCATCGTCACCTGTGCCGCCGGCCACGTTCCCCCACCGCTTCTTGCTCAGCTGGAGCGTGGCGGTAAGATGGTGATCCCGGTGGGGCCGGTCTATGACGTGCAATACTTGGTCCGTGTCACCAAGGATGAAGACGGTACGATCCGTTCGGAGGTGCTGCTGCCGGTCCGATTCGTCCCCATGACCGGCCGGGCTCAAGAAGAGCCATGAGCCCCCGCTTCCCCGCGCGTTCGGACCTCCTTCCTGCGTCGGCGGTCTTCCTCGTCTCCGCCGCAGTGATCGGGCTCGAGTTGGCCCTCATGCGATGTCTTTCTGTCGCAACGTGGCATCACTTCGCCTACCTTGTTTTAAGCACCGCGCTGCTCGGTTTCGGCGCGAGCGGGACGCTCTTGACCCTGATCGGTCCGGTACTCGAGCGTCGGTTTGGGCTCTGGTGCACTCTGCTCACACTCTCTTTTGCCCTTTCTGTGCCGCTGTGTTTCCGCTTCGCCCAGGCTCTTCCCCTGGATCCCCAGTACGTCCTTTACAGCGGAAGGCAGGCATTTGTCGCGGTCGTCTATCACCTGCTGATCTTCGTTCCGTTTCTGTTGGGCGCGATGGTCATCGGGCTGTCGTTGATGCACTTTAAAGGCCGAATGCACGGGATCTACGGGGCAAACCTGGTTGGAAGCGGGTTCGGTGGGCTATTGATGCTTTTGCTCATGTTCCTGCTTCCGGAAGCGGCCCTCCTCGCTATCGTCGCGGGGTTGGGCCTAATTGCTGCCGTCCTTTGGGCAATCTACCCACGATCTCGTCTCGTACAGTCAACGGCCGCCATCAAGAAGCGCGCTTTTGTTTGGAGGTGGCTTGTCCTGGCTGGCTCAGCGTTCGTCCTTGTCCTTCTGGCCGCGGTGTGGCCGATCGAGCTTCGCATCGACCCGTATAAGTCGCTCGCCGTCGTTAGGCGCTACAAAAGCCAGTCCGACGCAGAACATCTTCGCACGCGACACAGCCCGCGGGGCCGACTCGATGTCTACGCATCCCCTTTGTTTCACGACACGCTGTTTGCCGGATTCACTGCAGTGTCTGCCCCGCCTTCGCAGCTTCGGCTGCTCGTCGACGGCAATACCGCAGGTACGATCTTCAGCATCGAAAACGCCGAGGAAGCGGAGATCCTCGACCACACGCCGATGAG
>CAZOUO010000101.1:0-8794 GCA_964582975.1 uncultured Thermotogae bacterium | reverse complement strand
ATTCACGGCGTTGCGGCGATCGAAGTTGCGGCGCGGCACGTTCTTGGAAGTTAGGGACGGCAATGGCCGACGCCGGCCGAGGATCGTCTCGGCGTAACCGCGCTCCGTCGCCAGCTCGATCATTCGGTCGATGAATGCCTTCGCCTTTGGGTAGGCCGTAAAGAATCGGTCGATGTATGCCTTTGCCTCTTCGCGGGAGATTCCCAGCTCGCGAGCCAGTCCAAAGGGACTGATCCCATAGATGATGCCGAAGTTGACCCGTTTGGCGGCGTCGCGCACTTTGGGGGTGATCTCTCCTTCGGGGACTCCAAAGATGTGGCTGGCCGTCACTCGATGTAAATCCTCCCCCGCTTCAAATGCCTTGATCAAGGCTTCGTCCTCCGAGAAGTGAGCAAGCAGCCGTAGTTCGATCTGCGAGTAATCGGCCCCGATTAGCTGCGATCCCCTGGGGGCAACAAACGCGCGGCGGATCCTCTCCCCCACCTCGGTGCGGATGGGGATGTTCTGAAGGTTGGGCTCAGAAGAGGAGAGCCGGCCGGTGGCGGTCGAGGTCTGATGGAACGACGTATGGATTCGGCCGGTCTTGGGGTTGATCGCCTCCGGCAATCGGTCAATATAGGTATTCAGCAGCTTCTCCAATTCGCGGTATTCGACCAGCTTGCCCGGAAGCGGATGATGGACGGCGAGTTCAGACAAGACCCGCGCGCTCGTGGATGGGCCGGTCTTGGTTCGCTCGATCACCGGAAGCCCGAGCCGGTCAAACAGGATCTCGGCGACCTGCTTGGGAGAACTGGGGTTGAACGCCTCTCCCGCCATCTCGTAGAGATCTTCCTTGATGACGAAGAGACGCTCCCGCAGCTCCTCTCCTTGGTCGGCAAGCACCTGCTTGTCGAGCTTTATGCCATTGCGCTCCATCCTTGCTAGCACCGAAACCAGCGGGATCTCCACCTCGTTGAAGAGTTTTGTCGCGTTGACCTTAGCCAATGCCTGCTTGAGGGGTTGCTTGGCGCGGAAGGCGATCTCGGCATCTTCTGCGGCGTAGAAGGTTGCTTTATCTAGCGGTATTGCTGCGATTTGGCCGTCCCTGCCAGCAAGCTCTTGGTAGGAGAGCATCTCGTAACCCAAGTAGACCCGGGCGATCTCCCTTAGGTTGTGGCGCCGCTCTTCCGGTCGGGCAAGATGGGAGGCAATCATCGTGTCGAAGGTTACTCCACGTGGATGCAGGCCGTGGCGCGCGAGCACGATCAGATCGTACTTCAAGTTCTGGCCGATGATTCCGGGAGTCTCGGCCTCGACGAGGGGACGAAGGGCCTCGAGAACCTCGTCCGACGCAAGTTGCGCTGGAGCCCCGAGGTAGTCATGGCCGACCGGGATGTAATAACCCTCGTGCGGCTTGCAAGAAATGGCAACCCCCACGATGTCAGCCTGCATCGGATCACGGCTCGTGGTCTCCAGATCCAATGAGAACACCTTTGTCTTTGCAATCTCCGCGAGCAGCCGATCAAGTTCCTCGCGGTGCAGAATTGTGCGGTAGTTTGCTGTTTTTCTCGCCGCTGGCTCTTCCTGCTTGCGAGGTTCAACGTCAAGGCCAAGTTCCTTTAGGACAGAGCGGAATTCAAATTCTAGAAGGAGCTTGGCCAAGCCATCGAGATCGACTCCGCGCAGGCGACAGGCTTCTGGGATGTCACCGACCGTGATGTCCTCCTTGAGGGCGATCAAGCGACGGGCAAGGAGGGCGTCGTCGGCGTGGGCCTTCAGGTTTTCGCGCACGCGCGCGTTTTTCACCTGCTCAACGTTGTTAAGGAGCGCATCGAGGGATCCAAACTGGGAAAGGAGGCGAGAAGCGGTCTTCTCGCCGACCGACGGGACCCCGGGAACGTTGTCCGAGGTGTCCCCAACAAGCGATAAAAGATCCACAATCCTCTCTGGAGGTACGCCGAATGTCTCGCGCACCTTTTCCGGATCGAGCAGCACGACCCGTCCCTCAGGGCCACGACCGGTCGGCTTAATGAGGGCAACCCTCTCTCCCACCAGCTGGGCCAGATCCTTGTCCGAGGAGGCGATCAACGCAGTAATCCCCTTTGCTGCAGCCTTGCGAGCGATGCTCGCCAGGATATCGTCGGCCTCTACCCCCTCCTCGGATACCACGTGTACGCCTAACTGCTCGAGGAGCTGTTGGATCAAGGGAAGCTGCGACGTGAGCTCTTCCGGCGTCTCCTTGCGTGTCGCCTTGTAAGCGGGATAAAGCTCGTGGCGAAAGGTCTTGCCGCCGGCGTCGAAGACAACAGCAACATGCGCAGAAGGAAACGCGCGCATGATCTTCGAGAACATCCGCCAGAACCCGTACACCGCGTTCACGGGGTGACCATCGTGGGTAGAAAGGTCGGGGATCGCATAGAACGAGCGATAGGCAAACGAATGGCCATCGAAGAGCAAAAGACGCTTTTCGTCCGGTTCCTCCGACCAGCCGAGCAACTCCTTATAAGTACACATGATCCTTCAGACACACTCCCTGGAGGTCGAGAAGATAGCAGAGGGCAAGCGCAATGCCATCGGCGACATCATCCGGCCGAGGAAGCTCCGAGAGGTGGAGCAGCTGTTTCACCATGGCTTGGACTTGGGCTTTCGTCGCCTTTCCGTAACCGGTGATCCTTTTTTTGACCTGCAACGGGGTGTAGCTGCGTACTGGGATGCCAACCGTTGCCATCAGGAGTGCGCCGCGCGTCTCGGCGGTGAGCATCGCCGTGCGGGCGTTCTTCGCCAGATAGACCTCCTCGACCGCTACGCCGTCCGGATGATAGGCCTCGATCAGGCCGCGCGTCTCCTCGTAGATCTCTCGCAGTCGTTGCGCTCGCGGGGTCCCCTCCACCGTCTTGATTACTCCTCCAGCGATTACCTTCCACCCGTTTGGGACTGCTTGCACGACCCCGTATCCGGTGGTGGCAAGGCCGGGGTCCAATCCAAGGATGATCGTGCCTTCCTTCATCGCAAAAAATCTCCGAGCTTGGGTCGCTCTTCCGCCGTGTCCTGACAGGTGTGATCGGGGTGTTGATTGAGATCAGTGCCACAGGCCGGACAAAGCCCGCGACAGTCTACCCGACAGAGAAGGTGCGGATCGAGCGAGGCAAGGATGAATCCCATAATCTGTGAAGACAGATCGACCGTGGCGCTTTCCGCAGGGATGGCTACCTCGAACGTTTCGCGGAGATCAATCGGCACCTGCACCGGGGCGAGGCACCGACTGCAAGAGCGCTCGACAGTGGTACGAATCCGTGTATCCAGATAGAGGGTGCCTAGCTGTGCGAACGCCTCACCAGAGATCGTCACATCCTCGAGAAAGCGAACGTCCTCCTGTGAGAGCGACGTGCCTGCTGCATCGAGCCGAATGTCAACCGGCAGCCGTTTTCCAGGGTGGTTGAGGAAGCTTGTTACGTTAACGTTCATCATTCCGTAGCCGGCGCGCGACATCGGCCGTTCTTCTCCCTTCTTTGACGTCGTGGACGCGGATGATATCCGCTCCATTGACTATTGCGAGCGCGTTCGCGGCGATCGTTCCTTCCAGCCGCTCTTCCGGTGGCAGATCGAGAAGCTTTCCGAGGAACGACTTGCGCGACAGGCCGACCAGGATCGGCGCCTGAAGGGTGGTAAAGCTTGACAATCCTTTCAGAAGCGTGAGGTTGTGCTCCAGGCGCTTCCCAAATCCGATTCCAGGATCGATGATGATTCGGGCACGCTCGATCCCCAATTGCACCGCCGCCTCGATCCGTTCTGCGAGGAAGGCCTTGATCTCGGTGACCACATCTGTGTAGCGCGGTGCGATCTGCATCGTCTTCGGAGTTCCCACCATGTGCATCAAGATCACGAACGCTCCGCTTCCTCCGATCACCTCGGCCATCTTGGGGTCGAATCGGAGCGCGCTGATGTCATTCACCATCGACGCCCCACAGGCGATCGCCTCCTCGGCGACCGCCGCTTTGGTCGTGTCGACGGAAAGCAGGACGTCGCTTCGCCGGCGGATCCCCTCGATCACCGGCACCACACGCTCCAGTTCCTCAGCGGGAGAGATCGGCTGGGACCCAGGCCTGCTCGACTCGCCCCCGATGTCGACGATATCGGCCCCTTCTTTTGCCATGCACAGGCCGTGCTCAATGGCGTCCTCCGACCTCGCGTAGCGACCACCGTCGTAGAAGGAGTCTGGAGTGACGTTCAACGCCCCCATTACTAACACCCGGTCCCGTCTCTTCATCCAGCTTCTCAATCCGTCCATCTGCCCCAAATCCAAGTATAGCACAGTGAAGCGACCAACGATCAGGTTTGACGCGACAGACGGCGATTACTACAATCCGCTACAAAGCGCTTTATAGAGGAGTGAGCATCATCGTTAAAGTATTACTAACCACGACCGTTGAATCCTTAGGCGATGTTGGTGATGTGGTAGAGGTTGCTGATGGATACGCGCGCAACTACCTGCTTCCGCGCAAGCTCGCTACGGAGCCAACGCCGCACAACATCGCTTGCTACGCGAAGCCGAAAGCGCTGCATGAAGTGGAGCTGGAGGAACGAGAGGCAAAAGCACTCCATTTGAGGGATGCGCTTGCTGATCGTACGCTCGTTTTCGTCCGCAAGGCTCACGATGACGACCACCTTTACGGGTCGGTGCGAGTAGAAGACATCGTCTCTCAGATCGAGGAGGAAACAGACGTGCGCGTCGAGCCGTCACGGGTAGAGCTTCCCCATCCTATCGAAACCCTCGGTCCACACGCAGTGACGATCAATCTGTACAAGGACATCGCCGTGGAGGTCCGCATCCGCGTCGATGCGGAGACTGATTCCGAGGAGGGCGCGAAGGAGGCGTGACCCGCGATGAGAAGCGGGTGGTCAGGGGGAATCGGGGTGCTCTGTCTCCTTGCTCTCGCGTTCGTTCTTAGCGGTGGTGAGGTCCCACTTTACATCAACGGAGATCCCGTCTTCCTGGTGCATCCTGTTCTTCAGGAGAACGGCCACTTTCTCGTTCCCCTAAGCGAGTTAGGTCTCCTGCTAGGGATTGAGGTGTCCTCCATCGACAAAGAGGGCCTGATCAGCCTTCGCTGGGGTGGAGGAAAACAATGTTTTTCATCCGACTATTTTCCGCGCCAAGCGGGTCTTTGCTATATCTCGCTGGATGAGCTGACCACCCTTGTCGGAGCGACGGTACACACGATCGGCGAAGAGATCTACATCGAAGCCGAACCCGTTTCCCTCACCTCGCTTGAGGCACAAGCTGACGGAGTGACGGCTCGGTTTGATAGCTTTGTCCCTTATGAGGCTTTGGAGATGGGACCGGAGACGTTTCACCTCCGCTTTTACCACTGTTCGCTTTCCACGGCCCCACGACAGATTGCCCTGGAAGAAGGACCGGTTACCTCGGTTCGGCTTTCCGCGCCCGCTCGAGGAAGGATCGACCTGGTGATTGAGGTTTTGAGCGACTCCTTGCCGCAAATCAAGCGATTTGAGATACTAGGGTTCTACTCGATCTCGCTCGCGTTCGGCCAGCAACCTCACACGGAAACCCAGGTGGCGCTTCTTCCTCACATCACCTACCACGAGGTCGAGACTGACCTCGGTGAGGGTCCTGTGACGATCGAGTATCTGTACGTCGAGGGGTGGCGGGAATACTATCGCCTGACGCCCGCGGTCTCCGAAAATGGCGTAGGCACCCTCACTTCCCTTAGAGAGATGGCGAGAACCCACGGCGCCCATGCAGCGATCAACGCCAACTTCTTCGACACAGCGACCCACAATCCGATCGGGCTTCTCATCGTAAATGGTGTCGTGCTCAGCTCCAACTACGAACGCCGGGCAGCCCTTGGCATCGATCTGTTTGGTCGATTGACCTTCTTCAATCCCATCGTGTCCCTCTACCTGCGGTTGGGAGAGGACAAGATTCCGATCGACGATGTGAACAGGCCGATCAAGTCCGGCGAGCTCATCGTGTATACGGAAGGCTACGCCGGCGAGATCACCCGGGGAGTAACTCGATCCTTCCACATCGTTAAGGTGCGCGCAGACCGCGTTGTCGCCGTCCAGGAAAGTCCCTACGTCCCTGAGGCAAGCGCGACAACCCTTCTAGTGGGAAGTGGAGTTGCCCGTGATCGACTCGCCACGGTCACACTTGGTGATGCAGTCAGCATCGAGTATATGCTCGATCAGGGTGACCTTCTCATCACGGATGCGGTCAGTGCCGGTCCACTCCTCATCCGCGATGGAACGGCCGTCCTCGACCCGGAGGCGGAGAGCTTCAAGCTGGACTCCTACTTGGTTAACGGACTTTCTGCCCGCAGCGTGCTCGCCACTGACTGGTACGGTGGGTTGATCCTCCTCGCGGTGGTCAAGGACAAGGAGAGCGTGGGGGCGGATTTCGAGAACCTGCTTTCGGTGCTTGACAGCCTGCCAGTGCCGGTGAAGGACGCGATCGCATTCGATGGTGGGCATTCGAGTTCGCTAGTGATAAAGGATGGCGTCACCTACCGGGAGCTCTCCAGCGGAGGCAAGGTCGCAGCCGGACTACTCCTTGTACCGATCGGTCGATGAATCGTCTTGCCCGCGACGTGGCGTTGATGGCGTTGGCGACCGGGATCTCAAGGGTGTTCGGCCTGTTCCGCGACGTGACGATTGCCGATCGTTTTGGTGCAACTGGAGTCTACGACGCCTTTCTCGTTGCGTTCTTCCTACCGCACTTTCTTCGCCAGCTGTTGGCTGAGGGCGCGCTGTCCACGGCGTTCGTTCCTGTGTTCACAGAGTCGTTGGTCTCCGACAAGGAGGCTGACCGCTTCGCGAGCAACCTGTTGTCACTCCTCCTCGTTCTTTTCCCGTTTGTCGTCGCTTGTGGCGTTCTGCTTGCCCCGACGTATCTTCCTTTTTTGGCAAGCGGTTTTCCCTCAGAGAAACTGGCTTTGGCCATTCGGCTGGCCCAGGTGGTCTTCCCGTTCATTGCCCTTGTCGGCTTTGCCGCGGTGTTCATGGGAATCCTCAATGCGCACCACCGCTTCTTCGCTGCGTCGTTTGCCCCAGTCTTGTTCAACCTGGGCATGATCGTCGGTGCCATTCTCCTTTCCACGCGATTTTCGGTCTATCCAATCTACGGGTTAGCGTTGGGAGTGCTTCTCGGGGGAGCAGGACAACTCCTGTTTCAGATTCCGTCCCTCCGTCGACTAGGGTTTCGTTTTCGCTTCACTTTGCTACCGCTTCATCCGGGGATCCGTCAGATGGGACGGTTGATGGCTCCCGCTGTCATTGCCCTCGCGGTGACGCAAATCAATCTCCTCGTCGATAACAAGATTGCCTCCCACCTGGGAGACGGAGGGATCTCCTCCCTTCAGTACGCGATGCGCCTGTTCCAGCTTCCGCTGGGGGTGTTTGCAGTGAGCATCGCGACCGCTCTACTTCCCCGTTTCTCTGCCGCTTTTGCCCGAGGCGAGCACGGGCGATTCTCCGCACAATTGGCCGACGGAATCAGCGCGAGCGCATTCATCTTGCTCCCGGCGATGGTTGGTCTATACGCCATCGGCCCTGACATCATCCGGTTGCTATTTGAACACGGACGCTTCACGGCTTCCGACACACTGCGCACGGCGCGCGCCCTATCCTTCTATGCTATTGGCATTCTCCCTTACGGGCTGGTGTACCTGTTCACCCGCGCCTACTACGCGTTGGGACGTACCGGTGTGCCACTTGTGGCCTCTTGCTGCGCGGTGGGAGCAAACATCGCCTTCGATCTCCTTTTGGTGGGGTCGATGCGCGAGAGTGGGCTGGCCCTGGCCACCTCGATTGCCGGGTGCGTCAGTGCGGCGATCCTTCTTTTGTTCCTGTGGCGGAGGGTCCGACCGGATGGAACACTGTTGAAGCGATTTTTCAAGATCGCACTCGGCTGCGGCTTCGTCTTTCTCGTCGCGTGGGCGGTGCGACGGTCCATTACTAAGGAGGCTCAAGCGTTATCGGTGTTCCTTCCAGCGCTTGCCGGGATTGCCTGCTATGTCGTCTACAGCCGGATAAGCGGGCTGTGGGGACTGATCAGAGGGTACGGCGAAGATCGTCCGGGGTGAGAATGAGTCCACTTGGTTCTTGCTGGGGTTCCTCGGGGAGAACTTCCTGTAGGTGGGCAATGAGGCCTTGAAGAAAAGCACGCGGGGCCTCCGGGTCACGCAGGGTCTCCACCACTTTTGCTAGGCGAGTGAACCCGTCCTTCACCCGCTCTCGCGATAGCGTCCCTGCCTGCACTTTCGGAGCCAGATCGTCCCACAGGAGGCGTCCGAGGGACGAGGGAGCCTGTGCGACGAGCTCGATTGGGCCTAATCGACTGATGAGTTCAGAGAGGGCGGCGGCCACGTCAGCATCGGTCAGTCCCTCCATCCGTTCCGTGGCCTTCTTCAGCAGATACTCCAGAGAGAAGATCAGCTGCAGGTCCTCTTTTCGATCGCGGAGATCGGCGTTGAGTCTTATCCAGGACTCACGCTACCGCGCGCCCTGTTTTTCTCGCTGAAAGGTCTCATGCCGCTCAAGATGCGGACAGGAGGATGGACAAACGATCTTGACCAAGCGGTATTCCCCGCAACAGCGACTGCATATTGGCCCGCCAAGGCCCGGACAATGGCGATTGCTCCGCCGCTTACCGCAGTGCGCGCACTTGTCTCTCATTATCTAGCGCGTGTAGCCGAGTTGCTCCTTGGCCGCATCGGAGAGGCGATCCGGTGACCAAGGGGGGTCCCATACCAAACTGACCTCCACGTTGGCCTCTTCGAATGTCTCGCGTATAGCC
>CAZOUO010000100.1:0-8978 GCA_964582975.1 uncultured Thermotogae bacterium | reverse complement strand
TTTCAACCTCTTCACTCATCGACACCTCGTTACACCACATGTGTGGACTCTAACTTCTCGACATGAGATTTACACAAAAAAGGGCGCACAATGTAATGTAAATTACAGACAAGGGGAATGGTATGTGTTACTATTGGGATGTATTTCTGAAAAAGGCAAGGCCCCCAGATGTACGGTTAATGCTGGCCGCGCAAAGCCACGGGTCTCTCAGAAGACAGCCGGGTTGCCAGAGAAAGCTTAGGAGGTAGGAACCGACAGTGAGAGACCCGCTCGAAACGATCCAATCGCCAGCATGTTCATTTTGGTCTTGCCGTTTCCCTTTTTCCCTATCAGGCCATGGTGGCGTTGGGCTTCAGGGCCGTTTGCTAGATCGCACTCTGAGCGGTGATCTTAAGGAGACAAGAAGGAATTTGAGCGCATAAAGAAGGAGACGCACAGTGATAACTGAATTCCCAGGGTTCCCCACCCAGGCAACTCGTTTAAGCCATCGGCTGTGCGTCTTTTGTTATTATACCACAGCTACCCCCTTTTTGGCTGTAATACACGTCACGTTGAGAAAAGGGCCAAATAACCAGGTAGTAAACGGACTTGGGAGCCTAAGAAGAGAGCTTACGGAATCTGGAGGGATTTCAAGCGCGTAAAGAAGGAGACGCACAGTGATAACTGAATTCCCAGGGTTTCCTACCCAGGCAACTCGTTTAAGCCGTCCGCTGTGCGTCTGCCTTTATGTTCGGCCGTTTGCCGCGGCCAAAACAAAAGGCACAGCCCGCGCTGTTCCCTTAAATCCATCCGCCTTATCGGATCTGGATCGACTTTTTGCAAGAAAGCTAGGAGGTGAGAGCGTTGTTCGACCTTGAGCAGGAGTACGAGCGGGTACGGCAGGAGTACGCGAAGAAAGACGCACGGGGCATCCCGATGTCGGTACGCGAGCGCTACGAGCGCAGGCTTTCCGATCTTCTCCAACAACTTCAAACACAGAAAGCACAGACACAAAGCGATGTTGAGGTACAGGCAGGTCGCCCATTGTAAGGAGGTTTTCACAAAGGGTGGCCCCACGGCGGACTACGACGAAGAGAGATCGACAAAGCGATGAGCTTCCGTCGTTCGATCTACGAAGAAAGGAAGTGCCCATGGAGCACGTCTAGTGTCCCTCGATCGGCAAGAAACCCTTGGCATGGCCTACTTCGATGCCTTTGGAAACAGCCTGTTTGGTTGGGTAAAGGCTGAGGTAAACGCTGTCATCCCAGTATTCTTAAGTGTCAACATAACTCCTGGTATTGCGTTCACTGTCTACAGCTTGGAGGAAATAGAAGTAGGCTTCAGTTTTAGCTGGTAGGCAAGGGGCGATCAGCAAAGTCCCTTCTGAATCGATCACGTCGCGTTCAAATCCACTGATGTGTTGGCTTCAAACAGACAGGACATCAGCTTGACGAAGGATCGAGGTCGACCTATTCTTAACTACCACTCCGGGATAGAAAATGCTGGGCAGGAGAGAGATCGTGAACGCGATTCCTGATCGCAGACAATGCCGCTTGGTGAGATTTGCTTGCATCTGCGAAGCGATGGCGTTCCTTTTTGCTTTCGGTGCCCTGGTTTGGGGCACTGAACCGATGCAACCGCCGGTGCTCCTCGTCCACGGGTTTCAACCGCTCCCAGGTTTCGTTCCAACAGAATTGTGGGAGGCGATGGCCGAGCTGCTGAGCGGAAGCCAAATTCAACACAGCAAAGCGAGTGTTTTGGATAAGGAACACACGTTCTTTCACCTACCTGCTTTGGATCTTGATCATCGGCACGTATTTATCAGCGGCTATGCGTTTGATCACGAACCGACGATTCACGATATCCGGTTCTACAGTGCTCGTTTGGCCGACGAGATCGCATGGATCACAAATGCATTGGAGTGCGAACAGGTAGACGTTGTGGCGTTCAGCATGGGTGGATTGATCGCTCGAGCGTACATTGAAGCCGAAGACTTCACCGAAGTGCTTGGCGATGCGGCCTTCCCCGACTACGGAGTGGCCTATCGTGGAAACGTTCGGATGCTGGTCACATTAGCGACGCCGCATCACGGCATTACGTACGCCACATTCGGCGAGTGGCTTGGTCCCGCCGTTCGCCAGATGGTGCCGGGAAGTCCTTTCCTGACTTTTCTCAACCAGCGCACGAGTGCTGGCGAAACAAGTTCCCATCTCCATTCCAACATAATCTACGTCACCTTCGCTGGCCAGTCGTGCCTCGGCTGTACCATACGGCGCGATGAGGAAACGTGCCTGCGGGACTGCGCGGAAGAGGGAAAGTCATGGCAGGGATCGGATGGGGTTGTGCTGATGGAATCCGCTCGCCTAATCGGAGCTGAGAATCACGCCTGCATCTCTATCGAACACACAGCGATGCGCGACCACGCGGCGATCTGTGAATCGGTCACTGCCGTGCTCGATGACCGATTCGTTCCCGAGATTATCTATACCGCTTCGGAGTTTCGTTTCGACGAACCAATGTTGTAGGTGGGTGCTATTTTCGTATTCTCCTTAGCTTCGGATCCAGGATGTCTCTGATCCCATCGCCTAGCAGATTGAATCCTAAAACAGTGGTAAAGATAGCCACTCCAGGGAAGGTAGAGACCCACCATTGACCCGGGAGGTAATTCCTTCCCGCCGTGACCATGACTCCCCACTCCGGGGTCGGAGGTTGCGCTCCGAGGCCGAGAAAACCGAGACTGGCCGCGGTGCGGATGATGCCACCCATTTCCAGTGTGGCCTGAATGATCACCGGTGAGATGCACATCGGCAGCACGTGGCGAAAAAGGATGCGCCATCGCCCGGTTCCCATCGCCCGCGCGGCCTCTACGAACCCCTCCTCGCGGATCGCAATGGCTCGACTCCTTGCTAGTCTTGCAAAAAAAGTCCACTCGGTCATGGAGATAGCAATGACGACGTTTTGAAGGCTCGGCCCAAGTGCAGAGGAGATGGCCATTGCTAAGATCAGTTGAGGAAATGCCATAAACATGTCTGTCACCCGCATCAAGAGATTGTCGATGCCACCCCCAAAGTAGCCGCACAGGATACCGATCACGGTTCCCGTCACACCAGCCAAGCCGGCCACAATGATCGCAATTCTAATAGATATCCTCGCGCCATAGAGCAGGCGGCTGAGCACGTCCCGACCCAATTGATCGGTCCCCAGCAAATGGGAAACGCTCAATTCCCCGAGCTTCTTCAGCGGTTCGGTCGTATACGGGTCGTAGGGAGCAACGTATGGGGCAACCACTGCGGTGATGATCAGAGCAACGATGAGCCCCAAGCCGACAAGAGAGAGGGGATTCTTCTTAAGCGCTTTCCAGGACTCGTGAAAAAACGAGCGCTTCGTCCGCGATTCATCCATAGCGCACCTTTGGATTTAAATAGGCGTACGTAATATCAACGACCAGGTTGGTTAGTGCGTAGAGCAGTGCGATCAGCATCGTCGCGCCAACAACGGCGGGAAAATCGATGGAAAGGAACGCGTTGGTCGCGTATCGACCCAGTCCCGGCCAGGAGAAGATCGTCTCCGTGATAACCGAACCCTCAAGAAGCCTGCCATAGGTGATACCAATGATTGTGATGATCGGAAGCATGGCGTTTTTCAGAGCGTGTTTCATTACGACAATCCCTTCTCTTAGGCCTTTGGCTCGGGAGGTATTGATGTAATCCTCGCGTAGCACATCCAGCATGCTCGATCGGGTGATCCGCGAGATTGCGGCGATTCCGAAAAAGGAGAGAACGACAGCCGGCATGACCATGTGCCTGAGCGCGCTTGTAAAGGCATCGAGCCGACCTGCGATCAGGCTGTCGAGAATGATCAAGCCCGTTACCCGTGGCGGCCGAGACATGAAAAAGGGAAGCTGCCCACCGCCCGGGAACCAGTCAAGTTGATAGTAGAAGAGTAAAAGCATCAACAGTGCCAGCCAAAAGACCGGCATCGAGATGCCCGACAGTGCAAAGATACGGGAGAAATGGTCGGTCAGTCCCCCTCGTTTGACAGCGGAGATGATGCCGAGAATCACGCCAAATAGGATACTTAAGCACGTGGCCGCGGTGGCCAATTCAAACGTTGCGGGAAAAAAGAGGATCAAGTCACTTCCCACAGGTTTTCCGGTGCTGATCGCAGTGCCGAAATCCCCGTGCAACAGCCGCCAAACGTAGATCCCGTACTGCTGATAGAGCGGTTTATCGAGGTTCCACTTCGCCCGGACTTCCTCGATCAGCTCCGGCGGGGCCTGCCCGCCTAACATGGCGGCAACGGGATCGGCTGGGATCACGTGTGAAATAAAGAACACGATGGTCATGACGCCGAATAGGACAACGATCATCCACAGTAGTCTCTTAATCAGATAACCGATCATCGTGTATGATTAGAGGCCCCCTGGCCTATGGCTATTATAGACCAGGGGGCATCGTTTGCCTTGGGCCTAGGGCCTAGTTTGGACAGTTATTTGATGACCGATTGCAGTTCCGTGTAGTACCACATCGGTGGCACCTGCAGGCCCTGCACCACGTCCCGGGTGGCAACCTGTTTGATCGGATTGTGGAAAAGTACGTACGGGCCCTCCTCAAGGACAACGCTTTGGATCGCCTTATACATGACCTCTCGTTTGCGGGCGTCCTTTTCTCCTGCGGCCTGCTCCACCCAGTCAGTGACGCCAGTGATATACATATTTCGCCATGCTATTTGGCGAACTTTGGCCTCCGGTCCGGTGGTTCGGCAGTGCGCAAACGGCGCCGCTTGGGCGCTCGGATCAGCGTAATCTACCCCCCAGCGGATGAGAACCATCTGATGTTGCTGTGCCCGGTAGATTTTCAGCAGCTCCGAATAAACCATCGCGGTGACCTTGACGTCGATGTTGATCTTCTTTAAGTCCTCTTTGACCTGGGCCGAGATGTCTGGATAGGGCGGATCGGTCCGAGTGAGCACCTCGACCTCGAAACCATTCTCGTAACCCGCCTCTTTCATCAGTTGTTTGGCCTTTTCGACGTCTTGATAGTAGTTGAGGTCGTAGTGCGAGAACATCCCCACGGGCATGATCACGTGGCACTTCAACGCGGCTCCGGCCATGATTCCTTCTGTGATGGCTTCGTAATCGATGGCCCAGCGAACAGCCTGCCTCACTCTAACATCACTGAAAGGCTCATAGCCGACGTTCATCGCCGCGTAGTGGAAGTAGAAGGTCGGGGTTTCGAGAATCGCAATCCCCGACTTGTCTTTAAGATCGGTGATCATCTCCGGGAGCAGGTTCCAAGCGATGTCGATGTCGCCCTTTTCCAGGGCGAGCTTCTGGGCAGTCGGTTCGGGAAGATCCTTAAGGATGACCGTTTTGATTGCTGGCGCACCGCCCCAATAGTTGGGGAAAGCTTCGAGCACGATTCGATCTCGCTTCTGCCATTCCCTAAGGATGAAGGGACCTGAACCGGCATCATGCTCCGCCAGCCAGTTTACCGCGTGTGGATCGTCCGCCGTGGCGTGTTCCTCCACCACGGCCGGATCGAGGATTGACGCAATCCCCTGATAGCCAAAAACGGCCGCCACCAGCATCTCTCCCAACGGCTGATTCGTAGTGATAGCCACCGAGTAATCGCCGACCTTCTGGATCATCTCCGGCTCATCGACGAATTGTTCGGTGATCCAAATCGGAGGTTCGTGGCGCTCCAAAGCCCTTCTCAACGAGAAAACCACGGCATCTGCGTTCACAGGGTTTCCACTGTGGAACACTGCATCTTTGCGGATGTGGAACGTCCACGTCAGACCGTCTGCTGATACCTCCCAAGAATCAGCAAGGCCCGGCTCAATCTTCTCAAAGGCATGTACCCCTCCGACAAAGTTGACCAACTGGTCGTACACCTGCTCCAGCACAAATCCGCCCTCAAACTCGTAGACCCTCGCCGGCGCAAAGTCAATGATTGGCTCATGGCTCATGCCAATAACCAGCGTGTCCTTCGGAATTTGCGCCAGAACGGGTATACTCAAAACAAGCACCGTAAAGCCGACTAGCAATCCCCATTTCAGCACTTTCTTCACCTTGATCCCCTCCTTTTTTCGGTTGGTACCTAATGTTCCGCTTTCCTACTTCGACCATCACCTCCTCAAACCCCATTATACACCATAAGTCAAGCAATGACTTGATTGTCTGAAATTCAGGGGACTTCCAGTCTGAAAGGCGATTTGGGAGCCTTTGAATCTTTAGGCTTTCGCTTTCTCCAGGAAAATCTGTTAATCGATAGAAAGTACGATAAAAAATGAGGAAACCAGGAAAGGAGATGTATCAAGCATCATACATCTACTTTTCTTGCTCTCTGAGTACGCTCTCCAGTGCGTGGGGTAGCTACTATTCCTGAAGATCCTTCCCCATAGAAAAGGCCGGGCCTATCGACTCGCCAATCGCGTGATAGGTCTGCTCGCCGACGGAGAATACAAACGGTCGCACCTGCTCGATCGCAGGACGATCGTTTTCGTTGAGCACGGTTTCGTCGGCCTTGACGTCGACGATCTCGCCGACAAACAGGGTGTGTAGACCGATCTTGTGTTTGTGAATGAGCTTGCACTCCAAGTTGAGAGGAAATTCCGCAACGTAAGGGGCATCGACCAGCTCGCTTCGTACCGGTGTCAGTCCCGCAACGTCGAACTTATTCTCATCCCGGCCCGAGGCAATTCCTACGTAGTCGGCCTGCTTGGCGTAGTCGATCGACGGCACGTTCACCGTGAACGCCTCGTGGGCGACGATGTTTCCGTACGTGTAGGTCGCCTCGCGCAGCGCCACGCAGATTGCCGGCGGCTTGGAACAACAGATCCCACCCCAGGCCGCGGTCATGATGTTCGGCTTCTCTTGATTGTCGTAGGTCCCCACCATCCACACCGGTGCCGGAACCACGAGCGTTTTTCGACCAAGCGATCGCTTCATGCGAACCTCCCTTGTAGAATAATTCTCCGTTCTCACGAATTGTGAGTTTCTTCCATCCGGGATCAATAGTCGACGCCTCCTGACGCGCGAGGCCCTCAAGTGAAGGCCGAAAGCAGATACCATGCAATCTATCAATTGCCGTGTAAATGAAGCAGGTCTAGTATATGCTGATGTGGGAATACAAGCTCAGGCCCTCCAACTACTCCCTATGGCGGGGAGGGTGTTCGAAATTGCTTATGCGATCTGTAATAGACTGACCAAATACCTAAGCGCTCAACAATCAATAGAGGATCTAAACCCGTAGGCTCTCATCCGACTCCTCAACCCGCACTCCGCTGTCTAGTCCAGATCTACCATGAAGTCGCGCTGTCCTTCCGCCAGCATGGCTTCGTACTTCTCGTACTGCTTACGGAGGCGGCCGAGTTCCTCCTCGATTTGTGACATCTCTTTCTTGTACCGAATTTTTTCTGAGCTACAAGAACTCAACGCTCCATATCCTTCAGTGAGTAGCTCGCGCCTATTCCGGTGACTAGATGGAGACTGCGCACCCCGCATACGCGTGAAGTAACGGATAGCGTAGGCCCACACCAGTACGATTACAAGAGCGAGAAATATGAACCCTCCAACCATATGCTCTCGGCCACTCATGTTCGAACCAATAACTTCCCGGATTACACCGGGGAAAATCCCTAGGAGAACATACACGGCAATCGTCACGGCAAGTAAGACCCTGCTCAACTTGCTCATAGCCGCGAGCATTCCCTGTACCTCACTCTCGTCTCCCTTGAAGCGCCTACGGCGACGAGCGTTTGAGCAGGATCGCCAGCTGCAGGTGTTTGGCGTACTCGTCCTGAGCGCCGACGTAGCCGTTGTACATCCGGCGCGGCAGCTCCTTGTAGTTCACGGCCTCGGTGATCTTGTTCACGAGAAGGGTGCGGCCGTCGGTGGTGTAGTCGACGAGAATCCCGCCCCAGTAGCTGGCGATGATGAATCCTTCTGGCATCGAGTCGATTTCCCAGCCGGCGGGGATGCTCACCACCGTGGACTGCTCAACCTTGCTCGGTAGCCCCACCAGGAACGGATAGTAGCGCCACCCTTCCTTTACAAGGCCGCGCTGGGGGCCGATTGTCATCGGAATCTTGAGGGACATAAGTTCTTTCTCTTTGTAAAACTGCGCGCCGTCGCCAGCGATCAGCATCGAGATTTGCACCGGCTCCTCATAGTCGTTCAGATTGGAGAACTTGTACCACTCAACTTGCGCGCCGGGGACAAGCAGGCCGGCGTAGCTTTCGAAGAAGTAACGCTTCTGGCCATCGGAGAGGGATTTGAACAGCCAGCGCCAGAGCATGTTGTAGAAACCCGAGGTCTCCCAGTGCACCATCGCGGTGACCTCGCCTTTGCTCGACAGATGAAGCTCCTGCGAGATCCGCCAGTAGTTCCATTCCGCGGGATAAAGCGGGGACTGCACGAGCTCGTGCTGTGTCCCGTCGCCGACTCCGGCGATGAGCGCCCACTTGGCCTGATCGGAGATGGGCACATCGCCGTAGCTGTTGGTCCACGCAGTGGTGTCGAGGAACAGCCACTTCGAGCCATGGACTTTTTCGTCGAGAGGCACGGCGACGATCGCGTGGTCGAACCACAAAATCGGCAGATCCGGCCGCACGTCGCCGGTAGCGTTGATCAGCACCGGGTAGGCCTTCTCGCCCACCAGCCGCAGCAGCGTTACCAAAAGGGCGGCGCCGTCCTTGCAGTCGCCGTAGCCATTCTCGAAGGTGGTGGCCGCCGGATAGGGCTGGAAGCCGCCGATTCCAAACTCTAAGCCCACGTACTTCGTGTTCTGAATCACCCAGTGGTAGATCGCGGCGATCCGCTCCTCCTTGGTCTCCAGCCCCTCGACGAGCTCGGCGACCTTCTCCTCGATCTGGGGGGGGGGCACGATCGCCTGCTCGAGCAGTTTCATCCACCAGTCGCCGATCTGATCCCAGGAATCCAGGGACGAGATGAGGATCGCCGGGGCGATGCTCTCAAACTCGGGCATCCCTGGTTC
>CAZOUO010000099.1:0-9069 GCA_964582975.1 uncultured Thermotogae bacterium | reverse complement strand
CGAGGTGGGTCAATTTCTAACCGTTGGATGGGTCAATTTCTGACCGTTGCGTCCATATTGGGCAGCTTCCATCACCGCGTCCCTAAGACCCAGTTTTAGCGCGCAGCATGATCTCCGCTTCCATACCCCTGCGCAAAGGACAGATAGCAGGTATTTATCTGTCTCAGTTCTTCTATTCTGAGGAATAAACTAGATAGCGTGATTAATATGACTAAAAACGACTAAAGCATATAAATGAAACCGAAAGTTGTGGTTACCATTTTCCGCCTGTTGCTCCCGGGAATGAGTTTCCTCGCATCCTCTCAGACCAGAACGTCGACGGCAACGATCAAGCTTGTCATCGCCCCAGCTCTCGAAGTCTCAACGTCCGGCAGTAGATTTGACTTCGATCTCGATCTTGGGACTACGGCAACGGCTGCTACAGAACTGTACGTCGGAACAAACGACTGGCCTCTTGATCTCTCTATCAGCATGCTGTCAGCAAAAGCAGGATCAGACGTTTCTTTTGAATATCGACTTGAGACAATACCAGAAAGCTTGCCGTTGCCCTCATGGAGTAAGATTCCAGACTTTGAGCTTGCTTCCCCAATTGAGCTTGCTTCCCCAGGCTGGACTAGGTACAGGCTGTTTGTCCGCGTTGCGGTGCCCGAAAACGCATGCCCAGGGACGTTTCAGCAGGTCTTGCGCCTGATCTTTCATTCCAGCTCAAGTCTTGTCGAGATCCGGGACATCCCCATTCATGTCAACATCCTGTCCCGAATATCAGAGGGACAAGGCCGCGCCAATGCGACCTCGACAGGCCAATCTGCAGTCCCGAATGCTGATAAAATCGTTTCCAGGCAGGTCTTGGTCATCACGTGGGAGGGAGTAAGTCTAGTAAGGTGGGAGAATCTTCCTGCAGCAGATTAGCACTTCATAAAAACAAGCAGCGAGATAACCTGGTCAGTAGAGGAATTAGATTGGTATAGCATTCTACACCCGCCGCAAGATTTCTTTTTTTGGTTACACCTAGTGGTGTGTGAGATCTGAGATACGTACCACCTTTCTTTTATCATTTGGTCTTATCTATTATTTGTATGGGACTACAGATATGAAGTAATGATTCCCGTTTGTCAGAAATGGACTTTCGGTTGCCATCGTAGACGTTCATAGCCACGTAGAGTGGCCTCGAGGAAAGAAGTGGAAGAAGAAATGAGAACGTGAACAAATATCAGGAATGTCCATATTGCCATTTTGGACAGACGGCTATTTCTCAAGTGCTTTTCTTCATTGACATAAGGGAAAGGCTTTGATTCATGATAGATAGTAGGCTATAATTTTTAGCTGTGTAAGACAGTTCTGTGGCGCGGAGACTATGTTATTGAACGAGCATTTCTTGCGGTGGACTTGCAACACCCTGACCATTCTCTGGAAGAACATTCAATGTCTGCTTTCCATAGGCCCAGGGCGTAGGCGGATTGCCTCTAGCAATGGCGCGCAGATCGACGGGTATCGTTGCATGTGTATTTCAACTGCCTATGTAGCCGTTGGAAGCGAATTGGTGTGCCGATGACCACCCTAGAGAAGGGTCGGTGTGTTATGCTTCTTGTTCTCACTTGCTGGATCGGTGTTGCGTGTTTCTCGCAAGCAATGTTTGGTGTGCCATACTCCGTCTCTATTACCACAACCCCGGAGAAGGCCGCTTCTCCTGGCGATTTTGTTACGCATGTCTATACGATCACCAACACCGGCACATCGAATGACGAGTATCAACTGTCTATCACCCCACCCACGGGGTGGCTTACCCTGGGAATCCCTTCCACACTCCAAGTTACGGCGGGAGCAAGCGAAAAGGTCTTTGTCACGTTTGTCGTACCGAGCACGGCGGGGGCGGGAACCTACGAAGGAACCTTGGTAGCAACTTCTACCGGCGACCCTGGTGTAACCGCACAAGGAACGGCCCTTATCATCATATCTCCCGTCTCGGGGGTCGAGGCAGCTTGGATTCAGGAACCACCGCGAGCCCAGCCTGGAGAGTCTGTACAAGGAACGTTTTCCCTTAAAAATACCGGCAACATTGCAGATAGCTACACTATAGAGATTTCAAGCGTTAGGGATTGCAAGGTGAGCCTCCCCAGAAACACAGTGCCCCTTTTCGCGGGGGAAACTACCGAGGTAGAGGTTACTGTTTCCGTACCGACTACAGCCACTCCAGGCTCGCGTTATTCCTTCACGCTAGACATAACATCTATAGCGTACCCTGATATCTTCACTGCCCTTGTGCATTCGTCCCGCGTCGCGCCACCCCCTCCCGAGGAAGTAAAAGGGGTCATCTTCCCCCTGTGGCCGGTGACTGTTTCCCTCTCTTTCGATGAACAAGGCTTCACGAGCGCGAGCTTTTCCGGAAGTGGAGAACTTGAAGGGATTGGCAAGCTGTCGACGTCAACCTCAGCTACAGTAACTGAACTTGCTATCCCAACGGGCAGTTTCAGTACGGACAGATGGCGGTTGAGTCTAGATGGCGGTGGCGTATCCGGTGGGTTCGGAAGTGTTTCAGGAGAGGGAACCGGCGTTACGCTCTTCGGCAAGGTGGGTGACAGCCTTTCAAGCCGACTGGTCATCACGGATGCTGTCAAGGGCCTTTCCGTTTCATGTCGTTGGGATGAAGGATCACTACGGCTGGTCGCCGGAAGCGATGAGACAGACGCCTACAACTTTAGGGAGGTTCAATGTTCTCATACGTTCGACGAGGTGTTATCCTTAACGGGCTCCGTTGCCTCTGTCAGTGATCAAACCAGTTCCGGCACCGCCTTTCGCATCAGTCCACAGGTCACGGTAGGGGAGTATCGAATCGGAGGAAGCCTTCTTGATATTTCACCGGGTTTCCCCAATCGGAAAGAGGAAGAGGCTTACAGCATGACGTTATCTCACAGAACGACGTGGTCACTGGGGCTAGATACTTCTAAGGCATATACGCAAAGCGACAGCGTTACCGTCATCACATTAGGAAAGGCTCTAACGGGCAAGATCACATTTTCTCTGCCGTTTGATACCTCGCTGAATATAGAAGGTCGCTTTCAAAAGAAGAAAAGCGACGACACACCGACCACCACGGACCAAAGCTCGCTCGGCCTTTATGTGAAGATCAGCGGACCACTGGTCAGCGATGGAAAATACGCATTCTCCGCCACGCTAAAGGAACCGATCGATCGAATCGCCGGCACACAGTACCTCAGCACGGATCTGAACGGGTCGATCAGCCTCAGCCTAGATCAGACGGATATCAGCAGCTCTGTAAGCTTGGGGCGCATCGTCGATCTATCGACCGGTTCGACAGAAAGCGAGAGTTCCTCTTTCTCGGCCAAGCTCAGCTTTCCGCGTGCGGAGAGTGCTCCAAACCTATCCTTGTCGGTCAGCGACGGAAGCGCTTCGTTGGGGATAGGCTTGTCTTGGGGAGATCTAAGCGCATCGGCTTCTATACCTCTCTCTGGAGGAGGAAGCTTCTCGGCGTCTATATCAGCCCGCTTCTCGCTAGCCATCCCCTTCTTTGGCCCGGTGTACGGACGGGTTACAGGATGGGCCTTTGTTGACACAAATGCCAACGGGAAATTTGACCTTGGAGAAAGATCAGTTCCTGGTTTACTTCTTGTCCTGGCGGGGCAAGAGGCAATCAGTGGCGCCAATGGTCGTTTCGCTTTCTGGCCGGTTCGGCCGGGCACATACGAGCTATCGTTGCAAAAGCTTCCTGCCGGTTTGGCTCCACGGCTCGGCCTCCCGCTCTCCTTGAATGTCAGCGCGGGGGAACACCAGGTCTTGTTGCCATTTGAAGAGTACAGCTCGATCTCCGGCATTGTCTACAACGATGCCAACCAAAACGGCAGGCGGGATTCCGGTGAGTCGGGCATTCCGGATGCGATCGTTTCGGTCGTAGACGCCTCCGGGCGGAAACGGGTATCGGCGAGCTCAATCGGCCGATTTGTCCTCAAGGTTGAGCCAGGCCTGGTCGAGGTATCACTTGTTGAAAGTTCGTTACCCAGGCGATTTGCATCAACAACGCCGCTTACTCTAAGACTCGAGATCGGTACGCGAGAGACAAAGCGCGTGGAGTTCGGCGCCTACCAGAAACCACGCGAAATCATCTTCACCTTCGGCCCGCCCACGGCGCGATTCAGCGTTACGCCAGGGGGACCGGTGGTTGTTGGAGATGAGGTTGTGTTCGACGCCTCGGGCAGTGAGGCGATCGGAGTAAGGCTGGTCTCATACGACTGGACGTTCCAACACGCAACGGAGTCCTTCGAGGCTTCCGGGCAACGCGTGCCGGTGAGGTTCAGTAAGTCGGGTCACTGGCTCGTGACCTTGGTCGTGACGGACGCCAACGGCCTGAAGGACGAGCACCGGTTAGAGGTCATGGTTTATCCCGTCAGGTAGCTTGCCGCCCCTCGCGCTCCTTCAAAAGGTGCTACCTTACTGTTTCAAGTGGGTACTTTGAAGGGCTCCTCACAGTTACGGTAGCTAGAGAGAAAGGTTGAAGAGATCGGTCTCTCGCGAAGGCGCAGAGACGCAAAGAATGACGGAAAATGAGATAGGAAAGATCGTTGTTGACGCTGCGGTGTCGGTCCACCGAGACCTCGGTCCTGGGTTGCTGGAAACGGTCTATGAGGTGGTGTTGGCCCATGTGCTGAGGCAATGTGGTTTGGCAGTGGAGCGGCAGGTCTCCGTTCCCATCGAATATTGCGGCATTAGGTTCGACGAGGGATTCCAGGCGGACATCATCATCGAAGGGAAGGTCATCCTGGAGCTCAAATCGGTAAAGACGGTGAACAATGCTCATAAGAAGCAACTGCTTACGTACTTGCGGCTGACCGAACTTCAGCCTGGGTGTTTGCTTAACTTTGGTGAGGCTCTCATGAAGGACGGGATCACACGAACGGTAAACAGGCTGGTCGAAGATGAATAACCCTGCGTCTTAGCGTCTTGGCGAGGGAAAGGAATTCTATCTTCTCAGACTGGCTGTTTGAGTTTTAGCGAAGAGTCAAAAAAGGTACTACTCGATCTCAAGTAACAGAATCCGCAGCCGTTTCTGCGAGCCATCACCGGGGACCAGGAAGAAATCATACACGCCTTCTGCGTAGGTCGAAGTGTCCAGGGAATATACATGCTGCTCTTCATCCGCGTCGTAACTCAGGCGATCGATGAAGCCGCTTCCAACCTTTCGGCCAACGGCGTCGTATAGGATGAAAGAGAGCGACGGTCGGGCATCTATAACCGGGGTTCCGGTTTCATCCGTGAGCCGGAGGCGAAACTCGATCGTTTCACCGATGACGTATACCGCGTCAACAAGACCGCCCATAGGCTCTCCGGCTTCTCCTATACCTCCTACATAGGTAGGCTCCTGCGAGCTGAGATTGCCTCCCCCAGCTCCGGCAATGCGCGCCTCCGGGAGCAGTTCATCGACCAGATCGCCGTCAACGTAAAGCTTCAGCGCACCGGTTTCCCTCATGCAGGCAATATGGTGCCACGTCCCGTCGGCGATACTTTTTCCTCCCTTGATAAGCGTGTAGCCTTCGACGTTCCCCACCGTGTAGAACAGGGGCATACCGGCAACCAGAGTTAGTCCGTATAGCGAACCACCGTCAGAACGTTGCCTTCGCACAAGGGACCGTTCTCCCGAGGCATCGGTCGTCCGTACCCAAAGCTCCAGCGTGAACTCTTGATTCCAAGTGAAACCCATCCGTGGATCTGGAGGAATTGTAACGTAGCCCTCGTCTCCCAGGCTGAGCGCAAACGCGTTGCCGCTGAGAGGCTCGCCTTCGGTCCACTCTGCTTGAGAGAGCATCCCTTGAAGAACCGGCTCCCGACCGAGTTGTCTATCGATCTCGTTGTTAGCAACCTCGCCAGCCCCCTCGTCGAACGGGAAGTAAATCACAGGGGTGGACGGTTGTTCGGGAGCCTGTGGCAAGACGAGGTGGAATTGCGAGACCTCAAGAGCCTCGTGATGCATATACAGCTCGTCGATCGCCAACTCAGCTTCAGCTACGGCACCACCACCTCCCGCAATTTCAGGAGGAGCCAAACTGGCCTCCGCGGTGGTCACCGGATTGACGATTACCTCCAACGTAGCGATATCGGTCGATCCATCATCGTCGGTTACCCGCACGGCGATGAAGTAGGTACCTGCCACATCAAAGATATAGGTAACCATGTCCCCAGTATCGTCGGAGGGATCGAAGGCAAGACCAGCGTAATTCCAGTCCCACTCGTAGCCGACGATCACATCGGGACTCGACGTTGACCCACTCGCGTCAAACCTCAACTCTTCGCCGGCGTTCACCGTAACCGGAAGTGGAGGAAGCACCGGGGGCACAGTCTCCACGTGCGCCGTTGGTCCGAGGTCGTTGACCGTGACCGTCAACGCGTCTTGCCCGGATCGCCCGCCGCTATCCGTCACGGTCAGGGTTACCGTGTAGATCGCATTGTCGAGATAGGTATGGGCTGCTGATAGCGTCCCACTTGCGGTGGTTCCATCGCCGAAGTCCCAAGAGATCGTGTAGGTTTCACCGATGTCAGGATCGACAAAGCTGCCGCTGAATGCAACTGTATCCCCTTCGTCTACAAGCTGGTCAGGCCCGGCATCAACCACCGGCGATCTTGGAAGCACGGTCGTTGTGACGGGTAGGACGAACGTCCTGATTATGCCGGGGATTTGAAAACGAAGCTGAACATCATCCTGGTAGATGCCTGCAGAGAGATCGGGCCCGGCCGTCCCTCTTAAGTCGAGGTCGTAGTTTGTCCAACCCAACTCAGGAAGCGTCTCTAAAGAAACGGTAGGCAAAATGGGAATCTCTTTCCATGAAACCGGAGGGATACCCTGTTGCGTCAATAGATAGAAAAAAATGGGACTGTGATGTGATAGACTAATTTCAAATGTGGCAGGAGGCGCATTTGTGCCCACACTGATGAGAAGGGCGGTTTGATCGCTTGCGGAGTTATCCGGATCGATGGTGAGCGCAATCGGGCTCTGGTCAAGGGTTACCTCCAAACCGGCAGGAACGTCGCACGTGATCGTCCCAATCAAAGTACGGCTCTCGCCGTGTGCAAGAAGCGAGGGCAGAAGAATCACGACCAGGTAGACGCATGCCACCAACGCTCTTGATTGTTTTACCACCACTGCCGCTCCGTCACTTTTGTTGATCCCTCTCTATGGATTCTCCGATACGCTGACCGTTAGTGCGGCCGAGTAGTCCCCGGAGCGATTACCCAGCCCGTGACGCGTCATGCGCATCTGGAAGTAGATTTCTCCGGACCACCCCGAAGGGATTGAGATGAAATCGTTCTCAAACATCGCTTCGAACAATGCTACAGGAAGCCATCCGGTATCGACAACCGTTCCTGCGTGGTTGTCCCACACGCGCCATTCTGTCGGGATTTCGCAGCCGTGGGTACTGGGTGACATTCTCATCAAGCTACACGACTCTGTACCCAGTGTCACGGACGCAGCGGCGCACGTCTGGATATGGAGAACCCAGATATTGCTTTCAAACACGCCGGACACTCTGGGATTCCAGGCATTGGCATGTTGCATCCGAAGATTTCCGGAGAAGGAGTGCTGCGGCTCCTGGGGAATCCAGCCTTCCCATGTTGTGTACCCCCAGTCGCCTTGGTGTTCGGCGCTGGCTTCGAAGAGGAAATACCCCGATGCCGATTTTGGAATTTCAATCGACACCGGATAGTCACCGACCGCGTTCCCCTCGCTCGGATGAAACGCGTGATCGACATATTCGACGATCGGCTGAGGGGCAGGCAGGGGATACTCCTCGGCGTCGTACGCTCGGATCGTGAGGTTCGAAACCTGCCCAATCGGATCAGCTCCCACATCGTCGTGCAGAACATCCAGGGTCAACGAAACGACCCAAGCCTCGCCGGACAGAGAAGAGGTAATGGGCACATGCTCTGCCAGCTTCAAATCGCTGAGCACCGGCGCGTTGGCCAAGATGGCAATCGACTGCAGAACAATGAACAAACCAGCGATCAGCACGATTCTGCATACCGTTGCGCTATTCATTGCAGATCACTTCAGCTGTCATGCTATTACATCGTTCCTTAAGAGTCAATCGGATTTTTCACCCTCAATCTCGAACGGAAGCTGTGCCGCCACCAATGCGTCACCCCCATAGTCGATGATGGCAATGGCAAGGTACATTCCCGGTGGTAGCGGGGACTCCAGTTCTACGGGTTCAGGGCTCTCAACACCGGGCCGTTCAGACGGGACCCTTGTCAAAGGAACCTGCAAGCGTTGTACCGTATCGGGTAGTGAGGTAAATTGAGGCAAGGTCAGTTCCCTTGCGATGTCCCCTTCCTCATCCCGAATCTGAATCGTCCCCGTCGGACGGAGCCGCGTGATGCCCGTATCCTCAAACTCGAGAGCAAACAGCATCTGGCGGTCGGAATCGTGCGGCTCACAGGAAAAACCGACAATACGGCCTTGGGGTTCACCGTCGCCCGTTTCTGCGTAGATGGCGACGCCGAGGATCACGTTCATGCCAACTTGGGCTTGGATTTCGCCCGTGGCGGCAGCGCTGGGCGATGGGAGTAATTTCACAAACAGCATCCCCCAATAGGACCCTCTGGCGGACGAGGGCGCGGTCAACTCGACTTGGATCTGGATGTTCTCGCCTGGTTTAATGGCGGCCTCCGGCGGCCAGAAGTCAAGCCAAGCAAAGATCGATCGCTCAAGGCTCCCAGGAGCAACATAGTTCTGCTTCGACGGCCCAATCGGCACCCAATCAACCGCTTCGATTTCAAAGTACTGCGATCTCTCACTGTTATTAGTAATCGTAAAGGCATCTCTTGTTGTCTGGCCAGGTAGAACTATTAGCTCGAGGACGAAAGTGGAGAGGCCAACTTGGGCCGAAGCGGTCTGAACAAGAATGCTGATGACCAGGACAAGAATCGCCACTGCCGTGAATGGTAGTGCTTGAGAACGGGCTCCCAAAGCATTCCTCCTTGAGAACAAAGCCCGCTGGTGGAGCACTAGTATGTCCAGTTCCGGAATGGTGTTGACACTTCAGGCCTCCTCGTGACGATGTTCGC
>CAZOUO010000098.1:5679-9137 GCA_964582975.1 uncultured Thermotogae bacterium | reverse complement strand
TATCGAGTTTCGTAGTACTGTTTACAGGTGGAAGGTTGAGGCAGGAGGAAGAAAGAGGGCCATCAGGGCAGAATCACCAGGTAGAGACAAAACAACCTGGGAGGACCGCCGATGACCCTCGAAGACAAGGTACACCTTTTTCGGCTGCATGTCCTGCAGCGAGCCAAGGAGTTGGGCAACGTCAGTGCTGCGTGCCGCGAGGCAGGGATCTCGCGAACGTTGTACTACCGCTGGAAGAAGCGGTTCACGCTGTACGGGATCGATGGACTGCATCCGCGCAGGAGCGCCACGCGTCCTGGACGGCCTGTGCAGCTGGACACGACCAAAGAACGCAAGATCGTCGCCCTGGCGCTGACATGGCCCACATGGGGACCGAAACGCCTGAGCCTTCAGCTTCAACGAGAGGGCGTTGTCGTCTCATCAACGACTGTTTGGAGAGCCCTGCACCGACTGGGACTGGGAACACGTACCCAGCGTCTGCTCGTTCTCGAGGTCCACAGAGCGAAGCGTGCGGGCCTACTCACTGAACGAACACGACGGTCCCTGTCACGACGAAAGGTGCGTCACGTATTGGCAGAGAAGCCAGGAGAGTTGGTGTGCATCGACACGTTTTACATTGGGAAACTGAAGGGCGTAGGGAAGCTGTGGCAGATCACCGCGTGCGATGCTTCCAGTTCGTACGCCATGGCGAAGGTGATTGCGGCAAACAACGCGGCGGAAGCTGCGTCGTTCTTAAGGGACGTTGTCGCGGTGGAGGTGAAGAAAGCGGGATGGAGGTTGCGGCGTGTTCTCACCGATGGCGGTAGTGAATTCAAAGCGGAGTTCGATCAGGCGTGTCGAGATCTCGGTGTGCGGCACACCCGCACCAAGCCAAGACACGCGTGGACCAACGGATTCGTGGAGAGGCTGCAGGGGACGATCCTGCATGAGCACTGGCGGATCGTGTTTCGACGACGCTACTTCCGACGACGGCATCAGCTGCAAGCATCATTGGAGTCGTTCCTCGAGTTCTACAACTTTCAGCGTCCGCATCAGGGGTACCGCACCAAGGGGCGGACACCGGCCGAGATCTTCTGGGGCGCTGTCCGTGAACATCGTCACGAGGAGGCCTGAAGTGTCAACACCATTCCGGAACTGGACACCCTAGCTGTAGTCCGTGACCCCGGCCAGATGAATAACGGAAGCGCAAAGACGAACAGGGTAATCAAGTAGACGACAACGCGCTCAACCCGGAGCTTCCATCGCCAAGGAGAAGATTCTTTCTTCTTTCCGGAAGCTATTCTCATCATGCTCCGCAGGATTTATAAGGGGGCGGCGTGATCCGGGACAAAGGTAAGCCTTGCCAACTCTTCTATTCGCTTCCAGCCTCCGAGAGCAGGAATGAGGGCAAGAAGTCTTGGCCACAGGCTCTGATGAGAGAGGAAGAAGCGGACAAGTCGGCTCGGATGGTCAATATCCCCTTCTTCAGAAACCACTTGAAGGATCGATGGTTCGTTGATGACGGCGAAGACCGAGTCGATATCACAATCCGAAAGGGCAGTTACGACACGGCGGGCAGCGAGGCCAAAGCGGAGCTCTCCACCGATCTGCTTTTGCCAGCGCCGCTCGTACTCGGCGAGCGTTTGCCGTGTAGTCTTTCCAGCCAAGGCAGCGTAACCAGCAATCTCTCCAGCAACCCGGGCACACGTACCGCCGATGTAGATCCCCCCTCCAGATGTTGGCTTTACCTGGCCAGCAGCGTCGCCAACAAGGAGCACACCGTCTCCTACTGTGTTTGACGACGTGCCGATTGGAATAGTTCCCCCGATCTGCGCGACGGTCTTCCCAGAGAAGCGCTGCGCGAGGAGGTGGGAGAGGAGCGCCTCGGTGTCGGTTCCCAAGGCCGCCAGGCCAACCCGCAGACGGTCCTCCTCGGCCGGAACAGCCCAGGCGAAGAATCCTGGCGCCACATCGCGTCCGAAGAAGACCTCCACTTCATCCGGGGAGCGTGGCTTTCTCTCCACCACTGCCTGGCTTGCTGCAAGCAACTGACTCGGTCCTGAAAGGGAAAACCATCTAGCAACAGCACTTCGCGGGCCATCAGCCCCAATGATTACTTTGGCCCCCACCTTCTCTACCTTGCCCTGATGTTCGATCCGCACCCAGCCAATGTCAGCAGCAACAGCACGGGTTCTTGGCCTCAGCTTAACACCAGCGATGATTGCTAAATCTATTAATTCACGGTTGAGCTTCCCACGATCCAGCACGACCGCTTTGACGGCATTGGCACGAAGCTCGATCGTCTCCCCGCCTGGGGCGTGGAGAATGCCACCCCGAATCTCACGCAGGAGACTCGCAGTTGAGACCCCGAGCAAGTCGAGTGTGTGAGGACTAACCAAACCTGTGCAGCGAGCTGGCTCTCCGGTGCACTCCCCCTGTTCGATCAACAGCACGCGCGCTCCCACTTCGGCAGCATGCCGAGCCGCCACTGCCCCGACCGGCCCTCCCCCAACGACCACCACGTCATAGGCTGTCATGACAACAACTCAGATTTCCTCCTGTTTAGGGGCGCGGGTCATGATCTCCTCGACCAGGGCGAGTGGATCCGCTTTCTCATAAAGGAGGCGATAGACCGCATCTGTAATCGGCATTTCCACTCCTTTCTCCAAAGCCATCTCATGAACGATCGCAGTTGCCCAGACACCCTCGGCAACCATTGCCATCCCGGAGAGGATTTCAGCAAGGGATTCTCCTTCCCCCAGGCGGTACCCAACACGCCGGTTGCGACTGTGTTCGCTGGTGCAGGTAGCGACAAGGTCTCCCAGGCCGGAGAGTCCAAAGAAAGTCTTCTCCTTCACCCCAAATACACGGCCGAAGCGGACCATCTCCGTCAAGCCCCGGGTGATGAGGGCTCCACGACTGTTGTCCCCATAGCCGAGGCCATCGGAGACACCGGTCGCCAGAGCGATGATGTTCTTTACCGTGGCGCACAGCTCCACCCCCCGGATGTCCTCGCAGAGATAGACGCGAAAGCGAGGAGTGGCGAGTTCCACTTGAAGCTGCTTTCCCAGATCGAGGTCCTCACCAGCGAGCACAATTGCTGTTGGAATATCTCGACCCACCTCCTCAGCATGACTCGGACCGGAGAGGGTGAAAATCGCCCGCGTCGCGACCTGGCTCTCAATAAGCTCTGACATGGTCTTCCCCGACCTACGGTCGATTCCTTTGGCTAGGTTGATGAAGACCTTCTTCTCCTTTGCCAGCGCCTTGATCTTGCCCAAAAGGTCGGCCATGGCAAATGAGGGGACGGCAAGGGCAATGATGCCAGATGCGATTGTGTCGGGGAGCGACGCGGTGATCCGAAGGCCCTCTTGGGGAAGGGCAACACCAGGGAGGTACGTCCTGTTTTCTCGTAGGCGGTCAATCGCCTCCGCCCGTGTCGGATTGCGAACCCACAGGATAACCTCGTGCCCATTCAA
>CAZOUO010000098.1:0-5669 GCA_964582975.1 uncultured Thermotogae bacterium | reverse complement strand
AAACGCTGTCCCCCAGCCTCCCGCACCAATGACCGAGACCCTCACATGCCATCCTTGTCACCAAGCGAGATCGGCATCCGCACCCCAATGTAGTCGTCGATCCACGCAATCGCTGCCTCAATCGGATCCTCATCTTCGGCTAGCTCAATGCCCGGGACAAGTCCCGTCTCCTGAACGACGTGGCCGAGCGGTGTAAAGAACTCCCCACTGGTTATTCTGAGAGCAGAACCATCGGGAAACTCGATCATCCGCTGAATCACTCCCTTACCAAAGCTGCGCTCACCGATCAGGATGCCCATCTCGTGATCACGAATCGCCCCGGCAACGATCTCGGCCGCGCTTGCCGTACCGCCGTTAATCAGAACGACTAGGGGAAGGTTGGGAATGAGGTTTCCAGTCGACCAGTATTTTTGATCATCGGCGATCCTCCCTTTTGTCAAGACCACCACCCCTTCATCGACAAATCGGCTAGAAACGGAGATAGCTGAGGGTAACAGCCCGCCAGGGTTGTTTCGCAAATCTAGAATCATCCCATCGAGCATTTCCAGGTCGAACCCTAGGAGTGCCTGATCTAGGTCGAGGGCGACATCAGAGTCGAAGCGCGAGATGCGGAAGTAGCCGATCTTTCCCTCTGCCATCAGCTCACTACTCACGGCCTCTACAGCGATTTTGTCCCGCGTAATCGAGATCGTATACTCACTTCCATCCTTGTGACGGACAAAAAGGACAACCGGCGTCCCCGCCTCCCCGCGGATCTTCAACGCCGCCTCGGTGAGGCTGATCCCCTCGGTGGAATCTCCATCGATCTCGAGAATCTGGTCTCCAGGCCGCACTCCAGCTTGCTCAGCCGGCGTCCCTGTAAGTGGCGCAATTACAGTAAGAACGCCATCTTTTATCGTGATCTCAATCCCGACGCCACTGAACTCGCCCTCCAAGCTATCTTCCCAGCGCTCGCGGTCGCCTGGATCGAGAAACTCGCTGTAGGGATCGTCGAGCTGCTTGACCATTCCCTTCATCGCGCCATAAAGGAGCAATCGCTCGTCGATACGTTCCGGCCAATAGAAATAGCTTTCGATGTATTGATGAAGTTGCCTTAAAGGTGAGAAGAGATCCGAAACCGTCTGTTTTGCCCCACTCACCCCAAAAGCGATCACGAAAATGAGCGCCGGCATCCAAACCAGCCATCCCTTTTGCTTAATCCATTGTTTCTTCAACAGTCTCGCTCCTTATAGGTTAGATTCTACTCCTCGTGGCTTAAGAAAGAAAGGATCAGAACCCTTCCAGACCGAGGTACTCGCTTTGGACATCGGTCAGGGTATCGATTTGAATACCGAGAGACCCCAGTTTCATTTGGGCAACTTGTTGGTCAATGTGCGAAGGCACAGGATACAAGCGCGGTGCCAGTGGAGCGCTCTTCACGATGTGCTGGAGCGTCAACGCCTGCAGGGCAAAGGAGATGTCCATAATCTCTACGGGATGACCATCCCCGAGGACGAGGTTCACCAATCGTCCTTCACCCATGAGATGAAGACGGCGGCCGTCCGGAAGAACATAGGCAGTAATCCCGTTGCGCACCTCCTTTTGGGACGTAGCAAGTCTGCTCAGGGCGGCTTTGTCGATCTCGATGTCAAAATGGCCAGCGTTGGCCAGCAAGAGGCCGTCCTTCGCTACTTCTAGTGCCTCCTCGGTAACAACGTCGCGACACCCGGTGGCAGTAATAAGAAAGTCAGCGTGGCGGATTGCCTCAACAACCGGAGCGACGGTGAACCCCTCCGTGGCCGCTTCCACTGCACGCACTGGGTCAACCTCAGCCACGATCACGCGTGCTCCCAAACCACATGCTCGCAGGGCAATCCCGCGGCCGCACCAGCCGTATCCAACAACGAGAACGGTCTTTCCAGCAACCAAGAGGTTCGTGGAGCGGAGGATGCCATCCCACACTGACTGGCCAGTTCCGTACCGATTATCAAACAAGTATTTCATCTTGGCGTCATTCACCGCAAACATGGGAAAGCGAAGCCGCTTCTCGCGATCGAGAACCCGCAGCCGATTAACACCAGTTGTCGTCTCCTCACACCCTCCGAGGATCTCTCCCTCTACCTCCTCATGCAGGAGCTTGACAAGATCGCCACCATCATCGAGGATGAGATCAGGTGCTTCAGCGAGGACTGCCCGCAAGTGATCGAAATATTCCGCTTCGGTAGCGCCGTAGCGAGCGTGGACGAAGATGGCTTCCTCTTCGGCCAGGGCGGCGGCGACATCATCTTGCGTGGAAAGCGGATTGCTCCCTGTAACAAATACTTGTGACCCCCCATCGCGCAAAAGAATCGCCAGACAGGCCGTTTTCGCTTCCAGGTGGATGCTCATCCCAATGCGGTGTCCGGCAAATGGTTGGTCTTGGAAGAATCCCTCTCTCAAACGGTCAAGTAGGTCCATATGCGAGGCAGCCCAATTTATCTTAGCTCTTCCCTGTTCAATTCTCGTACCGGCCTCATTCATCAGCCCTCCTCCTTATGTGAGCTTTGAATCAGATGGTGATCAGTATGACCATTTCCGTGATGTCCTTCAACGAAGAAACGGGGTGCAGTTGAGAAGTTGCACTTCCTGAAGTGCTAAGTCCGATGGGACTACTTCAGCGATGCTCCCCGCACAAAGGTCGGGGAACTTCACTGCCAAAGACCAGGAATGCCGCATTGTTCTTCCAACTTCCAGTCTATGATCTCTTCCTCAGGCGGGCTCTTATAACCATACACTTTGCTTTGACTCCAGTTGAACCGGTTTTTCAACTCGATCAAGAATTCGGCGTACTTGAAAGGCCCCAGTACCGCATCGATTACCGGTACCCCGATTTCTCTCTGGAGTTCCTTGAAGAAGCCAAATTGCATGGTGCATCCCAAGATAATCACCTCGGCCAAGTCTTTCTCAATGGCCTCCTTAGCTGCTACCTTCATTCTGTTCTCTGTCTCAGTCTGGTTTTTCTGGAAGTCGTGAACTCCCATATCTATGGATTTGAATGAGGCTAAGCGGTCCTTAAAACCATAGTTCACCGCATTCTCATGCATCTTGGGAACGCACTTCTTCTCAGCAACGATGATAGAGAATCTATGTCCCAAGCTTGCCGCGATGTGCAGGCAGGCCTCAGCCGGCGTGGTAACGACTACCTTTTCTGTAATCTCGCGCGCCTCGCGTAAGCCCGGATCATAGAAGCAACCAATCACCGCCGCATCATATCCCTCGTTTTCTGCTTGCTTTACCTGATGCAAAATATCAGTGAGAACCAATGCCTCATAGTAATGGTATTCAAGATGTAAGGGCCCCTTCTTTAGGGATACAACATCGACCGTTGTATTCGGATGCTTCGCTTGCTCAAGCACATCTTTGATTGACTTGTCAAAACCGTTAAATCCAACCGGATTAATCCATAAGACGCGATTTGCCATATCCGTTACCTCGCCGCTGCTATCCAGCTCGTGCATAGAGATGGCACCTGACAAAGTGGCCCTCTTCGACCTTTGCCATCTCAGGATCGATCTGGGAGCATGTCTCCATCACCTTAGGGCAGCGGGGATGGAAGCTGCAACCAGAGGGAAGATTTACTGGGCTTGGAATCTCTCCAACTACTCGGATTTTCTCCGGTTTCAACTTCTCATCCTCATCCGACACCACCGGTATCGACGAAAGGAGCATTCGGCTATAGGGGTGGAGGGGATGCTGAAAGCACTCTACGGCAGGAGCACTCTCACAGATCTTTCCCAAATACATAATGGCCACTCGGTCAGCTACGTTTCGCATGAGGCTAAGATCATGGCTGACAAAAAGATATGAAAGAGATAGCTCTTTCTGAAGGTCGACCAGCATGGTGATGATTTTTGCCTGAATCGAAACGTCAAGAGCCGCTGTGGGTTCATCCAAGATGATGAACTTCGGGTCTGTTGCTAGAGCGCGGGCAATAGTCACTCGAGCTTGTTCTCCCCCTGAAAGGGTTGTTGGTGCTTTGGATGCGTAGTCTGCAGACAATTCGACCTTGCGGAGGAGCTCTACCACTCTCTCTTTGTTGTTGCGGTGGTCGTCCGTTCCATGAACTCGAAGTGGTAGCTCGATGATTTCTTCAATTCGTCGCCGTGGATTCAAAGAGGAGCCCGGATTCTGAAATACTATTTGGATATCCTTTTTAATCGCCTTTCGTCTTCTGATCACCGGAAGCACAATGCTTTCTCCTCTAAACAAGATGTCCCCAGCCGTTGGCACATACAGCCCGATAACCGTGTACCCAACCGTGGTCTTCCCAGAGCCAGATTCACCGACCAATCCCAGTGTCTCGCCGGAGTCAATGTCGAAGTCTACGCCATCTACGGCGCGTACGGTGCCCTGTTTCGTTTTGAAGTGTTTCTTAAGCGCATCAACCCGAAGTATTCTATCTGTCATAATGCTCCTGAAGGAGGAAACAGGCCACTTCATGGTCTTCGGATACCTTAACAAATGACGGTCGTTCCTTCTTGCATACCTGCATCTGATTCGGACAGCGAGGATGAAATCGGCAACCATTGGGTGGTTTAAAATAACTCGGAATTGACCCGCGTATCCCTTTGGAAAAGCCGCCACCCGCCAGTTTTGGAATCGCTTCCATTAGCCCTTGAGTGTATGGATGCAAAGGGCTCGAAAAGATCTCACGCGGGTTCCCGTGCTCTACAATCGTTCCTGCATACATCACATATACTGTGTCAGCAATTTCTCGAATGACGCCTAGATTGTGAGTGATGTAGATCAATGAGGTTTCCTTTCGCTTCACGAGGGCGTAGAAAAGTTCTAGGATTTGGTTTTGAACGGTCACATCCAACGCTGTGGTTGGTTCATCGGCGATGAGCAATACCGGCTCTACAGCAAGTGCCATTGCAATGGAGACGCGCTGGTTCATTCCGCCAGAAAGCTGAAAGGGGTAAGACTTCAAGATTCGTTTCGGATCAGGAAGTTGAACCTCTCTCAACGCTTCTATGGCTCGTCTTCGGATTTCTCGATTCTTCATGTTGTTCGACTGGGCGTAGTGGAGAGCCGTTGTGAACTGAGTGCCGATAGTGAAGACTGGGTTTAGCGCCGCACCGGGATTTTGGAAGATCATCTGGATTTCTCTTTTTGCTTCGTACCACTTCTTACCCTCCGGGTTGGCGATATCTATATTTTCATCAAGTCTCTGTGAAGAAAAGAGAATCTTCCCCGAAGCCGGTTTAACTAAGCGCACAACACATCGCCCGCAAGTTGTCTTGCCGCAGCCCGATTCCCCCACCAATCCCAATCGCTCACCAGAGTGCGCGGTGAGCGCTACGCCGTCCACTACCTTGAGCTCTCCCCTGAAGACCTTGAACACCACACGTAGGTCTTCAATTCGCAGAACAACTTCTCTTTCCACGCTACAGCTCCTCAAGGGCAAACAAATCCCTCAGCCCGTCGCCCAGAAGGTTGAACCCAAGAACAGCGATCAAAACACCGATGGAGGGGAACATGGACATCCACCACGAGTCGGGAAGGAACGCGGCGCCATCGCTGATCATGCTTCCCAAATCTGGCGTTGGGGACTGAGCTCCCAGCCCCACGAAGCTCAGTGCCGCGCCAACCATGAAGACCCAGCCCACGTCGAGGCTCATCTTTGTGAAGACGCTAGACACGCAATTGGG
>CAZOUO010000097.1:0-9197 GCA_964582975.1 uncultured Thermotogae bacterium | reverse complement strand
GAAGCCATGAGAGACCCCAAACCAGGAGGGGAGATCAACGGAACCATTTGCCAGAACAAGATTGGGGGCAACGGAGTTCATTCCTCGATTGTACACTGTTCCTGGTTTCCTGGATTCCTAATAGTCAGGAAGTTTGCGGTTCAAGCAGGCATCCTGGGATCGAGCCTACCTGCACGTGAGCCCCGCTTGCCGGCAATTCCGCTATAAGGAGGCCAGGAAGCCATGAGAGTCCCCAAACCAGGAAGGGAGATAAACGGAACCATTTGTCAGAATAAGATTGGGGTCAAGGGGGTTCATTCCTGTATCCCTGGCTTCCTAAGAGTTAGGAAGCCCTCAGCTCAAGTTCTCACAACAATCTGGGAGGTGATGTTTCGCTAATGGTCAGTGACGGTCGTACGGAAACATGTGGAACCCTCGCTGGGAAAGTGGCTCTCATCACCGGAGGGGCGTCCGGGATCGGGAAGGCCACAGCGGAGCTTTTCGCCCGCGAGGGGGCAGCGGTGACGATCGTCGATATCAACGTCGAGGCGGGCGAGGCGGTTGCGCGTGCAATTGGCGATGGCGGTGGGCAAGCGATCTTTGTCCGCTGCGACGTGACGAAGGCCGGCGATTGCCAGCAGGCGGTGCAGAAGACCGTCGATTGCTTCGGCAAGCTCGACATCCTGTTCAACAACGCCGGAGTGACCCGTCGTGCGTCCGTGCTCGAGACGACCGAGGAGGAATGGGACTGGGTGATGGCGGTGAACGTCAAGTCGATCTTCCTGCTGTCGAAGGCGGCAATTCCGGTGATGGTCGAGGCCGGTGGTGGCGTCATCGTCAATACTGGATCGGGGTGGGGACTTGTGGGCGGCAAGGATGCTATCTCCTACTGTGCCTCCAAGGGGGCGGTCATTCAGTTGACCAAGGCGATGGCCATCGATCACGGCCCACAGAACATCCGCGTGAACGCGGTCTGCCCAGGAGATACGGATACACCGATGCTCGCGCGTGAGGCAGAACAGCTCGGCCACTCGCACGAGGCGATCCTCGCGGAGTCGATACACCGACCGCTGGGCCGGGTGGGGCGTCCCGAGGAGATCGCACAAGCTGTCTTGTATCTGGCCAGTGACGCCTCGTCGTTTGTCACCGGGACCACGCTGCTTGTCGATGGTGGCGGCCTGGCCGGCTCGGGCTAAGGAGGGCTCTGATGCACGGTTTGAAAGCAAAGCGCGTCTTGATCACAGGAGGTGCGAGCGGCATCGGCGCGGCGACGGCGAGGAGGTTTTTGGACAAGGAGGCAACGGTCGTCGTCCTGGACAACAATCCGGAGGCTCTTGCTAAGATCGAGAAAGAGCTGCCAACACTCGCGGGCACGATTCAGGCGGACGTGTCCGATGCGGATGCCGTGACCCGTGCGTTCGACGACCTGGACGGCCTAGTGGGTGGGGTGGATATCCTGATCAACAACGCCGGGATCAGCGTGCGGGCGCCCTTTCTCGACATCACGTCTGAGCAGTGGCGACGGGTCCTGGACGTCAATCTAGCAGGCGTCTTCTTCGTCGCCAAAGGTGCAGCCAAACGGATGCTAGCGGGGGGCGGCGGGGTGATCGTAAACGCGGGATCGACGAACGGGATCGTCGGCTATCCACTCTACGCGGACTACAACGCCTCCAAGGCCGGCGTGATTGAGCTGACCCGCTCAATGGCGCTCGAATTGGCCCCCACGATCCGCGTCAATGCCGTCTGTCCGGGCTTCATCCTCACGCCGATGCAGAAGGCGGAATACACGCCGGAGATGCTGCGCGCTTTTGAGAGCAAGGTCCCTTTGCAGCGGGTAGGCCGTCCGGAGGAAGTCGCGGCCCTGTTCGCCTTCCTCGCCTCGGACGAGGCCGCATTCATAACGGGACAGACCTTCGTGATCGATGGAGGAGAGATCGCCGGGGGACTGGCAAGCCGCTAGTGGAGTGCTGGCTGGCAGGCAACTGGTGCAGTGGGCCCTGGTGGAGTGACTGCAGACGACGTTTATTGACCGCGACCTCGCGCAATTGTGTCAGAGCGTCGACTGTTCCCTTTCCCTGCCCAACCTGCTATAGTAGGCGAAACGAGTCGGCAATTTCCGTGCCATCATCTGGAAAGGAGGGGGACATGCGAAGCGTTTCGTGGTTGGTGATGGGAGCGCTGCTGTTTACCGCAGGATTTATCGGTCTTGGTTGTCTGGCCCAGGAAGCCGAGGGCCCAGAATCAGTCGGCTTTGTCTTCGGGCTTGGTGATCACCGAGTCGTCTCAGAGGAGATGGTTTCAACCGGGCTTGTGACCCTGGGAAGTGATGTGACCATCGAGGGCGCCGTCACTGGGGATGTACTTGTTGTGGGAGGCAAGCTCACGGTGAGCGGAACCGTCGAAGAGGACATCATTTCAGTCGGTGGTGACGTCTGGCTGTTGGACGGGGCATCGATCGGCGAGGACGTGTTTGCATTTGGAGCCACGATTCATCGCTCACCCGGTGCCGAGGTTGGGGGACGCGTGCGAGATCAGACCTACTGGGAAGAGCAGGCTTCCGGAGTCTGGGAGCGTGGCGGTTGGTCCTTTTGGCCCTTCGTCTGGGGGCGTAGCTGGGCCGGATTCGTTGTCAGCTGGCTCGCGCTGATCGTTTTCGGCTATTTGACTTTTCATTTCTTCCGAAAGCCAGTTGCGCGGATGGTTCAGGCCGTCTCGCGCCGATTCTGGGTAACAGCAGGCATCGGTCTGGCGGCCCTGGTTGTTGCGGGGCCCCTGGTTGTGTTGCTGCTTGTCAGCGGTGCTGGCGCGATTCTGATCCCATTGCTGGTGGCCGTGTATGTGATCGCAGCGTTCTTTGGGTTCGTTGCCGTCAGTGCGTTTCTTGAGGAAGTCCTCACCCGCGGCTTTCGCCTTTCCTCCAGACAAGGAGGGGCGCTGTTTCTTGTGGCGGCGCTCATTGTCTCTTTGGTTCGTATGATCCCGTTCTTTGGTGAGATTGTCACCGGAGTCATCTCACTGCTTGGCTTCGGCGCGGCTGTCCTCACCCGCTTCGGCACCGTCGAAAACCGCCCAACGATACTCAGAATCTCTAAAGACCAGGAATCGACACCAGCAAGCCCGGCTGAGTAGAACCAATGCCGGCAGAGAGTTCTCGCTGAGATCATTGGTGCATGGTGACAGATCTTTGCAGGCGTGCTATATTGATATTTGCTATTGTCGGAAACCTAGGAGAATGCCCTGCAGCCTGCGAGCAAAAGCAGACAAAAAGCTGCAAGTATTAACAACAAGGCCTGTTTCACGTTTTCATTACCAGGCTTTGTAGTATTATGGGGCATGAAGCCGCTTGCTGCCGACGCCGATTTCTCCGTGGAAGAGATGCTCTCTCACGTAGAGGTTCTTGCTGAAAGGATCGGCCCACGGGGAACCGGAACGGCTATGGAGGTACAAGCGGCCCGATACGTCCGCGACCAGCTTGGTCCCCTCGGCTGCTCCGTCGAAGAGCATCGATTCCGAGCAGTGGCAGACATGAACTGGTTTGCGGTGTCTGCAGTCCTATTTATCCTGGTTGGTACGGCGATCTATCCCTGGGTCGGGTGGACTCGTTGGCTGGCGGCGTTTCTCGCTGGATGTGCACCGCTTCTTCTTTGGTGGGCGCTTTCGCACGCCGACAGCCCGATTTGGTTTCTGCTTCCTCAGGTTCGCAGTCAAAATGTGCTCGCCCGTTTCTCACCAAAAGAGAGCGTGAAGCAACGCGCGGTGGTGCTTTCGCATCTCGACAGCAATCGGTGTCGGCTCGCCTGGCGAGCGGGAAAGACCCAGGCAATTAAATTCGGCTCGTTGGCAACTCTCGGCGTTTACACACTGAATGCGGTACTGTATCTGATCGGAGCAGCAACGGGATTTTCCTGGCCTTATTTTGCCAGCCTGCCCGGAGCGCTCTACGGCGTGGCCACGTTGGTCATCCTGCTTGCGGAGCTGCGATTGCCCTACTCTGCCGGCGCCAACGACAACGCGGCCGCCGTGGCGGTGAATTTGGGAATCGCGGCGAGACTCGTCCAGGAATTGCTCCGATCCACAGAGGTGTGGCTGGCGTTCACCGGTGCGGAGGAGGTCGACCACCGGGGTCTGAAACGCTTGCTCCAAGAACACGAAGAACTACGCGACGCAACCTTCATCGATCTTGAGGGTGTTGGTGCAGGCGAACTGTGTTATCTCTCTCGCCAGGGTCTCCTCAAGCCCTACCGACCCGATCCGAAGCTTCTCGTGCTGGCAGAGCGCGTTGCGAAGCAACGTCCTGAGCTGGAAATTGGGGCCGCAGAGATGATGGTCGTTGATGAAGTCCAGACCTTGAGACGGCTAGGGTTCCGCGCAATCTGTGTTGCCGGATGCGACCTAGCAACCGACTCCCTCCCCTATTGGCACACCAGCGCCGATGTGGTGGAAAATGTCTGTGCCGAGACGCTCGCCAAAGCGGCGGAGTTTGTCTGGGCAATGCTGCAAGAATTGGATCAAGGGAGGGTGGGATGAAGGCGTTTGTGACGGGAGCAACCGGGTTCATCGGTTCGAACGTTGTCAGGATGTTACTGAAGCGGGATTGGACGGTTTGCGCCCTGGTTCGGCCAGACTCCGATCGGAAGAACCTCGAAGGGCTGGACGTGGAATTCGCCGAGGGCGACCTGCGCGATCTCGATTCGATCAAGCGAGGGATGACAGGGTGCGAGCTGGTCTTTCACGTGGCGGCGCTGTACTCGTTCTGGGTACGGCCGCGGAAGCTGATCTACGATGTGAACGTGGAGGGGACGCGCAATGTCCTGCAAGCGGCATTGGAAAAGAAAGTCGAGCGGGTCGTCTACACGAGCTCGGTCGCTGCCCTTGGGTTGCCCAAAGGCGAAAAACCAGCCGACGAGACGACTCCTGTCGTGTTTAACCAGATCATCGGGGACTACAAGAAGAGCAAGTATCTGGCCGAGCAGGTGGCGCTCGAGTACGCTGAAAAGTTTCCGGTGGTGATTGTCAACCCCAGCTTCCCTGTCGGTCCGGGCGACATCAAACCGACGCCGACTGGCCAGACAATCCTCGATTTCCTCAACCGCAAGATGCCGGCCTACGTGGACACAGGAATGAATGTCGTCGATGTGGAGAACGTGGCATTGGGGCACCTGCTCGCTGCCGAGAAGGGCCGCGTCGGAGAACGCTACATTCTCGGCGGGGAGAATGTGACGATGAAGCAGATGCTCGCCCTTTTGGCCGAAATCACCGGGCTGCCTGCGCCGCACGTCCGGCTGCCCCATTACCCGATTCTCGCGCTATCGTACCTGAATGCCGGCTTCTGTAGACTGGCTCCCGGATGTATCCCACGGATGACGCCGGAGACGATCCGCATGTCACGCCACTTGATGTTCTTCGATTCGGGAAAGGCAATCGAAGAGCTGGGCCTCCCACAGACGCCAGCCAAGGAGGCGCTGTCAAAAGCGGTGAGATGGTTTGAGGAGAACGGGTACGTCTGGCGCTAGCGGCTGAGCGCGCCCTTGACTAGGTCGGTCCCCATCTTCCACAACCCACCGGGGAAGCGGTGCGCCTCGGTGAGAACGTGATCCATAGCGTCTAGCGTGTAGTTAACCTCTTGGTTGCCGATGATCAGCGGCGGCAGGAATTTGATGATGTTCACCCGATGCCCTGAAACCTGTGTCAACAGTCGATGATCTCGCATCAGGCTCATCACGACCATCTGGGCGAACAACCCCTGTTGAGCTTTTTCCAGCGCCGTCCAGCCTGCTTTAAGCTTCAACGACTTCGGTGGTCCAAATTCGATCCCCACCATCAAACCTTTGCCGCGGACATCCTTGACCATGTCGTATTTCTCTTGGAGGTCTCTCAATCCGGCCAAGAACGCCTCACCCTGCCGCGCTGCATTATCGATAAGATTCTCCTTGTCTAGTACATCGAGGGTGGCCAATCCAGCACCCATTGCCAGCTCGTTCATCCCAAACGTGTTCGAATGCACCACGCAACGTTCGAGGGAGGAGAAGGTCTTCTTGTGCAGGTCGCGCCGCAGCAATACAGCGCCGACGGGAACATAGCCGCCGCTCAATGCCTTGGAGATGGGGACGATATCCGGCTCAAGGCTCCAGTGCTCACCGCAGAAGAACTTTCCTGTGCGACCGAGCCCTGCTTGAACCTCATCGACGATGAAGACCACGCCGTGCTTGCGGCACAGCCGCTGGGCTTCCGGCAAGAAACGTTCATCGGGGACGTAGACGCCCTTTCCCTGGATCGGCTCGGCAATGAAGGCGGCCACGTCGCCTTTTGCCAGTTCCTGTTCCAGCGCTTGCAGGTCGTCTATCGGGACGGCGGTTGCCGGCAATAACGTGCCGAAACCGGCGCGGAAGTGCTCACTGCCGTTGACGGACAAGGCACCCAGCGTGAGGCCGTGAAAGGCATGGTCCAGATAAACGAACCGATCACGCCCGGTGGCCGCTCGCGCGAACTTCAGACTCGCCTCCACTGACTCCGCACCCGAGTTGGTGAAAAAGACCGCATCAAGGCCGGGGTAACTTTTTTTGGTTTGCTCGACCAGCCGTTCAGCGAGCAGCCCCGCCAGCAGCGGACAGTCCATCTGGATCAGGTTCGGTCGATCAATATCGAGCAGCTCATGCAAGGTTTGCTTGACCTGGGAGTGATTGCGCCCGAGCTGGAAGACGCCGTATCCACTGAGGAAGTCAAGATACTTTTCCCCATCTTCCCCGTAGAGATAGGCGCCCTCGCCTTTTGTGTAAACCTTATCGTAGCCGATGATGTGAAGGATTCTAGCATAGGTCGGATTGACGTACTTTTTATGCAAATCGTAGTTCTTGCCAACACGCTGTCCGATGAACTCGGTAACCTTCATCGTCCACCTCCGGAGCGATGGTAGCTCTTTCAAGACGGTTTGCACAATTGCTATACTCTGCTTGTTAGCTAACGAGTATCATGACCCCAGTTGGATAAAGGAGGATGTGCCGTGAGGCGTTCGAGGCCCTGTCTTGTTTTCCTACTGTTTCTGTCCGTGAGCGCGCTGCTGGTTGCACACGGCCAGGCTGAACTAGACGCCAAAGATCTGATTACCGAAGGGGATCAGCTTTTCAATCGTTGGGGCGAGGAGTTCGACTTCGTTTTCTACAAGGAGCAGCTGCAAAGTGCGATTGCCCTTTGGGAGACAGCCCTCCCCCTTATTCCTGACGATCAAACGCAAACCAAGGCCCGCGTCCTCAACCGGCTCTCTCAGAGCTATTTTGAGCTTGCCGAAGGGTATCTTGCTACCAAAGCGGAAAAGGAGGAGACCTACGAACGGGGTAAGGATGTTGCCCTGGAGAGCTTGCGGCTTGATCCGGACTTTGTTCGAACCGAGAAGGAAGAGGGCTTTCGTGCGGCGCTTCGCTCAGCCAAGGACATCGCAGCGATCTTCTGGTATGGGAACAACCTCGGGCAGTGGCTGAACTACCACCAGTTGACGGCCATCATGGGCGGGGTTCGCGATGTGCTTGCCTCCTTTGAACGTTCGGTGGAACTCGATGAGACCTTCGATGGGGGTGGGCCTCATCGTGCCCTGGCAGCCTTCCTCGCCCAGGCCTATTTCCTCGTCGGAAGGAGCCGCGACGATTCCCTTCTGCACTTCGGTCGATCGATCGAGATTGATCCCAATTATCTGGAGAACTACGTGAACTACGCCGAGTTTTACGCCGCGCCTGTGAAAGACTGGGCCCTCTTCAACGAGCTACTCGAAATCGCTTTGGAGAAACCCCGTGATCCAATTGTTATGGCCAAGTGGCCGTTCTACAACAGACTAGCCGTCGATCGAGCTTGTGGGCTCAGGGAGCGGCGAGGCTAGCCCAATTCTGGTTCTTCGCTATCTGGTGTGGGTAAACTGGCAAGCGGTGCTCGCGTGCAGGTAGGCTCGGTCCCAGGATGCCCGCTTGAACCGAAAACTTCTTGACTATTAGGAATCCAGGGGACCAGGAACTTTGGCCGATTCAGGAATGAACCCCGTTGGTACCAATCTTGTTCTGACCGATGGTACCGTTTATCTCCCCTTTTGGTTTGAGACCTCTCATGGCTTCCTGGTCTCCTTATAGCAGAATTGCAGGCAAGCTAAGACATCGAGGCTCTTCCAGCAGCTGGCCTCTTTTGCTTCAAGGTCTCGGCACCAGATAGAGCAGGATCGCGAAGTAATGGCAGGCGCTTCCGGCAATAACGAACAGGTGCCAAATGGCGTGATGGTACAACAGCCGTTTCCAGCCGAGGAAGAGTACCCCAAGAGTATAAAGCGTACCGCCGGCTGCTACCCACACGAGCGCGCCGTGCGGGACCTTGAGCCAGACCTGGCGTGCGGCAACAACGACCACCCACCCCATGGCAACGTATCCAGCGGCCGAAAGCTTCCTGTACCGTCCGAGGAAGAACGTCTGGTAGAGAATGCCCAGGATTGCAAGCATCCAGATGATGACAAGGATGGTCCACCCCCAAGGTCCGCGAAGCGAAAGCACCATAAACGGGGTATATGTTCCCGCGATGAGCAGATAAATCGAACAGTGGTCGAGGAAGCGGAAGAGGTGCTTTGCCCGCGGTGCGGTCAGGCCGTGATACAAGGTGGAGGCAAGGTGCAACACGATCAGGCAGATCGCGTAGATGCTCACGCTAACCAGGTGCGCAATCATTCCGCTAGCACTGGCCCGAACGAGGAGAACGACTGCGCCGAGGACGCTGAGGACGGCCCCGATCCCATGTGTAATGCTGTTGGCAATCTCCTCGCCTCTTGTGTACTGCGGGGCATCTTGGCTGTTGATTAGCTGGTTCCTGACTGTCACACTGTCCCCCTCTGTGGCCGCGATGATTTACGGGATGCGCCTGAGAGCCAGTCCTAATCATACTGAAGGAGCGACGAGGAGTACCAGTAAGGCAATACGAAAAGTCACGTCGGACCAAGTGATCGATGTAGGGCAGCCAACTGGCACAAAGGAGGCCGACAGAATTCTTACCAAAACACAGTCAGCGAGCCGCGGAGCTGATTGTTCAGATACGGATGGATGACAATGGCATAATCGAAGGTGAAGTTCTTGAACCGCACACCCACGCCGAAACTCCCCACCCATACCCCTTCATGTTTGAGTCCCCCTCGGAGGGAGGCATTGAAGTTACCCCGACTTCGCGGATAGTGTAGCGCTTGACATCTATGGCATTCC
>CAZOUO010000096.1:0-9255 GCA_964582975.1 uncultured Thermotogae bacterium | reverse complement strand
ATGTTGTGGTACGTCGGATGCACGCTCGTCCCGCCCGCGTAGCCAACGCGAGTACGAATCACTCCGGGGAGGATCCCGAACCGACCGTCCGGGCTCCAGAAGCAGCCGAGAGCGAACGTTGCCGTCTCGATCTTCTCCGGCGCTTGTGTATCGATCGGGGGAATCTTAAGCCTTTCTTGTTGACTCATCCTGCTATCCATCGGATCCCCTCCAACGAGGATCGTTGTGCCAATGACGATCACGGCTGCCGCCGTGGCAATTCGTCTCACATACACTGCAATCACCAACTGAAGCCTAGCGGCTCGATGTGGTTTTTTCCGTGCGATTTCGATGAGGAATTGATGAAGTCGTCACCGAGGCCTCCAACACCACACAAGGACGACGCCGCATCTGGCTTTGCGTTGTTCAATCCCGCCGTATGACGGCGACCCCGATTGCGCCGAAGTGCGAAGCATGCTCACGGACGGGCGCGAGCGCGTGACGCGCGAGGAAGCCCGCCAAGCCACCGCGTGACACGAAGTCGTTGAACCCGGCACGGTGATCGACCCCCGCGAGCGCCTCGATGAGCCGAATGACGTGCCAGGCACCGTGGATGCTTGCGAGCCGGGGTCGGTTGTAATCGGCGATGATCAGGTACCCATCTGGGCGCACAACCCGAAGCGCTTCCGCTAACATCAGCGTTCGCTCCTTCTCTGCGTGTTCGTGAAGAGCAAGGAGGAGCAGGCTCGCATCGAACGAGCCATCGTCAAACGGCAGATCGTACGCCGAGCCATGAATGTAACGCACGTTACGCCCGCTGCGCCGGCGGGCAGCCGCAATCATCGCCTCTGAAAGGTCCACGCCCGTGGCCTGCATCCCCGCTTTTGCGAGCAACCGACACTGCGCGCCAGTTGCCGAGGCAATGTCGAGGACCCGATCCACTCCGAGCTTGTGACACAAATACATAACCTTCGGACGAAGTGTTCCAACCAATGGGTCGATCAACACACCGTACACGCGGACCGCGAGCGGATCGTAAGGTATCGTCCAAGCCATCGATCACACTCCCCCTTCCGATTGTGACGTCACCCCACGGTCCTTCAGTGAGGAACGAAGCCCAGGGACGTATTCCCCTTGCGCGTCATGTTTAGGCGAGGACAACCACGTAGCGAGGGGGACAAAAACTGGCCGCAGCGACGGAACACAGTAGGCTCGCCGCCCCTCTTTAGTTTGTCACACAGCCTACCGTCGGAGTAACCTCAGGAGTGGTTGTGAAACTTCTTTGTACAAGCAGTGTATACTTGGTGTACAGTAGAAACCAAGCCACGAGATGAAGGGGGAGTCATGAAGAAGGGTATCCTTCTGGCTATTCTCTTGTCCCTCCTTTCTTCCGCGACGACTGCGGCCGTGGAGCTAGGGTCTACGTCGTTCGGCTTTCACTTCAGTCCCGCTGTGGACACGGAGGGCGGCCGCCGACCTTGGGATCTATCCCTCTCGTTTGGAGTGATCGCCCGCCTTGATCAGTCAAACAAAATCGAATTCCTCGTGATCATGGACTCTTCCCCGACGAGTTTGGGAACCAGCGTCTCCTATTGCTTGAGCCCCACCGAGCCGTTTGTAGTCGGTGCGGGGCTCACCTCACTTTGGGCGTTTGACAACGACTGGACACTCATTGGGCCAATTATCGGCTCGTTCGTACACGCCGCCGCTTCCGGGAACATCTCCCCGGATCTTCACGGTGCGGCCGGAATGTCCTTTCCGCTCGTCACGCTGGCACCCGGGACGGATGGGTGGGAGATGCTTCCCCTCGTCGAGCTTCCGTCCCTGTTTCTTTCCGTCGAGGGTGCCGTAGCAGATCAGTTGGCATTACAGGGACGTATCACACTCCAGCCAGTCATCGTCGACACGACACAATTCGAACATCCCCTCGGCCGGATCACTGAAGATCTTCTGATCCTACCAACGTTCTCAACCTATGTGCGCATTTTGCCCTAGCTGAAGGGAAAGGATGTTCCTTCTCGATGTCCCTCACAATATGTACGTCGTTTGGCGCGACTATCGAGCACCGAATACAACAACCCAATCCGCCACATTAGGTTCCACGCGAACACACGGCAGTGGGATCTTCGCCCCGCAGCTGTTCCGGCAGGAACGCACGCCATCGAATGTTGTAATACAGGGTCTGTCCTCATCTGGAGCTCACTGACGATCAACGAGGCAACAAACGCTCCCTTGAAAAGCGGGGTTCAGTGAGGAAAGATCTCCGCGAACTCAGATTTCGACGGAGGCTTAACGTGAGACGAACATTTCTTTTCTTGTTGGTAGGACTTCTTTTCATTCCCTCGATTGCCCTTTCCCAAGACACACCCGCCCCAGCGGACAACCAATCAGGCTCAGAGACGATCGCCGCCGTGGTGAACGGCGAGACCATCACGAAGGACACCCTCGCCGCGGCCGCGGCGTTGAACCAGATCTTCCAGGTCGTGCTCACGCAGTTGCCTAAGCGCTTCGGGGAAGCCCTCCTCTCCACCCCAGAAGGAACGGCCTTCTTGGATCGCTACCAGATGGATGTACTAAATCAGCTGATCGACAGCCGCCTCCTGGTACAACAAGCGAAGGAGCGGGAAATCGAGGTCGACGAGTCCGACGTCACCGAGCAAGTCGAGGGTCAACTCCACCAGATCATGCAACAAAACCAGTTGACGCTCGATCAGATCGCCGACATTCTGGAACAGCAGGGCTCCTCGCTCGACGAATACAAGGAGACCCTAGCGAATGGTTACCGCGAACAGCTCATGGTGCAGGCCCTGCAGGACGAAATCGTCCAGGATGCCACGGCAACCGATGAACAGATCAAGACCTATTACGACGAACACAAAAGCGAGTACACCGACGCGGACGGGACCATCTCGCCGCTTGAGGACGTGCGAGACAAGATCTACGACACCCTTCTCCAGGAGGCACAATCCGATCTGTGGAACGCGTGGTTCACCAAGGTTAAGGACGAAGCGGACATTCAGATCCTCTTCTGAGAAAGAAGGCCTTTCAACAGTCTGTAAGAGGAAAAAGGAGGTTCTTCGCTATCTGGTGTGGGTAAACTGGCAAGCGGTGCTCGCGCGCAGGTAGGGCTCGGTCCCAGGATGCCCGCTTGAACCGAAAACTTCTTTACTATTAGGAATCCAGGACCTTTGTTCGATCCAGGAATAAACCCCTTTTACACCCACACCGTTGAGGTATCTGGAATTACCTCGAATTTCTTTCTGACCAATGGTTCCGTTTATCTCCTCTCCTGGTTTGGGGTCTGTCATGGCTTCCTGACCTCCTTATAGCAGAATTGCAGGCAAGCTCAACTTCGAGGAGTCACCGCCTCACCCACTCGAAACAGCGAGGAGCCAAAAAAGAGATCTCAAGGCCCAGCGCAGTGGCGGGCCTGGTGGGCGCGCTCGCGAACCCGTATGCTCCCTGTCAGGCAAGGGGGAGGAGACGAAGTGATCGCCAAGATCGTGAAGACTGACGCAGCCTGGCGTCAGATTCTGACGCCAGAGCAGTATTGCATCACCCGCGAGAAAGGGACCGAGCCGCCCTTCACGGGCGCCTACTGGAAGACGAAAACGCCCGGCATCTACAAGTGTGTCTGTTGCGGGCTGGCCCTTTTCGATTCGGAGCACAAGTACGATTCGGGAACGGGATGGCCCAGCTTCTGGCGGGCTAGCGACCCGAACCACGTCCAGGCCCAAAGCGATCGAAGCCGCGGGATGTCTCGTACCGAGGTCCTCTGTGCGCGGTGCGGCGCCCACCTCGGGCACCTCTTCAACGACGGCCCCGCACCGACGGGGCTCCGTTACTGCATCAACTCCGCCGCTCTCGTGCTCGTCAAGAAAGAGACCGACGCCGAGGGGTAGCGTCTCCTCTGCCGAGAGATCGAGTGAGCTCACCCGGCCCATTTACCTTCTCACAAAGATCTTGCCCTGGATAATCTTGTTGGCCGGCTGGCCGCGAATCATCGTTTCCCTGGCAAACATCTCTCCGCAGTTAGGACACCTCAGGTCCCCGTTCGTGTGGTCTTCAACGATTCTGTCCTTGTAGCACTTGACCAGGTGGCCAGGCCCTGCCTTGTGGTATCTGTAAAGCAGAAAGCGGCAGTTTACGCAATAGACCTTGATGGTGTGAGCCTTTCTTCCTTGTCCCATGATCGTGCAGCAAGAATGACTTGAAGCAGCCTGAAGTCAAACCACAGATTTCATTGACTACTCTGCCGTCTCGCCATTGTAGGCCGACCGACGGAAACGGACCACTCTCTAAGCGGAACCGTTGGAGGCAACACCGTAAATCCGACCCGAAGATCGAGTAAATCGTCGTTGCTCTTGCCGCCTTAGAAGTGGGAGTAATGAGCATCACCGACTACAGCTTGCGGGCAAGGAGCATGAGCTTGCCGAGGCGCTTGCAGTCTTCACAGCCTTCGGGGGGCTTCGGGAAGATGGTAGATCTTGAGGGTTTCGGCTCGCGGCCCTCGTACCATGAACTACGCACCACGGATCATTGGCCCCACACGCTACAAACAACGATCTACGGGCCGATTCACCACACAGCGCGGACAGAGGTCGGGCAGGGCCAACTCGCCGAGATTCTTGACCAAGATGCGAAGTACATTCGGACTATCGCTCATACACTCGGAGCCTATCACACCTCGCGTTTCGAGAACAATCCTTGCGGAATCCGGTTTATGTCTCCAGATTCCTGATAGGAGATGTGGCTCGCCAGAGCTGGCTCTACCTTGCTTGGCCGCGAGGTACTGGTGTCGATTACGGCTCGAGGGTCGCCGTGGGAACGTCGAACAGCCGGACCGGATAGATCGCATCGTAGGGGATGTTGGCGCTTTGGAATACTTGCTCGACCGCCTCGCGGCTCGGCGCCTGCCACTCGCAGAAGCTCTTGTTATCGTCGAACCCGCAGAAGGTCCGTATCCAGGAAACGCCTACCGGAAGGTCTTTTTTGGTCAGCTCCTTGAGCTGTTCCTCGTCGTATACAACACTGTGCGTCGCCATAAATCTGGGCATCGATGTCACCTCCTTGTGCTTGGGGTCAAGACACTATACACCGGCACGGTCTCCGGATTGAATAATCTATCCTACAAAATGAAACTTGCGGGGAGTTCAAGGGACATAGGCCCAAGTTCAGGCCGCTCTTTGAGGAATGATGGGATGTGTCCCCAGAATTCCAAAACCGCCGTCAGCAACGGTACAACCAGCCACTACATAGCGACCGCTGGCTACGAGAGCAAGAACGATGGCCCCGATTGGGCGCATAGCCCCAAGTAGAGGAATCACGGAAGCGAGGCTGGTGCAGCTTCTGGTATCAAGGACCTTTAGGAATCCAGCCCTCCCTGGCTAAGATCTCACCTATCACCTGGTTGCTGGGGATGTCCCCACGAGCGACGTTTACTGCAACGCCTTCTCCAACGGCATTCTTAATCCTTGCGACTGCTTCGTGAGTAAAGCCGGGGCAGAGACTCAAAGACTGGACACCCTGGTTTTGAACCAGGTCCTTGCATACATCAACAGCTTGGTCAAAGTTCATCATCTCAACCACGACGGCAGTTAGCTCAAGCTTGTCCGTTTTGATCGTCGCCTTGTGTCGTGTGGGATCACCATCAGGAGCCATGACCACAGATGCTCCTTTGAAAGGCATTCTTTCACCTCCTTTCCACGTCTCTAGCTAGACAGAAGGGCTGACCACAGAGACTACTCTCCGCCCTGTCCGGGGGGAGGCACAACGCCGAGCTGTTGCATCATCCCCAATCGGTCCACCTCAGCCCAGGTTTCTACTACCTTCCCGCCCTCGATGCGCCAGATGAAAATCTCTGTCCATGTCGCGTGCTTTTCAGTAGCGGGGGCGCCCATGAAATCGCCCTCCTGTGTGCCACGCGTTGTCGCGCGGACGACTACTTTGTCCCCTTCGGCGACCATGTCCTCAATCGTAAGACGGAAGTCAGGAAAGGCAGTAAGGATCGCGGCGGTCAATTGTCTGTAGCCCTCTCGGTCGCGCGACATTCGGGGAGGAAGAGGGTTGTTGGGAACCAAGTCGGGAGCAAAAAACTCATCCAATGCAGCCACGTTCCTCTTGTTGAATACCTCCTCTGTGACACGCCGGACGAAGGCCTTGTTTTCTTCCAAGGACATTCAACATCACCTCCTTGTCTGAAAAGGAAATCTCGCTTCACCCTACACGCAAACGTGGACCGATGCAAATAGTAGAGGAGCGAAGATTCGCTCCTTGTTAAAGCGTGTCTGGCTGAGTTTGCGTGAATGACTTCGTCAGCGACCTTTGGCAGGGTTTCGTAACGAGCGTCGGGGCTTGCCTGCATGTTACATTCACACGTCTGCGTGCGGACACGCACAGGCAGGCAAGGCAGACAGGTCCCCGACGGGTTTCCCCCGCCGTGTGGTAGCCTCAAATCCTCGGGTGTTCAGTCTGCTGGTAACACGCTCGGCCGTGAGAGCAGTGGTGGAATAGTCGCCGCGAACAATCTTTGACGCCTCTTGTTCCTCTTCGCCCGTGCCGCGCTTTTGTAACGCACATCACATTCACGGACTGCTGCCGGCAATTCGGTCCGAGAAATAAACTAACTCAAAGAATTCATAGAAATTGCCAGATCCTGTTGCTGGATTGCAAGATTTGACACGACGAATCACGACGCTTCTTTTGACAGATGGGGATTGGGAGGTTAGTCTGACCAGGCAAGGCGCTACCAAGGTACGGCGTGGCGACTTCGGAGCTGGAGGAGGTCGTGATGAGAAGAATAAGTCTTTGGTTTGCAGTGTGTTTGGCTCTGGCGGCATTCCCCATTGCCTGCGGAGGCACCGACTCTGCCGTCCAGATCAGCGGAGAAGCGGGAGTCTCTGCCATCGCCGCGTTGGCAGAAGTACGAATCGACGCGTTGATGAGCTGTATGCAGGTGATGGCGATGACGGAGGAAGTGAAGTCTGGCGAGTGGGACATGATGAGGGCCATTCTTGCCAAATTCCAGCAGACGAGCATCCCGCTGGTTGCGTGGTTTGTTCTTCCGGACGGATCATACTACACCGTCGATGTCGGACGAGCCTCTGCTAACCTTGCTGACCGGGCCTATTTTCCCAAAGTCATGGCGGGAGAGATCGCAGTCGGCTATCTGGTGGTGAGCAGATCGACCGGCAGGGCGGCGATGGTGCTTGCGGTACCGGTTGAAAGCGGCGGGCAGGTGATAGGTGCGTTAGGGGTATCGGTGTTCCTCAAGGAGCTTTCCGAGATCATCGTGGCAGACCTTGGGTCGCCAGCCGACATCGTCTTCTATGCCCTCAGCGATGACGGCAAGATAGCCCTTCATTCCAACACGGATCTGGTGATGGAAGACGCTTCCGCGCTTGGCGCCGTACCCGAGCACGTAGTCTCCAAGGAATCGTCCCTTGTTGGATGGACGTTCAGTCTCGGCATGGCAGAGTAGAACTCTTCAGGCTCGCTGCAGGCAGTGTCAAGAAACAAGATCAGACCTCAAAGCGTCCAAGCACCTTTACAAAACGGATGGTGGACGCCACGCCGCCCTTCCCAGTGATACCGTGCGTCGGGACTCTTGCGAATAGTAGCACTATGTGGTAAACTGGATGCGTATGTTCCCGAGACAGTTCTGGGCAAGCCAAATTGAACAAGCCTGGCAAGACCGAACCCTCGTCTGGTTGGCTGGGGTTCGGCGCGTCGGCAAGACGGTGCTCGCCCGGTCTTTGCCGAGCATCCAATACTATGACTGCGAGCTTCCAAGGATCCGCCGTAGGTTCGAGGATCCGGAATCATTCCTGAGGGACTCCCGAGGCGAACGGATCGTTTTGGACGAGGTGCATCGTCTGATGAACCCGTCGGAGTTGCTTAAGATCGCGGCTGACCATTTTCCAGACGTCCGTATTCTTGCAACGGGATCTTCCACGTTAGGTGCCTCGTCGAAGTTCCGCGACACGCTGGCCGGACGGAAGCGCGATCTGTGGCTCACGCCGATGGTGCTTGCCGATCTCACAGCCTTCCGCAAGGAGGATCTCCGCCACCGCCTTCTGCGCGGTGGGCTACCCCCGTTCTTCCTGGCCGAAAGCTTGCCGGGGCGTGACTTCCAAGAATGGTTGGATGCCTTTTGGGCGAAAGACATTCAGATGCTCTTTCGCCTGGAGAGGCGTGCCTCGTTCTTGAAGTTCGTCGAGCTCGTGGTGGCGCAAAGTGGCGGCATTTTCGAGGCAACACGCTTTGCCGCGCCCTGCGAGGTCAGTCGTACGACGATCAGCAACTACCTCAATGTCCTTGAAGCGACCTTCGTTGCGCACGTGATTCGACCGTTCAGTACGCACCGCCCCACGGAGATCGTCGCTGCTCCGAAAGTCTATGCCTTCGATACAGGATTTGTCTGCTATCTCCGTGGGTGGGATGAGCTTCGTGAAGAGGACCTTGGCGCGCTGTGGGAACATTTTGTGCTAAACGAAATACACGCCTATCTCCAGATGCGGACCATCAACTACTGGCGCGATAAACGTGGGCACGAAGTGGATTTTGTCTACCTCCGACGAGGTAAAGAGAGCCGTCCGGAAACGATCGACTGTAAGTGGACTGCGGCTGGGTTCAGTCCGAGGAACGTGCTTGCGTTCCGGCGCCAGTATCCGCACGGGCCCAATTGGGTCGTCTCAAGCGACGTGGAGCAGCCCTACTCGCGCCGACATAGAGACGTGGAGTTCCGGTTTATTAACCTGGAGGGTTTGGTTGGACAACTGGCAACCGCGCCATCCCGCGATTAGGCCGGCTAACTCACCCACACTACTCTTGTTGAGCGGTGGGCGCAGGCACGTACATGTCCGCGGGCCATGCTATTTCACTCTGGTGTGCCATTTCACCAATCGGTGAAATGGCTAAGAACAGTGAAAGATCTATGTGTGGACCACGCGCTTGGTGTAGGCATCGATCGAGCTGAAGATCCCCGGGAAGATCTGGAACGGCAATCGCCTCGTGTGCAGCTTCAGCCAGAAACACCGCGGGCAGAAGTCGGGGGGCCACTTCGCTGAGGGTCTTGGCGGAGACGCGGAGTTGTGTCACCGGGGATTCGCAGTATTCGGCGAGATCTTCCTGGCGCGCGAGGGCTGGACGTCTCGACGCTTCGATGCTAGAATGTCCGCGAGGTGAACCCGATGACTAAGCGATCGACTATCTACTTCGAGCCGGAGATTCACAAGGCACTACGCCTGAAGGCCGTAGAGACCGATCGGACGATGT
>CAZOUO010000095.1:0-9340 GCA_964582975.1 uncultured Thermotogae bacterium | reverse complement strand
GGCTTCAACCATTCCCATCTTCCCAGCAGCGACGTCCGCTTCCGCAAGGCGGTCGGCATGTCGATCGATTTGGATGCCGCGGTCTTCTCCATCTTCCAGGGGTTGACAGGGATTCGCGCGTACGGGGTCATCCCCGCTGCACTGTGGGCGAACGACCGCGAGTACCTGCAGGCCAACGCCATCGAGGAAGACGATGGGGAGGCCAAGCGCTTGTTCCAGGAGCTCACGGACGAGGGAATCATCCCCGAGGACTTCGAGACGACGATCTATTGTCCGCTCGACCCACGCCGCGTGCAGTTGTCGACGATCCTTGCGACCAACCTGCAGGAGAACGGGATAACTGCGCACGTGCAGCCGCTCGATTGGGGGCCGCTGCTTGACCTGCTCTATCGAAGCGAAGCCGACCCCCTCGGGGAGGACTTCGAGATCTACGTGATGGGATGGGTCGGTTCTCCTGATCCCGATTCGTTCATCTACTATCTGTTTACCACAGAGAACGCGACGATCGGAACGGCGAACAACTTCTCGTGGTATTCGAACCCCGAAGTGGACCGGCTGGTCAAAGAGGCGGCGACCACCTCAGGGTGCGACCAGGCAACAAGAGAGGCCCTGTATATCGAGGCGCAGCGGATAGCTTTCATAGAAGACTACTGTGACCTGACCGGCTATCATTACATCGAGACGCAGGGCGTACGGGTATGGGTGCACGACTATCATCTCAATGCACTCGGTGAAGTTGAGTTCTGCAGCCCGTCCAATAACGCATGGGTTGACGAATAGCTTTCGTATCGTGCAGGTACGGAAGCCCAGGCATCCGGGTCGCCGGAGGTACTCCGACGGCCCGGACATTTTTTTTATCGAGGCGGGATTGACGGGCGCTCTTGTTGGATCCTAATGGCTCGTCGCACTGCTTGAGTCCGTCGTATTGAATTGCGTACCATGAGGGCACGGTCTACAGGAATTCTTCCGCATAGGAGTGGATTGGCCAACTATTTGATAGCGATTGAAAGGAGTACAAGATGACGTCTTTGAGGATTTTAGGCACGTTGTGCTGTGTTGGTCTCTTGCTGTCGGTTGTGGCGGTTGCACAAAACGATCTCGAGGATTTCCCGTTGGGGACGACCAAGATGGTTTACGAACTAACCACCGATGAACCCGCAGAACCGCAGATCATCGAACTCATCGTCATCGGATACGAGGACGGCCGGTATCGAATGAGCCTCTACACCGAGGCGATCGGATTCCCCGAGCAGCTGACCGTGTTCGGGTTCCTGTTCCAGGCAGCGACGGTTGAAGCCGGTACGAGCCACGTGAGCTACAGCCCGTTACAGGCGCTGATCGATCGTCGAGACAAACTGGAGGCCGGACAGGATTACATCGTTGGTGCCGATGCGACGTTTGCCGATGTCGCAGTGGTGGAGATCGCCTCGGTGCACTGCCTGCAGGGTGTCCTGGTTGACGAAACCAGCCCCGAGGAACGCATGACGGTGGCGTTCGCCTTGACGTTCCCTGTGTTCGTGCCTCCCCGAATCGTGGTGGAGGAACTGCAGGAGGACGGGTCGTGGCGACAGACTTTCTCGCTGGAACTTGTAGAATACACTCGCATCGAGCCGGAGGGGTGACATGGCACTGTTGCAGCTATCCGGTGTGACTAAGGAGTACGCGCTCGGCAAGACGATCGTGCGAGCTTTGCGTGGCCTCGATCTGGAGGTCGCGCAAGGTGAAATCGTCGCCGTCATGGGCCCGTCGGGATCGGGGAAGTCGACACTAATGCACATCCTCGGTGCACTGGACACGCCCACCGACGGGGCGGCCCACATCGAGGGGGCGGATCTCGCCACGTTGAAGGAGCGCCAGTTGGCGCTGCTGCGGGGGAGGAAGGTCGGGTTTGTTTTCCAAACGTTCAACCTCTCGCAAACCCTTTCCGCGCAGATGAACGTGGAACTTCCGATGATTTTCCAAGGGATCCGCAGGGCAGAGCGGGCCAAGCGTGCACGCGAGCTGTTAGAAAAAGTCGGCCTCGGTGACAGGATCAAACATCGACCCAACGAACTGTCGGGCGGGGAACAGCAACGAGTGGCGATCGCCCGCGCACTGGCCAACGATCCGGAGATCATCCTCGCCGACGAACCAACCGGGAACCTCGACTCAGAAAGCGGCGAACCGATCCTTGCCCTTCTGAAACAACTGAGCAAGCAGGACGGCAAAACCGTGATCTTGGTGACGCACGATCCAGAGGCCACGGCGATCGCCGACCGGATTGTGAAGCTACGGGACGGCAGAATTGGCGAGGAGAGGCAAAATGCTTAAGGACTTCTTTTTGCTCGCCGCCCGCAATATCACGCACCGAAAGCTGCGCAGCTGGTTGACGGTGATCGGCATCTTCATTGGGATCACCGCCGTTGTCGCGTTGATCTCGATCGGCCTTGGCCTTGATCGCACCGTGAAACAGGAAGTCGCCAAGGTGTTCGGCGTGGATACCTTTCTCATCACCGGCGAGAACTTCTTCCAACAGGCTCACAGCGGGGACGAGGACGAAGGGTATCAGATCGATCCCGGCTTGGTCGAATCGATCGAGGGCGTCCGCGTGGTGGCGGCCGTGAGGCAGGAGACCGGCTTCGTCATCGGGCAGCCGCAGGCCGACGGGAAAACTGTCCAGGGCTTCCTCCCCATCGTTGGGCTCTCCCCAGAGCTGATCAACGAATTTCAATCGTTCACCGGCGAGCTCGCCGCCGAGCCCGGCGGCCGCCTGATCGAGCCAGGAGACACGACCACGGCGGTACTGGGCAGGACTACTGCGGAGCGGTTGAACGCCGAGGTCGGCTCGTCGATCGAGATCGAGGGGATCGCCTTCGAGGTGATCGGGGTCTTGGCCGAGCAGGAGGAGGAAGAAGCGGGTGGATTCGCACGGATGGAGATATCGCCAAGCCGCGAGGATATCTACATTCCGTTTAACACAATGACCCAACTCTACGGCGCACCGGATAACATTCTGATCACGCTCGTGCGTACCGTGGAAGGCGTCGACGTCGACGAGGTGGCCGCACAGGTGGAGACACTTCTGAATGCCTCAGGTGGTTCGCGGGTGGAGACGATCACCTACAGTGACATCAGCGATGCCATCGGTACAGTAACCGGAACGATCAGCGCATTCCTTGCCGGTATCGCCGGGATCTCACTGCTTGTCGGCGGCGTCGGGGTGATGAACACGATGTTCACCTCCGTGCTCGAACGCACGCGGGAGATCGGCGTGATGAAGGCCGTCGGCGCTCGTAACGGTCAAATCTTATCGATCTTTCTCATCGAGTCTGGCCTGATGGGATTGGTCGGCGGCGCCGTTGGCGTGCTCCTCGGGCTGGGGTTGAGCGGTGTGGCCGGAGTCGTGATCCGCCGCGCGTTCGACGTCAACCTCGCCATCGTCGCCAGCCCGGCGCTGATCATCATCACACTGCTGGGATCGTTCGCCCTCGGTGCGTTCGCCGGATTGTGGCCGGCCCGGAGGGCTGCCAAGCTGTCGGTCGTGGACGCGCTGCGCTACGAATAGCGGGCAAGAGCGAGATCCTCAAGGGTTACTCCTACGCCCGTGCTGTCTCTAGAGTTCAGCTTGCTTCCTGCTTCACGAGGACCCAAACCGCCTCATCTAGGATGCTACTGGCAAAGCGTCCCTGTTGCACAAGGGACTGCCACTCCTTCTCCGTGTAGACAAGAACGTCTGCTGGGACCGGAAACTTTGATAAGTCCCACGCTGATCCTCGTCGCTCGAAGGGCTGCTGCGAGCTTTCAACAATGATGATTACGTCCAGATCGCTTCCCACGCCCCAGTCGCCGCGGGCGTAGGAGCCGAAGTAGCCGATTCTTCGTACTTCCTGTCGTGATTGAGCAACTGCGCCTGCCCAACCCCGGATTGCCCGGTCCACCGTTTGGGCGTCAGGCCATTTGAGAATCGACGAACTCAATGATCTCACGGGCATATCGAATCGCTTCCTCACTTTGTAAGGGACCGTAGTGCTCAAACGGTGCGCCGGCTGGGTGGCTGTTTGGATAGCGGGCGGGGATGTAGAAGTTGTCCAGGACACGCCCCTTCTCAATCAGATTCTCAAGATTTGCGGTGGTTTTAGGTAACGCTCGCAAAAGATGGGATATGACATGTCCCAGCACCTCCTGTCCCAGCCGAAGATGTAGCGCTTTGACCGCCTTCTCCGCGGCTTGTTGGGCAGCAAAGCACGCCCATTCATGTCGCCCTGCTGTGCGCGAATCCTGTGCTTGTTCCAAGTCCCTGTGAGCTTGTGTTAGCCAGTCCAAGGCGCGGTTTGACATTTTCTTTCCTCCCGATGGAGCACATACCAAAACTGAGTAGCATAATCCATGGTACTTCACTGTCAGGACATTGGGCAATTTCACAAGCGAACTCAAATGGTCAGTTCCTCGTGTTTCAGCCTCATTCTGTGCCCTCCATTCCGAGATTGAAGAGTCACAGCCGTGCTGTTCTGGGATCCGGTTTCGCAAAGGAAGGCGTCAGCAGGTCAGATGCAAGCACGCGGCGACGCGCTCGCCCTTTTGAGTCCGCTCGTTGTACGCGTCGACCGCAGCTTCTGTTTGCAGAGCAACAAGCTTAACTCCCTGCTCGGAGAGCTCATCGATGATCTTCTGCGGTACGGAGAGCGCGCCGACCGCACCGGTGCCAACAAGAATTACGTCGGGCTTTCGAGAAAGGACCCATTGCAGATCCTCTGCCGTGAGGCTGTGACCCTGCCGTCTCACCCACGGCGCGTGTACCTCATCCTCAAACACGATCAGGTCGCTCGTGTAGCGGGATTCTCCCACCTTAATTTGGCCGAAGCGATAGTCAGACAGGGTCTTCATACCCTTATCTTAGCTCCTGAGGCGCGCGGAGGAAACCTCCCGTCGAGAGGTTGACAGGGTCCACACCCCTCGGTTATGATGTGCGCGTATTATTGCAATATTGCGCAATGAAACAATAAGTCAAAATGACCGGTGAATCGAGAATCGCTGAGATTGGGAAAGCGCTCGCGCACCCGGTGCGGGTGAAGATGTTGCGCCTGCTCGCTGACGGCGAGCGCTGTGGCTGCGAATTCGCGCCGATTTTGGGACTCGATCCGTCGGTGGTGTCGCGCTATTTGGGCGTGCTGTCCCGCGCAGGCTTGGTCACATCCCGCCGTGATGGTGTGCGGGTGATGTGGCGGCTGACCGATCCCAGCATCCTCGATATCCTGCAACAGATCGAAGATTTGGCTGCCACACGAGAGGTCGCACGATGAGGCGCGAGCTTCGCCTGTTCTTATGGATCGCGGGGATCTTTTTGTTTGCCTACTTTGTTCCGTTTTCGCAAACCACGGTGCGCAACGCCGTGTTTGAAGCGTTCGCCATGTTACAGGAGTACGCTCGCGAACACGTCTTACTGTGTCTCGTGCCGGCGTTCTTCATCGCCGGGGCGATCGCCGTTTTCGTTTCCCAAGCGAGCGTCATCAAGTATTTGGGCGGTCAGGCGAAGAAGGCTGTCGCTTACGGCGTGGCCTCGGTCTCCGGAGCAATCCTTGCCGTCTGTTCGTGCACCGTGTTGCCGTTGTTCGCAGGAATCTACAAACGGGGCGCAGGCTTGGGCCCAGCGATTGCCTTCCTCTACTCCGGCCCGGCGATCAACATCCTGGCGATCATCCTCACCGGACGCATCCTCGGGATCCAGTTCGGCCTTGCCCGTGCCCTCGGCGCGATCCTCTTTTCGGTCGTCATCGGCCTCGTCATGCACGCCCTGTTTCGAAAAGAAGAACGGGAGAAGCAACGGGCAGCGAAGGCTGTGCCCGAGGAGGCGCAAGCCCGACCGCTGTGGAAGACGGCGCTGTACGTGGCAGTCATGATTGGCTTCCTCGTGTTCGTCAATTGGGGAAAACCCGGCAGCATCGCCATCGAGACGACCAGCGGAGAGACGATCATCGGCGCGCGTGCCGGTGAAACAGTTGAAGCGCTGTTGATCAAACCAACAGGCGCCGAAACAATCATGTCGTTTCCCAAGGCCGGGATTAAGCAAGTCACGTACTCGCCCTCGGTGTACACCTCCATTTATCATGGCCGGTTCTACATCGCTGCTGCGTTCTTAGTTGCCTTGTTAGCAATGCTGGGGTTTTGGTTCACCAAACCGGAGATCAAATCGTGGGGTGGTTCCACCTGGTTCTACGCCAAGCTGATCCTTCCCTATCTCTTCGGCGGTGTGCTCATCGCGGGGTTCCTTCTCGGCCGACCGGGGCACGATGCCCTAATCCCAGCGGCTTGGATCAGCCGATTTGTCGGCGGGAATGCGTGGGCGGCCAACGCGTTTGCCAGCGTCGCTGGTGCGTTCATGTACTTCGCCACGTTGACTGAGCTTCCAATCTTGCAGGGACTGCAAGGTGCGGGAATGGGAGACGGCCCGGCGCTGGCGCTGTTGCTTGCCGGTCCGGCACTCTCGCTTCCCAACATGCTTGTCGTTCGTAAGGTCCTCGGAACAAAGAAGACGCTTGCCTACATCGCGCTTGTCTGTATCGCAGCCACGCTCACCGGAAAGCTGTTCGGCACCGTCATGGGACCTTAACGCAAGAAGAATTGGTAGAAAAGGAGGAGACGATGAAGATTGAGATTCTGGGAACCGGCTGCCCGAAGTGTGAGACCGTCGCCAAGAACGCGCAAGCTGCGGTCGCCCAATTGGGAATTCAGGCCGAGGTCGTCAAAGTAACGGACATTACAGAGATCGCCGCCCGCGGGGTGATGCTCACCCCCGCGCTCGCCATCGATGGCGAGATTAAGGCGGTGGGGAAAGTCCCAACCGTGGACGAGATCAAAGGATGGCTCCATTAGTGGCCTGAGCGAGAACCTATCCGGTGGACGATTAAAAGGAGTAGATCGAAATGACCGTAAAGAATCTGGTGACAGCATCACTCATCGTATTCGTTCTTGTCAGTCTGGGCGTGTTTATAGCCAAAGAGACCGGCCGCCGGGGTAATCCCTCCGGTCAAGAGGACGCCACGACGACGCAGTCCGAGCAGTCTGCTACCCAAGAGGACACGATCAGTACTGAGGAGCCTGCCGAGACGACGCCGGACGTAGCGCCTGCCCCGGAAGCGGCCTCTGCGGGAGCCGGGCAGACGTCAGAATTCGCACGAGAAACGGCTGAGGAGATGTCTGCCGCCGCCACAGTAGCGGAAAGCGGTGATCAGCCAAAAGCGATTCAGGTAATCGCCTACTACTTTCACAATACCATTCGCTGCAAAACGTGCCTCAAGATCGAGCGCACCGCGCGCGAGGCGATGGAAGAGGTCTTCGCCGCGGATTTTGCATCCGGTAAGCTCGTCTGGCAGTCCTTGAACATGGAGAAACCGGAAAACGAACACTTCGTCTACGATTACAGGCTGGCCATGCCCTCTTTGGTCCTGGTGTTGACGGAGAAGGAGACCGAGGTCGATTGGAAGCGGCTCGACGACACGTGGACGCACATTCGTGATGAGGACAAGTTCATCGTCTACGTGGTGGAAGAAACGAAAGCGTATCTCGGAGTCCATTGATGAATGAGTGGTTGGTGGAAGCGGGATCGGCCGTGTGGTTGGGGATTCTCACGTCGATCAGTCCGTGCCCGCTGGCGACGAACATCACCGCGATCTCCTTTGTTGGTCAGCGGGTGGGAAGGCCTGTCCGCGTCCTCTGCGCCGGGCTCCTATACACCGTGGGTCGAGCGATCACGTACGCCGTATTGGGCGCGCTTCTTGTGACAAGTTTGTTGTCCGCGCCAAGTGTCTCCCTCACGCTACAGCGGATCATGAACCAGCTGCTCGGCCCCATTCTGATCCTGGTGGGAATGGTCCTTTTGGGCTTGCTGAGACTTAACCTGCGTGGAGGCGGGGTGAGCGAGCGCATGCAGCGCCGGGTGGAACGATGGGGGATCTGGGGAGCGTTGCTTTTGGGAATTCTGTTCGCCCTGGCCTTTTGTCCCCTCTCGGCAACGCTCTTCTTCGGAAGCCTCATTCCGCTGGCAATCAAGAACGGCTCGAAAGTGTTGATGCCTTCACTCTACGGCGCGGGTACAGCGCTTCCCGTTATCGTGTTCGCTCTGCTGTTGGCCATCAGTGCTCACTCCATCGGGGTGGCGTTTGATCGGCTGCGGCAGTTTGAGCAGTGGGCACGTCGGGTGACCGGGATAGTGTTTATTGGCGTAGGGATCTATTTGTCGTTGGTTCACATTTACGGCGTGTTTTCCTAGAAAGGCAATTCTGCGAGCGAAGAAAGAGGAGGTGTTACCATGAGACTTCTGGCAAAATGGTTTCCCGAATTTGCTGCGAAGTTCGAGGAGATTGACGAGCTTTATCGCGAGAAGAGGTCGATCGACGAGAAGACGTATCAATTCATCTGCTTTGCCCTGTCGATCAAGAACCGATCCAAGCCGTGCCTGTTGAAGCACTTCAAAGGTGCGATGGAGGCCGGCGCAACGCTGAAAGAACTCGCTTATATCATGGCACTCGTGTTCAGAGAGAGCGCCGGAGGCGATGACTGCTGGACTCACGATGCGCTCGGTGATGTTCAGAAGCTGATGACCGAAAACATTCGGTGTTGTCCGAAATAGAGGCGGGCGTTCCCTACGAGTGATTGGGAGTGGCTAGGGAGGCGGAGGAAGCCTGACCAAATCCAGCACCGAAGACGTCGTCCTTGCCCACAGCTCCCAAGTCGTCCGCGTTCTCCTCTAGAAACTGCTGACGCTGATCCGGGGTGTAGTTGGGATAGGCCTGCTTGACGAGCACCTTCGCACCGGCAACGGGGGAAGCATGTGAACATCAGATTAGCACCGCCAACGAGGTGCGGATTCTCATAAGTGCTCTAGAAATCTCCGAGGCAATCGCGCTACGGTTTGTGCTCGGGGGAAGGTGGAGGAACGATCTTCAAGGCACTTGGGTGATAGTGTATGCGAACGTCGCGGACGAACTCGATACCTTCGGTCAAGGCCTCTTCCACCTGCGTAGCGATGGCATCACCCTGAGCTACACTTAGAGAGCCGTCCACGCCGATGGTGAGGTTGAGTACGAGATACGGACCGAATCGGTGGGCACGAATCTCTTCCACGACGTTCACTCCAGGAATCGGGGTAACCAGACGATTCACCTGGTCGCTCAGGGTGCGCCCAAGCCCTGTGTCCATAAGATCGGAAATCGAGCCTCGGATGATCTCGATCCCTGTGCGAAGGATTACCAGGGCGACCAGCGCGCCAGCAAGCGGATCGACCCACGGGTATCCCATTCGGCCCAGGAGGATTCCGAGGGTAGCAGCAGTGGCGGACAGGGCATCGTTGCGGTGGTCGTAGGCC
>CAZOUO010000094.1:0-9384 GCA_964582975.1 uncultured Thermotogae bacterium | reverse complement strand
CGCCTTGTTTTCGATCCTTTGGGCCCCCTCTGGTGCCGCTAGACCTGTCTGCTTCAGCGCCGCGGGGTCGCGGCTCGCCTCAAGAGGAATGGTCACTCTGGCGCGGACTTTGCCGTTGATCTGAACCGGGATTTCGACCGCTTCCTCCTCGAGGGCGTCAGCGGCAAAAGATGGCCACGATTGGTCGAGGATGGCGTCACTTCTGCCAATCCGCCGCCACATCTCCTCGCAGACGAACGGCACGAACGGCGAGAGGATTAGGATCAGTCCTTCGATCACTTTTCGGACAAGTCCGTCTTCCCCTTTTCCCCCATCTACGTAGGGTGTGAGTTCGTTGACGAGCTCCATGATCGCCGAGACGGCGGTGTTAAAGTTGAACCGGCCTTCGATGTCTTCGGTCACCTTCTTCACGGTGCGGTTGTAGCGGCGCCAAAGCTTTCTCCCATCCTCATCGAGGACTGCGGTATCGAAGGTCTCAGGTCCAGAGGCCACTCGCTCTGCCTGGGAAAGGACAAGGGTCCAAAGCCTGTTGAGGAAACGGAACGCGCCGCGGACGCCTTCTTCGGTCCATTCGATGTCGCGATCCGGCGGGCCCATGAACAGGGTGTACAGCCGTTCGGTGTCGGTGCCGTAGCGCTCGATGATCTCCGCGGGGGCAACGACGTTTTTCTTGGACTTGGACATGGAAAAGTTGCCGATCTCCACCGCCTTCCCGCAGTGGGGGCAATGGCCGTCTTTCACCTCGTGCGGGTAGACCCAGCCGTGTTCCGGACAGCGGAAGGTGGTGTGAGTGACCATTCCTTGCGTGAACAGGCGTTTAAACGGCTCATCGAAGCGGGTGTAGCCCATGTCGTGAAGGGCCTTGGTAAAGAACCGCGAATAAAGGAGATGAAGTATCGCGTGCTCCACACCACCAACGTACTGATCGACCGGCAGCCACGCGTTGACGTCATCGCTGTTGAACGGTGCCGTCGTGTCCTTGGGTGAAATGTAGCGCAAATAGTACCAAGAGGAGTCGACGAAGGTATCCATCGTGTCAGTGTCGCGCTTGGCTGGCCCGCCGCAGCGGGAGCAGGTTGTCTCTGCGTAGCCGGGAATGTCGGCAAGACCCATCTTGCCGATGAACTCAACCTCGGGGAGACGGACCGGGAGATCCTTCTCAGAAACCGGGACGATTCCACATTGGTCACAGTAAATCATGGGAATGGGCGCTCCCCAGTAGCGCTGTCGGGAGATGAGCCAATCCCGTAGGCGGTAGTTAATCGCGCCGCGGCCCTTTTTCGTTTTCTCCAGCCATGCGGTCACCTTCTCCACGGCCTCCTCGCCGGGGGTGCCGCTGAAGGCTGCGGAGTGACACATGGTCCCGTAGTCGGCGTGATAGAGGAAATCGCGGTAGAAGTCAATGTTCCACAGGATCTCCATACAAGAGCGCTTTTCCTGCAACTTCGGTTCGAGTCTTTGGCAGCGGGCAAGAATCTCCCGGTCGGAGGCTACCGAGTTAAGGTCGAGGACCGCGTCTTCGAACACGAACGCAAATCGTGCCCCTACGATCTCGGTCCAGTTTCCTGGCTTTACGTGTGTACGGGCAATCTCGATGTAGCGGTCAATCTGAGTCTTGCCCAGGCTGACTAGCAGTCCACGATCAGTTTTCTCGAAGGCAATTCCCGCGCCAGAGAGGGCCTCGGTGAATGCTTTTTTCACGGTACCTACTGCAACAAACGACTTGGCCCGGCCATCGATCGGCTCGATAACCGGGATGATCGGCAGACCAAACTCGAGTGCAAACTCGAAGTCGCGCTCATCGTGGGCAGGGACGGCCATGATCGCGCCGGTTCCGTAGGTCATCAGCACGTAATCGGCGATCCACACCGGGATCTTCTCCCCGTTTACGGGATTGATGGCATAGCCGCCAGTGAACACACCGGTCTTCTCACGCTCGGTGGAAACGCGCTCGACCTCACTCTCCCGGCTCGCCTGCTGACGATAGGCTTCCACCGCTTCCCGCTGCTTTGACGTGGTCAATCGATCGACGAGCGGATGCTCCGGGGCAAGCACCATGAACGTGGCTCCCCACAAGGTGTCGGGCCGAGTGGTAAAGACCACCATCTCCTCTCCCTCCTCCGTGTGGAAGATGACCTCCGCTCCGGTGCTTCTGCCGATCCAGTTCTCTTGCATCTTCTTGACGTTCTCCGGCCATCCGGTGAGCTTCTGAAGATCCTCCAGAAGGCGATCGGCATAGCGGGTGATGCGGAAGAACCACTGATCGAGAGTCTTTGGTCGCGGCGGCGTTCCACAACGTTCGCAGACTCCGCCTACGACCTGTTCGTTGGCAAGAACAGTATCGCAGTTCGGGCAGTAGTTAACGGTGGCTTTTTGTTTGTAGGCCAGATCGTGCTCGTAGAGTTTGAGGAACAGCCACTGGGTCCAGCGATAGTAATCGGGAAGGCAAGTGGTAACCTCGCGATCCCAGTCGTACTCGATCCCCCAGGCGCGAAACTGCTCCTTCGCCTCGGTGATGTTGGCGAGGGTCCACTCACGAGGATGAATCCCGCGGTCGATCGCGGCGTTCTCCGCGGGGAGTCCAAAGGCGTCCCAACCCATCGGGTTTAAGATGTTGTAGCCACGCATGATGTAAAAGCGAGTGACCACGTCCCCGATGATGTAGTTGCGCCCGTGGCCCACGTGCAGCGACCCCGAAGGGTAGGGGAACATGTTGAGGTAATAATATTTCTTCTGCGTGTCGGCGGTGTCCGCTTTGAAGTACCCCCGTTCACGCCAGAAGCCGCGCCAGCGAGCCTCGATTTGCTTGAAGTCGTATCCCTCTACCATAGCGAAAGCTCTCCTCGTGCCAGTCTCTCAGCTTCTTCCAACATAGCGTAGACGTCCTTTTCCGTTGCCATCTCGCAATAGAGCCGTAGGATTGGCTCGGTTCCAGAAGCGCGCAGCAGGAGCCATCCTTTGTCGAAACGGAGCTTAAGTCCATCCAAAGTTTCCACCACACAAACTCGGTGCCCCGCAAACCGTTCCGGAGGATCCTCGCTCAGCCGAGAGACCACTTCAATACGTTCCTCTAGCGCAATATCGCAACGATGGTAGACGTGCGGTCCCACGTCCTCCAGCATCCGCTCCACCACGTCGCTCATCGGTCGATTTGCAGTCGCCGCAATCTCGGTTAATAGCAGCGAGAGAAGGACCCCGTCACGCTCCGGGATGTGGCCACGCACGGCAATGCTCCCACTCTCCTCAGCAGCAATCAATACATCATGCTTTAAGATCTGCTCGCAAGCGTACTTAAACCCGATCGGGACTTCGATCAGCTCCAAATTGTATTCGCGGCAGAGCACCTTGGCCATGTCCGTCAATGCAAAAGACTTGACGACTGCTCCTCGCCAGCCACGCTCCTCTACCAAGTAGCGCAGGATGAGGGCAAAGGTGCGGTGCGCGTCGATGAACCCACCTTTCTCGTCCATCGCGGAGATGCGGTCACCGTCTCCGTCCGTCACCACCCCGATTACCGGTCCCTTGCGGCGGCGCACGGAGGCGATCACTGCCCTCAATGGGATGAGGTTCTCTTCTAGGGGTTCCGGCTTCTTGCCACCGAAGAGCACATCGCGCGTTCCCCTGATCTGCACGGAAGGGACACCGTGTTCGGAAAGAAGCTCTGCAACGTATCCTTGGGCTGACCCGTACATTGAATCAATGACGACTTGTACCGGCGAGGCGGTTAGCCGTTCAGAATCGACCAGGCTACGAACTTTGTTCAAAAACGGAAGTTTCAGGTCGACCTGCTCGATTGCCCCTTCTTGGGTAGCGGGTTGAGGCACCCCTTGAGGGAGGCGTTCTTCGACGGCAGCGGTGACCTCTCCTGGTGCAGAGCCGCCATATTCAGCCTTGTACTTGATGCCGTTGTAGATGGGCGGATTGTGACTGGCAGTGAACATGATCCCCGCGGCGGCCCGGCGGTCCACCACAGCATAAGAAAGAGCGGGTGTGGGGACCGGCTTTTCGGAGACGGTCACTGGGATCCCGTTGTCGCAAAGCACCCGTGCGAAATGATGGGCAAACTCGCGCGAGAGGAAGCGCGTATCGTAGCCAACAACCACTCCGTTGGCGGCAGGGCGATATTCTGCCCCCCAATCGCGGTAGATGGCAAGTCCCTTGCGGTTTGGTGCGAGGAGGAACTCGGCGGTCGCCTGTCCCACGCGGGCCACGTTGTCGAACGTGAACTCCCGTGCGATCACCCCCCGCCAACCGTCAGTGCCGAACTTTATGGCCACGTTTTCGTTTTGGGCTTCCACTTTTCCCTCCTGGGCGCAACCGCGATTTGGTGTTGATACGCTCAACTTGTTCCGGGAGAACAAGGTCCTGCCGGGTAAGAATTGCCCGAAGCAGCTCGTAGGGAATGGATGTTTCTACCCAGATCGAGTCAATGTCAACGACCCCGTTCTTCGCTGGCAGATGAGGGATCACCCGTTCTACTGCCTGTTTATAGCGGAGAAGCATCTCTTCTTCAGCGAGTCCGTTAGAACCAGGTTTCATCGGCCTTCGTGACCCCTTTTCTTTCCCATACCCGACACCGGGGGCTCGAGCGACTCATGCTAGGGCTAAAACATCTTCGTTTCTTCAAGTACTTGGATCGATGATAGCCAGGCTCTCTTAGCTTGTAAAGGAGAGGCATTGCTCCAGATGCGCGCGAAGCGATAATTGCGTCAGGGTGGCAGCATCCGTCAGCTCTGGTGCAAGAGGCTTACAGCGAGCAGGTGTTTTTGGCAGGCATTGACCGTTTACTATCCGGCGTGGCTTTCCCTCAAACCGGCGAAGCGGTCTTTTGTTTCCCCGTCATGATGGTAGTTTTGACCCGGCCGCTCCTGTAAGCGAAATTTTGTGTTGGAAAAGCCAATGGGATAGAATCAATCCCCTGTTTGAGGGGGTAACTTAATGCGGAAGCTCATCGCAGCATTGCTTGTTGTTGGAGCTCTTCATCTTCTTCTTGGACCGGTTGCCTTCGGTGGCCAGGGGCAGCTTCATCCCTATCTGCGAGGGATCCTCACCCAAGCGAGCACTCTTGAAGCGGTCGACCTTGCTTCGCTTGCTCCTGTGCTTCAAATCTTTACAGCAAAAGGAGCGGTCCTCCCGCCCTCCTCCCTCCACGGCATTGCGGAAGATGAGGGAGAACGGATCGGTGTGCTAGTGAAGGTGCGACGTCGGGTGTGGGGGAAAAGCTTTCTCGGTCTGCCGGTTAGAGGAAATACGGGAACGATCCTCAGTATGCCGGTTACTTTGGGAGAGCTGTTGCTGCTTGCCTCTTCACCAGATGTCATCTATGTTGAACCGGCCTGGAGGACTGAGCCAAAGCTTGATCAAAGCCTTCCAGCAATCGGGGCTGACCGCGTGCACGCAAAGGTCCCACCGGTAATTGGCGAAGGCATCATTGTTGGTGCGGTGGATACCGGAATTGACTATACTCATCTTGACTTTCGCTACGATGCAGATGGTGATGGTTTCGAGGAATCGTCGCGGATCTTCAACATTTGGGACCAAACGGGCGGGTTCTTTGGAATCTACTACTCCAGGTCAGATATCGAAAGCGACTTGGCTTTCGGGTTCGGGCCACAAGAGGGGATCGTGCGTCAGGCAGATACTGACGGGCACGGCACACACGTGATGGGAATCGCGGCCGGTGATGGGTCTTCCTCCAGTGGAGGGTTTGTGGGCGTGGCCCCCGCAGCTTGGCTCATCATGGTGAAAACGCCGTTCTATACCTCGGACATCCTTTCTGGAGTGGCCTATATCTTCGATCGAGCGGAGGAACTGGGACTTCCGGCGGTCGTCAACCTCAGCTTGGGCGGGCACGAGGGGCCGCACGATGGCACAAGTCTATTCGAACAAGGACTTGACGAGCTCGCCCAGGATCCTGGGCGAGCAATCATCGTCTCAGCGGGGAATGAGGGCGATCAACCCATCCATGTCTCGCGTACGCTTCACGGCGACTCGTTCACCTTCAAGGTCGATCCAACTACTGACAGCCTTGATTTCTCGTTGTGGTACCCTGGTGGGACACAGTTCACCCTTACCGTTGCCCCACCGACCGGAGCTCCCCTTGTTGTTGCTGCGGGCTCGGTAGGTTACACCAGCAGTGGGCTTGGAAACGCATACGTGGATAACGCCAAGGGCGGAGCGAATCCGAATAACGGCGACAACGAGATCTTGGTGACACTGAGCAACCTTCTCCCTGGTAACCTCTGGACCTTCACGATGAGCAACGACGGTGGGGGAGGACGATTCGATGGGTGGATTATCTCCGGGGACGGGACGATTGTCGGTGGAGATTCCACGTCCACCATTGACGAACCGGGGAATGCAGAGCGGGTGATCACCGTGGGATCGTTCAACACCAAAGCGCAGTGGTCTTCGTTTTCCGGCGAGCAAGACTACTCCCACGATTATCCAATTGGCGCTCTTTCTTATTTTTCGAGTCAGGGTCCCACCCGCGACGGCCGTCAGAAACCGGAGATCGCCGCGCCTGGTGCATGGGTCGCTGCGGCGCTTTCCGCGGACAGCTCCTCCCAAGGGTATCTCACACTTCCTGACCAAGTGCATACGATGTCGGCCGGAACGAGTGTCTCTGCGCCGCACGTGAGCGGAGTGGTCGCGTTGATGCTCTCAGCGGATCCGCAATTGTCGGTGCAGGAGATCAAAGCAAAACTGACGAACACCGCTGTTAGCGATGGCTTTACCGGTGTGGTTCCAAACCCACGTTGGGGATGGGGAAAAGTGGATGCGCAAGCGGCAATTGCTGCAGTGGAACTGCCGTCACAGGAGGATGGAGCGCAACGTCCCATAATTGCAGTTGCAGAGAATCCTGTCCAGGAGCGTGCTCTTTTTACGTATGATCTTCCGACTAACACGACAACGGCGACGCTTCACATCTACAACGTTGCGGGAAGGCTTCTCTTTGTGACCGCATTGGCTCTGGATGAGAACGAATACACATGGGGCCTCGTGACAAGCAACGGAAATCCTTTGGCGAATGGGCTTTACCTTTATGTTCTCCTCACGGAGACCGGGAGTTCGGAGATCGGACGATTGGTGATCCAGCGATGAGCCGAACGTGGACCGCCCTCTTGATCGCATTGGTCCTTTCGGGTGTGGTGAGCCGCGGCGTGGAGTACACGAACGTTGCGGCAGTCTTTCAGTTAGGAACAGGCGCGCGCCCCTTGGGGATGGGCGGAGCCTTCCTTGCCCTGGCAGATGATGAGAACGCGGCCTTCTACAATCCGGCCGGTCTTGGATGGATCGACCGCATCGGGGTCACCTCGCTTTTCGGCCAGCAGTTAGGAGTTGTGTCCTACGGAGCGCTAAGCCTTAGTCTCCCGTACTTTGGGGTCAGCCTACTGCAGCTTGACTCAGGGTGGATCCCTGCGGGCGAAGGGGGGGTCCGCTATGTGAGTCGAGCAGGGGTGGTCTCCTCTGGTTTTGCCATTGGTCCGGTGGGCCTGGGTGTACGGGGGAAGCTCTACCGAGTGAGGGAACCCTACACCGCTCTTGGGTGGGCCCTCGACCCTGCCCTCCTCGTCATCACGGACGTCATCCGGGTGGGTCTTTTGATAGAGAACCCTTTCGCTCAACCGATCGCCTTTGGAGATGGGCGTACGGAGGCGTGGGAAAGTGCAAGCCGACTTGGGGTTGCAGTGACTCTGAGGCCGTCTGAGGGGGTCCGTTGGAACGCTGTCTTTGAGGCCTCCGGTCTCTTCTCCTCGACTCCTGGGCTTGCGATTGGCCTTGAGGCCTGGGTTGGTGGATTAGCTGCTCGCGTTGGCGTTGCTGATGTCGGTATCACACTGGGACTTACGGTGCAATTCGCCAATTTTCACGTTGACTGGGCATACGCCACGCGTCTTGAGCTTGGCGACAGCCACCGCGTCTCACTCACCTTTAGGTTCTAAGAAGGAGATACATGCGGTTGCAAACAGAGGATGCAGGAAGAGGGAGTACCTTGAAGTTGTGGTTATTGACAGTTGTGATCGGTTGTCTTCTGCTGTCCTCCCTTCCCTGTTTTTCCCAAGAAGATGAGTCTTTCCAGGCCGATGTTCACGGGCAGAAAACGTGGACCGTGCGCTATGGGCTTGGCGATGTGCGGGGTCTCGCTCAAGCTGGAGTGGTGCCGTATATGTTTTTCCTCGAGCAGTCCCTTTTCGTTGACATCCACGGGGAGGCCCTCTCCATGCTCACGATTGATGCGCACTTCAACGATCAAGAACCAGCGAGCATGCAGTCCCTCACGATTGGCCTAGATGCTGGCGACCTACAGGGGATCTTCGGCGACTTTTCCATCAGTGGGAAAGAAGCGTTTGCGGTATACAACAAGAAGCTAAAAGGGGTCCGCCTCGACTACCGGATCGGGGAGGCTCAGCTCACTGGGATCCTCTCCCAGATTGAGGGGATCTCGGAGTCGAGAACGTTTGTCGGACGCACTGCCCACGAGGAAGTGCTCTTCTCTGCGTCGCCGCCTGGACAGCCTTGGCTCGACCAGCCGTATCTACGACACATCGACGGGCTTTACCACTACGAGCTGGAAGCGCCGTTTGTGGAAGGGTTCTCTGAGGTTGCGCTTGCCTTTGATCCATCGGAAGGGTTGCAAGAACTTCTTGAAACTTACGGGCTTTCTTATCTGTTCGGGGTCATTGCTGAGGAACCTTCGGTGAAGCTTTCGCAAGGCAGCTTTACTGTAGTCAGTGATGCGCAGGACATTCTTCTTCTGAAGAGAGAGCCGGCAACGCTTTTGCGCGAGCGATTGCAGGACGCGATCACGACGTACAACGAAGAGGAGGGACTGACTGGGACTGAGAAAAAGCGTTACCCCTTCAACGAAGGGACTGACTATGAGCTTGCCTTCCTCGAACAACTCGTAGCCTCTGTGTCCATCATTGTTGACGGACGTGATTACCCCCTTGCAGGGGGAGGACGCCATCGCTTTTACGCCCTCGGTCGAACAAACGTGGAGGAGGACTCGGTCGTCGTGGAGGTGAGTTTGGATGGAGGAACCTTCCGGCCGATCAGCGACCCGGATCTTTTCGACTACCGGGTGGTCATCTTTCCGGACGAGGGAATCATCGAACTTGACTTTCCGGAAAGTTTCTTCGAAGGGGGCGAGAACTCAGTACGTGTGACGTTTGCCTATGCGGTCTCCGGTGAAGTGTTCATGCTTGGTCTCTCAATGGTGCCGGGGAGTGAAAAGGTTTACCTAAACGGGACGCTCCTTGAACGAGATATCAGCTACTCGATTGACTATGAGCTTGGTGCGTTGATCCTCTTTGTAGAGGTGGGGGACGAGGATACGATTCGGATAGACTACGAGCGTATCCGCGGCGGCTTGGGTGGCTA
>CAZOUO010000093.1:0-9574 GCA_964582975.1 uncultured Thermotogae bacterium | reverse complement strand
ATCGCGTTGAACCTTGCCGGATCCACATCCTTACCTTTCTGCAGTTGAATCTCGATCGCCCGGGCTCTGGCTTCCTCTCTGAATAGATTGATCACATGCTCAGCAAGTTTGTTGAGACTGCCTCCGTTTGAGTGCTCCCGTACTGCAGGGTCGTAGACAAGGACATCCATGGAAAGATTGGCCAGCCGCTCAATGTGTCGGTCAAGTATTTCCCACGCTACTTTGATATCCTGCACGCTGTTGGATCTTAGGGCTTTCTTTATTATGTGTGAACCCGCGCGCAAAGCCTGAGCGATATTTTTTATGCAATGAGACAGTCCGGCGATGGTTTCATCGATGGCACCCAATCGCAAGGTAGAAACACTTTGCTGGATAAATTTCTGTTTCTCCACCGCCAGGGCAACTTCGACTGCGTACTTCTCCATGAACCATTCATCGTCAGTTGAAAAGAACCCTTTCTTCGCATTGGCTAGGGTTATCACTCCAATCACTCTTTCTTCAGAATCACAAATCGGAGCCGCTAGAAAGGAGTGAGTACGGCAGTGAAGCTGCTGGTCATATTGTCGGCTGAAAACAGGTGCTCCATCGCTGGAATCAGAATCGTAAAGGCCTCTCAAATTTACAATTTGGTTATTGACGGCGGCGAGTCCAGCGGCAGTGTTTTTGTCAAGATTTATCACCACTTCGTGTTCCTTGCCTCGCAACTTGAATCTTCCCCGCAGGGCAGGCGGTCTGCCTTTGAGAAGCAAAACTGACGCGCGCTGAGCCCCCGTCACTTTTCGCGCTTCCTCTGTAATTTCGTTAATTGTTTGTTCGAGGTCAAAGCGAGAGCGAAGCCTTTCATGAATGGCCATGAACGACTCCACCTGGGTGATGGTCTGTTGAAGTTCCTCGGGGTTGTTGACTCCCCGTGCTAACTTGAGAAGCTGGAAGGCCTGACCTTCCTCCGACTTTACCAAGTGGAGGAAATCGCACGTAAGGCAGTTCACTTTCTGGGCGCATGGTGCCAGATCTTCTGTTCCGGAGAGCACTCCAACAACAGCCCAACAGGATCTTCCTCCGTTTACCCCACTGTTTATGCCGTTGCTGGCTTCGTCGTACGATACAGGACAGGGCTTCAGAGAATCAGGTCCGTAGTCGCATTCAAGATACTCCCAGCAGTTGATCGACTGGGGAGGCGAATCCTTCATTTCAATAGCTTGGTAATCGCTTGCAAAAGATCCTCGGGTTTTATTGGCTTTTCCAGGTATTCTTCCGCTTCCGCTCTCATGATTCCGTTCATGGGGTATTTGGTCTCGTGAATGCGCTTGGCGACTCCCGTCAACATTATGACAGGTATGTTCTTATGATCGGGTGACGATCTGACCTTTGAGCAGAAGCTAAACCCGTCCATTTCGGGCATCATAATGTCGAGCACGATGAGGGCAGGGTTTTCCGATTCCAGCTTCTCTAAGGCGTCTTTTCCGTTGAACGCGCAGACTGCCTCGTATCCTTCTCCTTCGAGTACCATCTTGATCAGTTTTGCTTCATCCAGGTTATCCTCAACCACCATGATCTTAGTTTTCGACGCCATCTTGTCCCTCCTTTCCGGATACTGCTGGTCGGGGAAGAAGTCCCGCCGTCTCAACGATCTCAGGTAATCGGTGTTCCCATTCTATTGCCTGAATATGGACACCTTTCACCCCAGGAATCTCGCGCACCTGCTCAATCAGTTCGACAGAGATCTTGACCCCTTCTTCTGCTTGTTTGCGGGCCGCCTGCTTCTTGTCCTCGCCGGCGGACTCTCGTGCTTCAGCCATCCGGTTGATCAGGGATTCAGGGACAGTCACTCCGGCTACTGTACTGTCCATGTATTTCAGCATTCCCAGGCTTCTGGGCACGATGATTCCAGCAAGAATGTAGGTCCGTTCGTGAAGGCCCATGTTACAGATGATCTGCATCTGTTCGGTGAAGCTGTCGACATCATAGACCCCCTGAGTCTGGATGAAATCAGCGCCTGCTTCCACCTTCTTCTGCAACCGGAGCGGACGAATCTCAATCGGATCTCCAAGAGGAGTCCAGGCAGCACCGATGAATAGTGGCGGCCTTGTCTCCAGAGGGTCTCCGCCCTGCTGATGGCCTTCGTCCCTCATTCCTCTCAGCATTGAGATCAATTGGATCGAATCCACATCGTAGACGTTCTTAGCACCGGGATGGCCTTTGAGTTTGCCCGCGGCCCCGAACGTCTGATGGTCTCCGGCAATGCAAAGGCAATTCTTGATGCCCAGGGCGCAACCCCCAAGGATGTCCGACTGAATCGCAAGACGGTTCCTATCCCGGCATGTCATCTGCATGATCGGCTCCAGACCTTCGCCTTTGATGAGCACACCAGCAGCAATGCTCGACATGCGCACTACCGCGGTTTGATTGTCTGTGATGTTGTAGGCATCGGCCATCCCTTTTAGGAGCTGTGCTTTCTCTACCACCCTGCGTGCATCACAGTCCATCGGTGGGCCGATCTCTGCAGTGACGGCAAAGTGGCCTGCCTCTAAGACTCTTTCCAGATTACTATCGCTTTTCATTGTCACTCATTTCTTTCCTCTTCCCCGACGAGTTCGGCCACTTCTTCGTGGACGACCCTTCTGGGACCTCCGTGGTGGGAGGTGGACCAATCGCGCGCCGGAATGATCTCTGCGAGACGTTCCAGAGTTCCGAGCGCTTTCATCCTCTCAACAATGAGTGCCCAGCCGCAGTCCACGTCCTCGCTGATCTCGCATTTTCCGTCACGAGTCCCCCCACACGGGCCGTTGAGCAGTGATTTTGAACAGCGGGCAATGGGACAAATCCCACCGGTGAGATGGAGGATACAATTGCCGCAGCCAGCGCACAGTTCCAACCACAGTCCCGGTTCGACAACCCCACCGAAGAACTTCGTGTTTACCCCGGGAAAGACAGGAACCGTTTCCAGCAACTGGGCAATAAGGTTAACCCCTACCCCGCACCCAAGTGAGACCACCGCTTCGATCGCCTCCTCCTTCACTTTCTGCTGGGCTTCTTCCACAAACTCCGGTTCACATTGACGAGTGATGCAGCCCTCGAGGATCTCAACCTCCTTCTCATCTTGGAGAAAGGAGATGCGAAGTCCAGAAGCTACTACTTTCACTTCGGCTTCCCCTCCGGCGAGGCAGACTGTGGTACACGTTCCACATCCCAGAATCAGGATTCGGTGATAGTCCTCCACAAAGCCCCTTATTTCTGTCAGTGGTTTTCTTTCCGCTACGATCACTTTGTCTCTCCCCTTTTTGTGTTAAGGATCTCGTCAAGCTTCCTTTGCGACAGAGTCCAGAATGTTGTCCAGGAAACCTCTGCCGAGTCCTCTGTCTTCCAGTAGTCGATTCTCTCCTCCTCCAGGCCAATCTCTGCCAGGATGCTCTTGGCCTGACGCACACGGGTAAGAAGCCTGTCTTCTGCGGTAGGATAAAGGCACGAGCCCTCACTGCAGGCGATGATGACCAGGCCGTCAGCACCCACTTCGAAAGGACTCAAGAGGTCGGCAGCGCTCAACCTAGCAACACAGGGTATCATTATCGGCACAATGCCTTCTTCAGGATACGTGGCTTCTGCTTCGCGGACGAACTTTCTGCCCGTCATTTCAAACAGGCAGCAATAAGACACAATCACGGGAGTAGTCGTACCTTTGTCCTTGATGAACGGTACCAACTGTTGTAGCTGTTCCTTCATCTGGTTTGTCCCGAATCTCGTCAGGGCGATGGCAGCGGCGGGGCATTGAGCGGCACACAGCCCGCAGGCCTGGCACTCGTCCTGGGGCATCGCTGCGGTTTGATCCACCGTGGCCACTCCGAATGGACAAATACGAACACAGGTTAAGCAGGCGGCGCACTTCTCCTCATCCGCAAGGGCTCCGGTCGTGCATGCGAGGCACCTTCTGGCCTCAGCGAGTGCATCGACCTCCGTAAATCCGCGCTCGATCTCCGAGAAGTCCTTGACGCGTTTCTCTGGAGGTAGGAGATCAACAGCAGAAGGACTGAGGAGTCTCACCCTGCTGGCGACCTCGTCTGGCAGATCTCCGATGTGCTCTAACTCCATCGGAGGTTGCTTCAGGAGCTTCCCGTTCTCAAGGTAGTGGGCTATCGCCTTTGCTGCCCGGTGGCCGTCGAAAACGGCTTCCACGGCGGAACCTGGTCCGGTAACCACCTCACCGCAGGCGAAGACGCCTTCTTTCGAGCACGAGAGCGTTTCCTTGTCCCATTTGATCCTTCCCCCTCCTGCCAATTCCACGTGGGAGCCTTCCAGACAAGTAAGATCTCCTCTTTGTCCGATGGCAATAATCAAGTTATCGGCAACAATTGTGGCATTGTCGTTCTCATCGTACTGGGGGCGGAATCTGCCACCGGAATCGAAAACAGACGTACACTTCTTTAGCTCCAACCCTCTTACTGCTCCGTCCTCGCTGAAGACTGATCGGGGTCCCCAGGAATTCATGATCTGGATTCCCTCTTCCTTCGTCTCTTCGATCTCCCATTGCCAGGCAGGCATCTCGTCCCGGGATTCCAGACTGACCATGGTCACCTTCTCTGCCCCCAAGCGCCTGGCCGTGCGCGCGACATCAACGGCCACATTACCTCCCCCGATGACGACGACCCGCTTTCCTACCTCAAGTGCTTGCGGAGACAGGGCAGTGAGTAGAAAGGGTAGGGCAAGAAAGACCCCTTGGCTGTCGATTCCCGTAATTCCCAAGGTGCGACTCTCCGTGAGCCCGGTAGCAATGAGAACGGCAGCAAAACCCAGGCTGAAGAGGTCATCGAGGAGCACATCTTTGCCGATCTCCACGCCGGTTCTCAACTCTACTCCCTGGGCGAGAATATCGTCGATGTCCTCCTTAACCACGGAATACGGGAGGCGATAGCGGGGAATCGCGTGTCCCAACAACCCACCAGGTGTCGAGAACTTCTCGAATACTACGGGTCTGTAGCCTAGTTGGGCAAGGTCGGCGGCGGCGGTCAGACCCGAAGGGCCGGCCCCGATGATGGCGACCCTCAGTTTCTCTTGGGGAGCCCCTTTGCGTTCGCGGCGGGACTGGCGGTAGTCCGTGGTGGCTTCCATCACGAAGCGCTTCAGTCTTCTCAAGCCCACTGGGGCATCCACTTTTGCACGGCGGCAGCTCTGTTCACAGGGGTGGTGACAGATCCGTCCGCAAACCGACGAGAAGGGATTGGCCGCAAGCAGAAGGTCTAGGGCATCTTCGTATCGCCCGTTGACGATGAGTTCGACCAATTGGCGAGTGTCCGTATGAACCGGGCAGGCTGCCGTACAAGGCGCATGGATTGCATTCTCCTCAACCGGTAAAGACTCTCCAGCCATTCTCCCTACCTCCAACGCGCTGTTGAAAAGCATTCTATAGCCTACTTCCAAAGCGTTCAAAAATGCATTACCTAGCTAGATCATGCTGACAATGCACTTCGCCTTGGTAGCTGCCATCTTTTGCATTTACAAGGCCAATTGTGTTAGAAAGAAAAGGCAATCAATGTGCAAAATTCTTTTGAAAGGAGACCGTTCGATGCCAAAAGCGCAAATAATCGATGGCAAGAAGGTCGCAGAAGAGCTCCGTCAAGAGCTGGCGGAGGAGGTGGCCAAGCTCGCAAAACAAGGAATTACTCCTGGCTTAGCCACGGTTCTGGTGGGAGAAGACCCTGCCAGTCAGGTCTACGTCCGGATGAAGGAGAAGGCCTGCGCCAAAGTCGGACTGATGTCTCGTGGGGTCAGACCCCCGGCGGATGTTCCACAGGAGGAGCTGGTCGCCCAAATCGATGCCTTAAATCGCGACCCGGAAATCCACGGGATACTCGTCCAGCTCCCGCTGCCAAAACATCTCGATGCTCCGACCGTGTTGCAGCACGTCAGTCCCGACAAGGACGTGGACGGTTTCCATCCGTTGAACCTTGGCAGACTTCTTTCGGCCAAGTATTGGGACGAGTTGCCTCCGTTCATCCCTTGCACTCCAGCCGGGACCATCAAACTCATCGACTCAACCGGTGTTGAGATAGAGGGAAAGCAGGCCGTGGTGGTTGGGCGTAGCATCATTGTCGGAAAGCCCGTGTCGATGCTGCTGCTCGCTCGCCACGCCACGGTGACGATCTGTCACTCCCGCACCCGCGACCTCGGTGCCGTGACGAGAAAGGCGGACATCCTAGTTGCCGCCGTGGGAGTTCCGCGGCTGATCAAGGCCGAGATGATCAAGCCCGGCGCGGTCGTCATCGACGTGGGGGTCAACCGCCTCGAAGACGGCTTAGTCGGCGACGTCGACTTCGATCAGGCCGCAGAAGTCGCCGGTTATCTCACCCCGGTGCCAGGCGGTGTCGGCCCAATGACGATCACAATGCTTCTGGCCAACACGGTCCGATCCGCCAAGAAGCACGCGTCATAACCCGGCGGCATCGAGCACGGCCGGCACGTGCCGCTCCCAGCCGATCGGCATGATGTGTACGCCCTGACAGAGGTCCTTGATCTCGCCGATCAGTCGGGCCGCGATCTTGATGCTTGTTTGTGTCCGGTCCTCCGCACTTCCCATCTCTTGCATGAGAGGATCGGGCACGTGGACCCCTGCCACGTTTTCGTTCATGAATCTGGCCATACCGGCTGACTTGAGCAGGATGATCCCGGCCATCACCGGAACGCCGAGATCCTTGGCCTGGTCCATAAAGGAGGAGAACCTTTCCGGATCGAAGATCCCTTGGGTTTGGAAGAACTGCGCCCCTGCCCGCAGCTTCTTTTCCATCTTGATTAGTTGGGGTTCGATCGGATCTGCCGCCGGTGTGACCACCGCTCCGAGGCAGAAATCGGGCGCCCCCTGCAGCTTGTTTCCCCCGAGGTCTTGTCCTTCGTTCAGATGCTTGGCCGATGCCAGAAGGGAGACCGAATCCAGGTCGAAAACGGGTTTCGCTTCCGGAAAATCGCCCAAGGAGACGTAGTCGCCGGTGAGGCAGAGCACGTTCTTTACTCCCATCGCCCAGGCCGAGAGCAGGTCGGACTGCAACGCGATCCGGTTGCGATCGCGACAGGTTACCTGGTAGATCGGCTCGATGCCCCGCTGCTTGAGAAGCAGCGAAGAGACCAAGGATCCAAGACGCATCACCGAGGATTGCTGGTCGGTGATATTGATCGCGTCCACGCGCGGTTTCAGAAGGTCGCCGTTTTCCAGCATCTCGCTCGTATCGGTCCCTTTTGGAGGACCGACCTCGGACGTGACGACGAATTTACCTCGTGCAAACAGCTCGCTCAGCTTCATGTTGCGGCAACCTCCTCCTTAGTCTGGATGTCCACGGCCCATTTGGAAGTGGACCTTATCTCCTTTGGCGGCTGCATCTGAGCGAAGTCCTTCAATTGGGGAGGAGTTTGCCTGAGGACATCGAGGCGATCGAGGCTTTTTAAGCGTTCGTAGATCAGCTGCCAACCGCACGGTCGCGCGTCAGGCTCAAACTCGCATCGCCCATCCTTGGCCCCCCCGCACGGCCCGTTCACCAACTGCTTCGTGCAGGCGGTGAGCGGACAGATCCCCCCGGTAATGTCCAAGAAACACTGGCCGCACTCAAGGCACCGTTCCTCGCCCTGCCACTCCCCACGGATGCCGCCGAGAGAAATGGTGTTGCAGGCAGGGTGGACGGGCACGTCCACCACCGTGGCCGTCGCCTGGACGCCGATACCACAGGTGGAAACAAGGATCGAGTCGACGTCGCGAAGGGCAGACGCATACGGCCTCAGTTCTCGCCTGACCAGTGCCTTCTGACACAAGAATTCGATCACCTTCCAGCCGACGACCCTGATTCCTTCTTTCTCCAATTGTCTTTTAAGTTCCAAGATGTCCTGCTCGCCTCCGGTGCCAGAGGCGGCGGCACAGCCGTCACAGCCCAACAAGAAGACCTTACTCTCACCGACGAGGAAGCTTATGATCTCTTCCATCGGTTTTCTTTCACTTACGAGCATCGTCACCTCCTGGCTCAATCTCCCTGAGCACGTGCTTAACAATCTCCGGGATCTTGTTTTCAAGTTCTTTTGAGAGATCCAATCCCCAATCGATTTCTTTCGGCTCTACTCCGATAACGAGGACCGTTCGAGGCGGTTTCTCTCCAAACGCGCTCGCACTGAGTGTTCGAGCAATCCCGAACTCATGACTGGAGAGAAGGGGGCTTTCGTCTTTCTCGATCTCCTCTAGCGTGAAGTGATAGATCTGGCCCGGCTTCCCGCCGGCCGAAGCGGCGTCGATCACAATCATCTTGTCGAAGCCTTCGATAAGATGAGCAAGTTCAATTGACGTTCCGCCGTCGATGACTTCTACCCCCTCTGGCAGGGGCAACCGCGCACAGACCCGAGCCACGTGGACGCCGATTCCTTCGTCTTTCATAAGCAGGTTTCCCACGCCGAGGATCGCAGTTCGCATCGCTTTTTCCTATGCAACCCTGAACAGGGCGACGGTCCTGCCCTTCGGTCGAACAAGATGTACCGCGCAGGCCAGACAAGGATCGAACGATCGAACGATGCGCACAATTTCGAACGGATTGCGCTCGTCCCTGATCGCCGCGCCGGTTATCGCCTGCTCGATCGGGCCGGGGTTGTCCCCTCCATCCCTGGGAGAGGCATTCCACGTGGTCGGAACGACGCATTGATAGTGAGCGATCTTGCCGTCCATAAGTTTCACCCAATGTCCGAGCGCACCGCGCGGGGCAGCGGTCATCCCTGCACCTTGTCCTTCTTCCGGGATCTCGTAGGGCGTGTAAACCGCTTCCCCTGGAGCGAGCTGCAGGACCCAATCGGCCATGGCGTCGGCCACGACCTTGCATTCCAGGGCGCGGGCGAGGTGGCGGCCCATCACGGAGAACAGCGCAGAAGGCTGAGCGTTTAGTTCGCTCAAGGAAGAATCGACCAGCGGCTTGACCGCGCCGTTCTCGCGGGCGTAGTTCACTGCCATCCGCGCCAGCGGTCCGACCTCGTGCACTTGGCCGTTGTACCGCGGAGACTTGAGCCACGAGTAGGCACTTTCCTTGTCCGGATTCGGCTCGGTCCTGCCAACGAAAGGGTGAAGGGGATCTTCGGATGAGTCATACCAGGAATGGCGAACCGATTCGTTGATCTGCGCCGGATCAAACGCGGCGGGCCCAAGATCGGTTGAGACGGTACCGCTAGCGAGGAACTTATCAGTTTCTGTGGGGAAACCACCGTAGGCGAGGAGACGACCGCATCCAGCGCCAATCTCCAGGTAATCGGGATAGGCTCCCGCGACCGCCCTCACGTCGGCGAGATAGACGTTGTCGATGAAGCTGCGGATATCGTTTAGACGCCACAAGAACGCCGTGATCGTGTCCACCGTAGGGAGTTGCGTGGCCCCTCCGGGAACGATCCCTACATTGTGCGGCATTTTCCCACCGAAGACGGAGAGCAGTTCGTGCGCCTTGCGGCGGGCCGCAAACGCTTGAAGATAGTGGGAAGTGGCCACCCGATTGAGTTCTGGAGAAAGGCGGTAATCGCCCTCGTAACGCGGGACAAATGGCCCCAGTTCTCCCCGCTGTACAAACCGCTTCAC
>CAZOUO010000092.1:0-9655 GCA_964582975.1 uncultured Thermotogae bacterium | reverse complement strand
GTATCGGCCATCGTTGCCGAACAAATCGTTGCTGCCATAAAGCGCGGCTCCTTTCCCGTGGGAAGCAAACTTCCGTCAGAATTTGAACTGGCCGAGCGAATGGGCGTTAGTCGCCCCTCAGTCCGCGAGGCGCTCTCCGCCTTACAGGCCGTCGGTCTGATCGAGTCGAAATCCGGGAGCGGCAACTACGTGCTCAAGATGCCCTCCTCCGCTGAGGAGCAAGAGGCACCACACCTGATCGAGAGTGAAGCGGGCTGCCTGGAAGTCATGGAAGCACGCGCCTGTCTAGAACCCCCCGTCGCGGCTTTGGTAGCCGAAAAAGTCTCGAAGAAGTCTGTTTCTTCTCTTGAGACAATCATCAACGAGATGAGACGCCAGGCACAAAGCGGTCGTTTTTCCTCCTACTTTGCCGCCGATAAAGCCTTTCACCTTGCCCTTGTCGAAGCTTCAGGCAACCGCTTGATCACCGCAGCATTGTTGCCGCTGGTCAACACCATGGACCAAAAACTCTACCAGGAGTTTACTCACCACTACTACTTGAAGAACGTGGCTGACATGGAGCATGTGGTCGAACTACATAGCGAGATCGTCGAAGCAATTGCACAGAGTAGTCCGGAGAAGGCTTTGGGGAGAATGGAGGAACATTGGAGGCGAATGCGAGAGATTTGGGAAGCGTAGATCACACGTTTCCTCCGTTGCACCGAAGCAACAGGATCCACGTTGTTGATATTTGTCAAATGAAAAAAACACTCCAGTATCGCTTAGAAAAAAAGGAGATTCGTTGATTCGCATCGATGAAAAAGTCAAGCAAGAAACCGTAGAACTTCTCCAGAGGCTCATCCAGACCCAAAGCACCAATCCACCGGGAAATGAGAACCGGATCGCGGCTTTCATAAAGGCCTACCTTTCTCAAAACGGGATCAAAGTGGCACGCATTCCGCTTGACGCAGGCCGAAGCTCGCTCGTTGCAACGATCCCAGGAAGAGAGGACGGAAGCATCGTCCTATGTGGGCACATGGACACGGTCGATGCCCACGAAAAAAAATGGAGCGTTCCGCCATTTGAGGGTCAAATCGAAGAAAGCAGAGTATGGGGCCGGGGCTCGGCCGACATGAAAAGCGGCGTGGCGGTCATCCTCGAGCTCGCCACGTTGATCGCTCGTGACGGTCTCACCCCGCGAAAGAACCTCATCCTTGTATTTACAGCTGACGAGGAGCAGGCCTACCGAGGTGCAAGATCGGTCGTCCAATCCGGCTTGATTGATGATGCAGAGTTTCTCATCATCACGGAACCGACTGCGGGAGAAGTCTTTATCGGCCAAAAGGGGGAGCTATGGGTCGAGACGACGTTTTCAGGCAAGGCGGCACATGGCTCGGTTCCAGAACTGGGAATCAACACGATCCTTCCCGCTGCACAATTCTGTTTGCAGCTTGCTGAGGCGGCAACGCAGCTCGATAAGATTCCAGGCCGAGGCCAAACCACGCTCAACATTGGGCAGATTGATGGCGGGTGGCAAGTGAACGTGGTCCCTGATACCACGCGAGTGAAGTTGGACGTTCGCTTCGTCTCTGATGAGGAGAAGACGCAGGTCCTCAACCTCGTTGAGAAACTGGGAACTGAAGTAGCTGCACAAACTGGCGTGCAATTCTCCACGAGAATTATGAGCGATAATCCGCCAATTATCAGCGACATTCATCACCCAGATGTACAAGACTTCCTCAGCGTGATTGACAAACCCACAGGCCCTTCTGAAGAAGTTGTGCTTGCACCCTACTACACGGATGCCGGTGTCATCGTAACCGCGCTCAACATTCCAGTGGTCATCTACGGTCCCGGAGACATTGCCCAGGCCCATCAGCCCGATGAGTACCTCTCCCTGGATTCCCTTTACGAAGCCCTGGAGGTCCTTGCTCGGTTCTTGGACCCTGATAGACGGAAAGATCTTGTGCAAACTGTTGGGTAGGCTTGAAATGGACCAAGGATGCGCTAGCTGGTTTCCAGGTGACCATGCCGATTTACTAGATGAGAAGGTGATTCGATGGTAAACGAGAAGAAGGTGACAGTGATTGCCCTCGGTGGAAATGCCATTCTCCAACCCAGCCAGCGGGGAACGTTCGAAGAGCAGATGGCAAACGTCGAACTCACCTGTCAACAGCTTGCTCAAATGGTCCTATCGGGCAGATACAAGATCATCATCACCCATGGCAACGGACCCCAGGTTGGAAACATCCTTCTACAAAACGAGGCCGGAAAGGATGTGGCCGCACCGATGCCGCTCGACGTCTGCGGCGCGGAGAGCCAAGGGCAAATCGGATACATGATCCAGCAAACATTGCACTCTCTCCTTGCAGCAAACGGCCGGGGGGACATCCCGATTGCCACTGTGATAACACAGGCCGTCGTCGATAGAAATGACCCCGCCTTTCACAACCCAACCAAACCGGTAGGACCATTTTACACCGAAGCACAAGCCAAGGAACTTGAGAAGACCAAGGGCTACCATGTCCGTGAAGACGCCGGTCGTGGCTGGCGGCGCGTCGTCCCTTCCCCTGATCCAATAGAAATCTTCGAGAGGGAAGCCATTCGTCAATTGGTGGATGCCCGATCGATCGTTATCTCTTCTGGTGGCGGTGGGATCCCGGTGATCAAAGAGGACGGTCGCCTCGTGGGAGTGGAAGCCGTAATCGACAAGGATCTCGCTGGCGAACGCCTTGCAGAGGATGTAGGTGCGAGCATCTTCCTCATCCTTACTGATGTCGAGCACGTGAAGCTTCACTACAAGACGCCACAGGAGAAAGCCATTTCCCATATGACCCTTGCTGAGGCCAAGCGTTACCACGCAGAGGGCCACTTCGCCAAGGGCTCGATGGAACCGAAGATCCGTGCTGCCGTCCGGTTTATTGAAGCCGGTGGAGAAAGAGCGCTTATCACCTCGCTCGATCACGCGATGGATGCCCTCGAGGCAAAAGCGGGAACAACAATCACAAGAGATTAAGGAGGCCCATATGTCCAAAACGAACTTGCGGGGACGGGATTTCATCACCTGGCTCGATTTCGACCGGGATGAAATTGAGGCGATGCTCGATACCGCCCACGACCTCAAGCGGAGGCAGATTCGCCGCGAACCGCACCGGGTTCTCGACGGGATGACGCTTCACATGCTATTCTACAACACCTCGCTTCGGACGCGAAACTCGTTCGAGGCCGGGATGACCCAGCTTGGCGGTCACGCCCACTTCCTCCAGCCCGGCGCGGTGTACACGCCGGCGCTGAAAGGGGAGGAGAAGGCGTATTCAACGGAGCGGATCAGCGATGTTGCTCGCGTCCTTGCTGAGATGGGCGACGGAATCGCCATCCGCATCTACGGAAAGCATGCGGGCTGGCAGTACGGGAAAGGGAACCTGATCGTGCGGGAGTTCGCCAAGTGGTCGCGCGTTCCGGTGATCAACATGGAAGACGACATGTACCACCCCTGCCAGGCGCTTGCCGATGTGATGACGATGCAGGAGAAGTTGGGACCGAACCTGCAGGGAAGGAAGTTCGTCATGAGTTGGGCCTATTCCGGCTCGGTGGAGAAGCCACTTGCCGTGCCGCAGAGCGCGATCATCTCCGCGGCGATGCTGGGAATGGATGTCACCTTGGCCCATCCACAAGGCCTCGACCTTGATCCGAATGTGCTGTCGGCGACGAAGGATCTGGCAAAGCACCACGGCGGCGCGTTCCGGATCGTTCACGGTATGGACGAGGCGTTCAAAGGGGCGGACGTGGTCTACCCGAAAGCGTGGACCGTCCAACCGACCGATGGGGCGGGGGTCATGGATCCGGAAAAGGCAAAGGCGACCTTCGAGGCGAACAAACACTGGATCTGCACCCTTGAGAAGATGTCCCTTACCAACGATGCACTGTACATGCACTGCCTCCCGGCTGACCGGGACATGGAGGTGACCGACGAGGTCATCGACGGTCCCTCCTCAATCATCATCGAGGAGGCAGGAAATCGTTTGCACGCTCAAAAAGGAATGCTGGCTCTTCTGTTGACTTGAGCACGGTCCAGGCCACAAGGAGGTGAGGATGAGTTGGTTTGATCTGAGCGGCAGAGATCTCATTAGTGAAACGGATTGGACCAAAGAGGAATACGACATCGCGATGAAGACCACCGACCAGCTGAAGGGGCTGTATTACAGTGGCAAGCCGCACCCAACCTTACCGTACAAGACCTTCCTTGCGCTCTTTTTCAGTGGCTCGACACGGACGCGTCAGTCGTTCGAGACGGGGATGACACAGCTCGGTGGGCATGCCCAATTCATCCATCCATCCACGATGCGCCTTTCCTTGGAGGAGCGACCGGGCACCGGCGAATCGATCAAGGACACAGCGAAGGTGATGACTCGGTTTGGAGACGGAATAGGGATACGTCTTCTCGATGACGAGATCATCTACTACGGCCAAGGCGACGAGATTATGCGCAAATTCGCCGAGTACGCCGAAATCCCCGTCATCAACATGGCATCAGACATCAACCATCCCTGCCAATCCCTCACTGATATTTATACCATGCACGAGAAGCTCGGCGACGTAAAAAGTAAGAAGATTGTAATCACCTGGGTTTATTCCCCGTGGATCCGTGGGCGGTGCTCCGTGCAGGGGACAGCTCTTATCTCGTCAATGTATGGAATGGAGGTCGTGATCGCCCATCCACCGGAATACGCTCTTGACCCGAAAGTGACGCAGCAGTGCAAGGACTCGGCAAGCCGATCCGGCGGCTCGTTCGAAATTATCCACGATATGGACAAGGCTCTCGATAGCGCAACTGTGGTGTTCCCACGCAACTGGTACACAGGCAGCCGGTACGAGGTCGGCAAGGAGGAGGAACTCAAGATCGCGCAGCGCTACAAAGACTGGTGCTACACCGCCGATCGACAAGAAAGGCTCTGTAATCCCGGATACCTGTTGCATTGCATGCCCGTGGACCGTGGAAACGAGGCCGATTCGGAGGTCTGCGACAACGCGCTGTCTTGGATGGTCGATCAGGCAGAGAACCGCCTTCATACCCAGAAGGCAATCTTAACCCTGACCATGGGAGGCCGGCTATAGGCGTGAATCAATCACGTGTGAGAAATCCGGAGCAGGGAATGATTGGCGCCCCTGTCGCCCGACCGGATGCAGTGGACAAGGTACGAGGCGAGGCGAGGTTCGTCGACGACCTCGCCTTTCCGGGAATGCTTTTCGGGAAGGTCATCCGAAGTGCTGTACCACATGCGCGGATCCGCGAACTTGATCTGACGAAAGTTGCTGATCATCCACAGGTTGTGTGTACGATGACCGCCGATGAGACTCCTGGCCGGAATGTGGTACACGTGATCTACGACGACCAGCCGGCCTTAGCCAAGGAGATCGTCCGCTACATCGGCGAGCCAATCGCTCTGATCGCGACAGAAAACCGCCGTAGCGCTCAAGAGGCTGAGGCGCTTGTTCAGATTGACTACGAGGAACTACCGGCCGTTTTCGATCCTCTGGAAGCTCTCAAGCACGATGCCCCGGTAGTGGCCGTTCCCGAGGCAGTAGAACAACGCCCAAACCTGTTCAATGAGATGCGCCTTGTTAAAGGGGACATCGAACAGGGATTCGCAGAGGCGGATGCGATCGTAGAAGGAGAGTATCGTACCGGCTACCAGGAGCACGCTTATCTGGAGCCTCAAGGAGCGATCGCCGTTCCAGAAGAGCACGGTGCGATCACCATCTACGGATCGCTGCAGTGCCCGTTCTACGTCCAGACAGCCGTGGCCAAGGTCCTCGGGCTTCCGCTGTCCAAGGTGCGGGTTATCCAAACTGCTACTGGTGGCGCATTCGGTGGGAAGGAGGACGTGCCCTCGCTTGTGGCTTCATTGGCAGCGCTGCTTGCTTGGAAAGCCCGCCATCCGGTGAAGCTGGTCTTCGATCGCGAGGAGGATGTCCTAACGACGAGCAAGCGGCATCCAGCAATCGTCCAATATCGGACCGGTGCGAAGAAGGACGGAACGCTGACCGCGATCGAGGTGGACTTTGTCTACAACGCGGGGGCCTATCAGACGCTCTCCTCGGCGGTGCTGTGGCGAGGGCTGATCACCGCAGCCGGCCCGTATCGAATTCCCCACGTGAGCATTCGTGGTCGTTCAGTGGCCACCAACACCGTTCCTTGTGGTGCATTTCGTGGATTTGGTAGCCCACAGGTTATCTTTCCCCACGAGTCGCAGTTGGACCTCCTTGCTGAGCGCCTAGGAATCAATCGGCTGGAGATCCGGCGACGAAATGCTCTCAACCCCGGTGATGAAACCGCCGCCGGCCAACGGTTGGAACAGAGCGTCGGAGTGAAGGAAACCATCGAGCAAGCAGGAAAACTTGCAAACTGGAACACACGCCTAAAGTCGATCGGAGCATCCAACGCATCGTACCGGTATCGAAAGCGTGGCTTGGGAATATCCACTGTCATGTATGGAGTGGGATTAGGGGCAAAAGCTCCTTTTTTAGATAAAGCCGGAGCCTACCTCAAGCTGGAGCCGGACGGCTCGGTCGCCGTTGCGGTGGGAACGGTCGAGATGGGACAGGGTTTGACCACCGTGCTCACTCAAATTACCTCTGAAGCCCTTGAGATCCCGATGGATCGCATTCACCTCGCGCCAGTGGATAGCTCTCGCGTTCCCGATAGCGGTCCAACGGTCGCTTCACGCGGAACGATCATGAGCGGCCTCGCCATCCTCGACGCTGCCAGCAAGCTCCGCCAGCGCATACTGAAACTCGCCACTGATCTCAACATCCCCGAAACAGAGATCCCCGACCGACTCCCCGAGATCGCACGGGCGTTTTGGCTGCGCAACCTCGACCCGGCAACCGAAGGCTGGACAAGCGCGCAATCGGTCGATTGGGATGCAGAAACCGGGCAAGGAAATCCGTATTTCGTCTATTCCTACGCTACGCACATTGCCGAGGTGGAGGTTGACCTGAGCACCGGAGAAGTCTCGGTCGAGGATTACGTGGCCGTGCACGATTCGGGGAAGATTCTGAACCTACAGACTGCTTCCGGCCAGGTGGAGGGGGGGATTGCGCAAGGACTCGGGTTCGCCTTGATGGAAGAGATCCCTGCGAAGAATGGACACCTACAAGCAGATGGGTTTACGACCTACCGCATCCCAACGATCCGCGATGTCGTTCCTTACTCCAAGGTCGATTTCGTGGAGGCCCTCTACCCACCTGGCCCGTTCGGGGCCAAGGGGATCGGAGAGGTTCCGTTGATGGCCGCACACGCCGCTGTCTCCCGCGCAGTAGCCCACGCACTTGGAAAGGAAATCTGCGCTTATCCGCTCTCCCCAGAGCGGGTGAAAAAGTTGGTCGCGGCCTAGAGATAATGCTGGATGAGAAAGATAATCAGCCGCACGATGATGAGAACCCAGCCAGCAATCACCACGATCCACACAAGCTTCTTGGCAATGCTGGCAATAGCCAAAAAGATCGTCAAGATGGCTAGGAGCCCAATTGGATCGACAAGCTCGCTTGGAACCGCCATCGAGGGGAGGATCGTGTTCAACAGGCGAACGATCTCCTCTCCGATCAGGTGCCCCAAGCTGCAGATGAAGGCCAGCAGTTGATCGATGATCTCGCGCGCCGAAGAAACGTCTACCGACTCCTCGGAAGGCTGGGCAGCACACTAGAACCTAACCAAAATAGAAGAGAGTCCCGCGAGAAGACCCGTCTTTCTCAATGAGAAATGGAGGGGGAGGCTTGGCCTCCCCCGATGTGCTTACAGACCAACAAGAGCGAGCAGCGCGGAAAGGTCAACGTCTGCCTGAAGAAGCTCTTCTAAGGTTGTCACTCCAAGCATTCCGACCAACGTATTGAAGAAGTTCTCGATCCCCTCTGCTGGAGCAGTCAGGATAATCGGCATCAACGACTCCTGGATCGACATTCCCAGCGACTCCTCAAGCATTTTGAAGAACTCCACGTTGGCAGTGAAGAACTGCTCCAACGTTGCGGACAGTAGGCCTGGGATCTGCTCGCGCAACATCACGATGCCTTCGCCGAGCAGCCGTCCCAGCACCGGAAGCGTGGTGAAGTACGGTGACCCCACCGGGACCGTACCGGAGATCCATTGGACCAGAATAGGAGTCGCCCCAGCAGGCTCCCAATCTAGCTCCACTACCCCGCCAACAACCAGCTCTCCACCGGCGAAATCGAAGGCATTTCCAGTCAGCGGTCCAATCGCCGGAAGGTATCCTCCAAACTCCACCTTGTTGACGATCGTGACCTCTTGGTCAAATTCAATGTGCAGACCGGTCACAGCGGCACCAACAGTGTTAGTAAACATCCCCACCGTTGCCGTCCCGGCCTCGTAGAAGGCCACCTCCACCCCGCCTGCAAGCACCGCTGCGGACAGGCCAACAACACACAACGCCAGCATCACCCAGGCACACCTGATCTTCGCCATCACCTAACCTCCTTGATCAAAAAGTTTCAACGTATTCTAGCAGCATCCCTTCGGCTCGACAAAGAGAATCACAAAGCCATGCATTTAGCACTCCGCGCGGGCAAGATGCGCTGCAACCGCCTCCGCAAGGACGAGATCCGTCTTCGTCGTAACCTTGAGGTTGGTCGCCTCACCGGACACACTCCACACCCGCGCTCCCCCTGTCAGGACTGCCGCAGCATCGTCGGTGTAGGTCACTTCATTAACCCTAAGACAATGGCGAATCAGCTCCCGCTCGAATCCCTGTGGAGTCTGCATCCTCAGCAAGCCTTCTCGTACGACCGTCTGGGGAAGAAGGAAACCCTCTCCGTTGCTATAACGTATCGTGTCCGCCATTGGAATCACCGGAACACATGCCCCATGCGCTCGCGTCCCTTCAATCACCCGCTCAATCAATTCTAAGCTAGGAAATGGCCTGGCCGCGTCGTGGATCAGTACGACCCTCCCTTTCGCGGCCTCCACTCCGGCAAGCGCAGAGTCCCTCCGCCGTGTCCCGCCGCGGACAAGCCGATTATCCTTCGTTAAACTGCCAACGAGTTCTCCTACGCGCTCTTCTTCTCCGTGGGCGACAACGAGAACGATCTGGTCGATCAACGGTGATCGGTCAAATGCGCACAGGCAGTGGGAAAGAAGAGGCCGTCCGGCAAGTTGGATGTAAATCTTGTTCAGTCCAGCGTCCAGGCGCTTTCCCTCGCCAGCAGCTAGGACAATTGCGGTGGTGCCCTCGTTTGACATCGGCACGCTCCCGATACCACGTCAGCTACGAGGACTCGGCCGTCTCGGTGATCTTGATCAGGTTCGTCCCCTCCGGATCGACCATGTAGATTTCCCACACCCCGGAACGATTGGAGTTGAATAGGATCTTTCTATTTGTGCCCCAGTACGGATTTACATCGTCACCTTCGTGGGTCGTGAGTCGACTTACCTTCATGGTCTCTAACTCGATGACATACAGATCGACGTTCTTCTCACGGTTGGAGGAAAAGACAAGTCGGTCACCCTGTGGAGACCAACTCGGCGACCAATCGTCGACCTCATTCGAAGTCAGCTGGGTTGCCTCCCCGGTCTCAAGATCTCGCACGAAGATCTCAAACCCCTTCCCACCGGGAGACTCAAATGCGATCATGCTCCCATTCGGCGAGAGCGCGGGTTCCCAGT
>CAZOUO010000091.1:0-9693 GCA_964582975.1 uncultured Thermotogae bacterium | reverse complement strand
GATAGAAGAGATTGTGGGGGTAGTGATGTCCGATCATGTTCTGGATAAGAATCGCCATTTTTTCCTGCTGCCACGGGAGCAGATGGCGCTTTCGATAGGCCCTGGCGTTCGGTCCAAAGGTCGAGGCGTAGACGCGTTTTATCGCAGCAATGAGCGCGTCCAATCGTTCTGGGAGTGCTCCGGTATTGGCGAGGAACTCCGAGAGATAAATCCCGGCAAACGAGTGATTTAGATCGTCCTCCATTACTGATGAGGAACGAACAACCAGCGGACGATCTTCCTGTTGAAGAAAACGGCTTAGCTCCTTTCGAACAGCGGCCGGAAACGCGGCAGCGACGATCCTCTCCCGCAACTCGTCCAATGTGATCTCTTTTCGGCAACCTGCGAGAACAGATTTCTGCAGGTCGTTTTCTTCCATGAACTCATCAAATACGTCCGTGGTCACAATGAGAGAGTCGGGGAAGCGCAGGAGATCATCGTACCGGGTGAGGGATTTCCCTTTGGCCATGTGATCCATCACGAAAATGAGGCCGCGCGCCTTTCCTCCAACCTGGCCGTTCCCGATTAATCGGACGTTCTTGGGGATAGCCTCCTTGGACAGGGTGCAGGTGCCCGTTGAAGAGAGGCCGAACCGAAAATAGGGAGAGGCAAGACGCTGTTGTTCGCTCATTGCGTTCTCACCGTGGTGTCCCTGTCAAGGCGGATATCCGCTAGCAAGAGCGCTAGTAGGGTCTTGCCGTCCCGAATTTCACCAGTCTTCATCATCTTCTTCAGTTGTCGTGGGTGAAACAACCCTTGGGCAGCGATCTCACCCGGTACCGGCTCCGTAGTCTTCGACAACTCCCGGGCGGAAAAGAGGGTGATCTGTTCGTCACAAAATCCTGGGGAGGTGTAGAAGGAAAGGAGTTTCTCCCAGACAGCGGCCTCGTAGCCGGTTTCCTCGACGAGTTCTCGCTTGGCGCACGCCAACACGTCCTCTCCCTGTCTAAGTTTTCCTGCCGGGATTTCCCATAGAGGCGCGTTCACGGGATGGCGGTACTGCCGAACGAGCAGGATTTGCCGATCATCGAAAACTGGGAGGATCGCGACCGCTCCGGGATGAAGCACCACTTCACGGGTAGAGACCGTCCCGTCCGGCCGTCTCACTTGATCGGTGGCGACGTGCAGCAGCCTTCCGGAGAAGACCTCACGTCGTTCGATCAGTTGTTCGTTTTCAGACCGCGTTATACCCCTCCTCGAGTGCCTGTTCGTTCATGGGGACGAACTTCCCTTTGCCGTCCTTTTCCAGCATTTTGATCATTGCCGTCTTCACCATTTGCAGAGGGATGACACCGGTTGCCTTGATGTAAGCGCCGAGGGCAACCATGTTTATCGCACGCGCACTGCCGAGCTTTGCTGCCACCGTGTTCAGTGGGACGGACGTCACCTTCACATCCTCACGCGCCACGCCACGCTCGGCGAGTGACCGGTTCACAATAATTGTCCCTCCCTTGGCAACGATTGGCTCAAACTTGTCGAGGGAGGGGAGGTTCATCGCGATCAGCGCGCTGGGTTCATCGACGATCGGCGAGCCGACAGGATCCTCGGAGAGGACCACGGTGCAGTTTGCCGTGCCACCGCGCATTTCAGGTCCGTAGGAGGGAAGCCAGGTGACTTCTAGGCCCTGCTCCATTCCTGCGTAGGCAAGGATCTTCCCAGCCAGGATGACCCCCTGTCCACCGAAGCCGGCGATGATGACGGAGTGTTCCATGCTACCTCCTATCCACGAGGTCGCCGAGTGGGTAAACCTTGGTTACCACTTCAGCCACGTGTACGTTTGCGTCGGTCGGCTTCATCCGCCAGTTGGTCGGACAGGTGGCAACGACCTCCACCAGCGAGTACCCCTTCCCGGCCACCTGGTTGGAAAAGGCTTTCTTGACCGCCTTGGTTGCCTCAAGAATCCGTTTGGTGTCATAGAGGGCCTGGCGGGTGACGTAGGCCGGCGCATCCAACTGGGCGATCATCTCCGAGAAACGGATGGGATAGCCGAACAAGGCGGGGTCGCGGCCCTCTGGAGTGGTCGTTGTCCTTTGATCGACCAGGCTTGTGGGTGCCATTTCGCCGCCGGTCATTCCGTACACCTGGTTGTTCACAAAGATGACGGTGATGTTCTCCCCGCGGTTGGCGGCGTGGATCGATTCCGCTGTTCCGATGCTCGCAAAATCTCCATCCCCTTGATAGGCAAAGACGATCAGGTTGGGATCAGCGCGCTTGACACCAGTTGCGACGGCACTTGCCCGGCCGTGTGCCGCTTGAATCGTGTCGCAGCGGAACCAGCGGTAGGCAAAGACTGCGCAACCGACCGGGGCGATTCCCACGGTTCGCTCGGCGATCTCTAACTCATCGATTGTCTGCGCGATGATCCGGGTCAAGATGCCGTGATGACATCCGGGGCAGTAAGTAAAGCGCGCCTCATTCAGGCTCTGGGGCCTGCCAAAGACCTTCACCATCTTTTCCACGCTAACCGGCATGTTTTTTCACCTCGCTCAAGATGGCTCGGGGGGTCGGCACAACGCCGCCCAACTCGCCGAAGAACGGGGTCTTGGCCCGCTCACAGACTGCTAAGCGGACGTCTTCCCACATCTGTCCCGCGCTCATCTCCACAGTGAGGACCGTTTTCACACGGTTCGACAGCTCTTTGAGGGGCTGATAGGGGAAGGGCCACAGCGTGACCGGGCGGAAGAGACCAAGCTTGATCCCCTCGGCCCGCGCCATTCGCACGGCGCTCTTGGCGATGCGGGCGACCATTCCGTAGGCCGCGATGACGATATCTGCATCTTCAGTAGCTGCCTCCTCGTACCGAACCTCCTTCGCCTCGATTTTGCGGTAGCGTTCCTGTAGGGCAAGGTTCATCTGTTTGAGAATTTCGGGATCGAGATCGAAGCTTCGAATGATGTTTGGATCGCGACCCTTCGCGCCGGTGGTGGCCCATAGCTTTGCGGACAGAGAAGCGGGATCCACCGGCTCGGGAAGCTCCACCGGCTCCATCATCTGGCCGAGCATTCCATCGGCAAGAAGCATCACCGGGGTGCAATAGCGATCAGCGAGGTCGAACGCGAGCATCGTTAGCTTGCCGGCCTCAGGCACGGTGGACGGTGCAAGCACGATGATGTGGTAGTCTCCGTGACCACCACCCTTGGTCGCCTGAAAGTAATCAGCCTGGGCAGGGGCGATATCCCCCAGTCCCGGCCCGCCGCGCATGACGTTAACAACCACTGCAGGAAGATTCGCCCCGGCAAGGTAAGAGATCCCCTCCTGTTTCAAGCTGATCCCCGGTGAGGAGGAGGACGTCATCGTCCTCACCCCGACAGAGGCGGCTCCGTACACCATGCTGATCGCAGCGACCTCGCTCTCGGCCTGGATGAACGTGCGGCCGAGCTTGGGCATGTGCTTTGCCATGTGCTCCAGCAGCTCTGCCTGGGGCGTAATTGGGTAGGCGAAGTAACACTGACACCCGGCGCGGATCGCTGCCTCTGCGATCACTTCATTACCCCGCAGTAACATGCGTTCGCCCATTGGTTCTCCTTAGGCAGGTACCTTCTCCCGGTAGACTTCGATGGCCACATCCGGACAAGTCTGGGCGCAGAGCGCGCATCCGACACAGGCCTCCGCCTGTTCCATGTGGACCACGGTGTAGCCGTTTTTATTGAACTCGCCGGAGAAGGCAAGCACTTGGTGCGGACAAGCCAAGATGCACAGTCCACATCCCTTGCACCGCTCCTTATCGATGACGACGGTTCCTTTTGGCATGACGTCCCCTGTCGCTCTCTTCGTCGTAAAACGTTTCTCTCAGCCTTTTGGTGCGATGTCGACGTAGACGATCTATTGTCTGATCCGCTTGGCTGGTCCACTCCTTGATGCTCTCTTCCACCGTTGGTTCGCGTTGTGTGTGCTCCAAGGCAAGCTTCTTTGCCGGACGGCTCCTTAAGACGTGGTTCAATCGATGGAACTCTCGGTCGAACGCATCTGTCGGTCCTGCTTTTTTTGGGGGCAAAATTGACAGATTGAAGCGCCCGTCCTCCTTTCTGCCGACAATTCTCACCGTCACTTGCTCGCCGATGTGGAAACGGACTTTGAGCGCTTCTGCGGGAAGGGACTCACACACGGGCACGAGCCCGATCTGGTCGTCGGGAAGGGAAACAAGAACCCCCTCAGGAGGGATATGGACGATTTTTCCGGAGACGGTAACGCCGATTTCAAGCGACATGGTTCATTCCCTCTTAGGCGTTCTTCCGGGTCCTGCTATGAGGCACACCGGCCGCTTCGGGGAGTCCTTTTGGTGGAAGTGGCCAGGGACTCATTGTTTAAATGACCTTTGTTACCCGGCCGGATTTGATGCAACGCGTACACACATTGATCCATGCTCTCTTTCCGTTGACGTAGGCGTGCACGCGCTTTATATTGGGAGCTCTCACCCGGCGCGTGCGCCGGTGTGAGTGGCTGATGGTATTTCCTGCCACCGGCCGCTTCCCACAGATCTCACAAACCCTTGCCATTGCATTCACCTCTCATAAGTCGGTCTTCACGAGAGCAGGCTCCACATAGGTTGGCTCTAACTCGTAGAGCTGATCTTGAGTATAAGCCTCCTCTCCCAGGCGTGCTATCCACGCAGGAGAAGGGCGATTCAACTCCTGTGTGGCAAGCTTCACCAAAGCACATTCTTGCAGTTGTTCTCGCAACAGTTGCGCCCCGCTTCCGACTGCAACCAGTTCCTTCCTTTCCTCCGACAACCGTGCGAGCAAGCCCGCACTGGATTGCACGGCCACCTCACCGAGCGCTCTCATTCCAGAGAACCAGCGAACGTAGAATAGATCTCGGCGATCCGGGATCAAAACGCAGACACGTCCCTTTGCACCGAGACGAGCGCGGTAGACGACTGTGCCGTCCACTCCCACCAGGGGAACCCCCAGTGACTGGCAGATCCCCTTTGCGGTGGAAAGGCCGATTCGCAGTCCTGTGAATGACCCAGGGCCGCGATTGACACTCACAAGGCCTATCTGATCTTTATTCAGACCGCACTCATCGAGAAGTCCTGCGATAAGGGGTAGGAGCTCTTCTGCGTGGTGAAGGCGTTCTTTCATCATCCCCTCACCAAGGAAGGTGCCTCCTTGGCGAAGCGCTACCCCTCCCCAAGCCTCGGAGGTATCTATCCCCAGAGTGATCATCGTAGAGAGATGGTAAATCAGTTCCCAACGCTTTTCAAGCGAGAATAGGCTCTAAATCTTCTTCGGTGGAAAGAAGGAGCACTCGGGCCTGGGCGACGTCGTGGTCCAACTGACGACGCAACGCCTCAAGGGAGGGGAAGACCTTATCGTCCCGCAGCTTTTGCAATAGGTGGACCTCCATCGTCTCGCCGTAGAGTTCGGCCTCTGGAGAGGAGAGGAGGTAAACTTCGCAGCGAGTGACGCTCAATTTCAGCGTAGGTCGCGCCCCGAGGTAGAGAAGTCCTGCGCGCTGCTTCTGCCTCCAAAATGCTTGAATGAGGTAGATCCCGTTTGCAGGCAGAAGAAGGGCTGGGTCAAGAGCCAGGTTGGCAGTAGGATAGCCGAGTTTTCGGCCGAGACGATCTCCTGCTACCACCTTACCTACGAGAAGTGGAGGGCGACCGAGGAGGGGTTTGGCTTCTTGGACCTGGCCCGTTTCGATCAGACTGCGAATCCGGCTGCTGCTCACGGGGACGTGGTTAACCTCGACCGTTGGAACAGTAACGACGCTGAACCCCTTCTCTTTTGCTATCTGGTTGAGCAAGGGAACGCTTCCTTCGCGATTGCGACCGAAGCGAAAGGTCTCTCCCACTACAATCGCCTGAGCGGCGTACCGTTCGAGAAGCACTTCTTGGACGAACTGTGTTGCGGCGAGGACTCGCACAGCCGCAAAGTCTGCTTGCTCCACCCGATCAACGTATTGCTCTAGAAGCTTTCGTTTTGCCGATTGCGGCAGGAGCAGGCACGGCATGGGTTGGGTTTGTTGAGCGGGGTCGTGAACAGTGTGCCGTGGGGGGAAGGTGAAGGTGTAGGCGAGTCCTGTTAGACTCTTCTCGCGAGCGATCGTTTGTAGTCGTTGTAGGATTGCCTGGTGTCCTCGGTGGAACCCATCGAAGGTTCCTATTGTGATGACACTGCCGTCCATTTTAGTTTCCTCCTCTTTTAAAGATGGTAACCCAAATTGTGTCCTTCCTCAGCGTGATAAATGTGTTGGACGACCGATTTGCGCATCTGTACAATCTTTTTAAGATGCGGGCTGAACGAATTGCCGATCTTTCTTTGGAGGAGGAGCTTGTCTTTACCACCCTTCGTCCGATAAGCCTCGACGAATTTGTGGGGCAGAAAGCGATCAAGGAGAAGCTCTGTATCTATGTCGCTGCGACGCAGGGGAGGAACGAACCGCTCGACCACGTGTTGTTACACAGTCCTCCAGGATTGGGAAAGACAACCCTTGCGCACATCATTGCCGCGGAGATGGGGGTGAACGTTCGAGTCAGTTCGGGACCGGCAATTGAGAAAGCCGGGGACCTGGCCGCCATCCTGACTAACCTAAGGCCGCGCGATGTCTTCTTCATCGACGAGATTCATCGTCTACGACGTCCCGTTGAGGAGATTCTCTACCCGGCGATGGAGGATTACAAGATCGACATTATCCTCGGCGAGGGACCGAACGCGCAGTCGCTTAGGATTGACCTGCCTCCGTTCACCCTGATTGGAGCGACCACCCGTGCCGGTCTCATCTCGGCCCCGTTGCGAGATCGCTTCGAGGTCTCTTTCCGTCTTTCCTTTTACAGCCCCGAAGAGCTGCGCGCGATTATCATCCGCGCCGGCAAGATCCTTGGAATTGAGGTCACCCCAAACGGGGCTTGGGAGTTGGCCAAGCGGGCCCGGGGAACCCCTCGGATCGCCAACCGGCTTTTGCGCCGGACACGTGACTACGCCCAGGTAAAGGGTGAGGGGAAGGTCGATGTTGAGACCGCGAAGCGATCACTGGTGATGCTAGAGATCGACGAAGTGGGACTCGATCGACTCGATCGGGCGGTCCTGGAGGCGATCGTCTCCAAGTTTGGGGGCGGACCGGTTGGATTGGACACTCTTGCTGCGGCCCTCTCCGAAGAGAAAGACACCATCGCTGATGTGGTGGAGCCCTACTTGTTGCAGGAAGGGTTCATTCAGCGGACCCCTCAGGGAAGAGTGGCAACTGACCGTGCGTACAGCCATCTCGGCAAAGGTGAAGCTCGCCTGGTCTAGCGCTTCTGAAGAGCCTTGGCGTTGGCGATGAATTCCAAGATGACGCCCCTTAAGCGGCGCCAATCGAATAGGAGTGCAAAACAGATCCAGACGGTGAAGATCCATGCCGCCCGCGGCGCGTTGAAGTAAGCAATGATAAGTGGCAAAGCACTCAGGGGAAAGGCAAAGGACATGGTGACCATCTTTGAGCGAAAGTAGGCGATGAAGACCGCAGCAACTACAACATAGATTGACGCCGGAATGAAGGGGATGAAGTCCGCCATGACCAGGTAGCAGAGCCCGGCGAAAACCATCACCATATCAAAGACGAATTCTCGTTCTCCGACCCACGTCGCTTCTTTTTTGAAACGGCGCGCAAGTCTGCCGTCGAGAATGTCGGTGGTCCACCCAAGCATGGTCAGAAGGACCACCGTCTCCAGCGCCCGGGCTCCAAAAAATCCGAGGGAGAAAATGGCTACAGCAATAATCCCCCGCGATGCCGTGAGTAGGTCGGGTACCCTCTTCATGGTTTTCCCACCATTGTGATTATAGGTTGGCGACTTGGGCAAGACAAGCGGTCGGTGCTTAAAGAGTATGCGCGTTGGGGCGATTCGGCTGGCTAGAGTTTGTCTTGATGCCAGCCCCTAACTTCTGTATCCCTCTTGTGATGTGGATTACGCAAATCCCCTTGTGATGCGAATTACGGACATTCTTGCCCTTTTGTGCTATGGTAGAGGCACGAAACAGTTGAAGGAGGTAAACGATGACACTGGAGGCTTGGCTGCTTCTATCGCTCTTTTGGGCGTTTTGGATCTTTGCATTTGCTGGCTTTTGGTGCGGCGGTCCCTGCTAATTCAGCAAGCCAATAGTGGACCCCGACGATAAGAGAGGGTCCGATTCCTTTCCCGCGTGCCGGCCGCTGAGGGCTACGCTGCAGCTCCTTAAGACGGCGACCACGTGAGTGAAGGAATCGCGCAGGAGTTCTTGACCCTAAAGGAGAGAAAGCAATGAAGCTGGTTGTCGCAGGCTTTTTGGCAACGCTTCTGATCCCCATGGTGTCTTATGCTCAGGCATTCGGTCTGCCTGAAAATCCTGCTCCGAGTGTTACCGCTTCGGTAGTTAATGTCCTTGGCGTTGATACTGTGGAGGTAGAGGTCATCTCCGTTACTGGGGACACACCAGTCTGGGAGGGAGATCTCGTGCGTGTCCGTTTAATCGGAATAGAGGCCACCGCGAGTGCCGAGGCGTTCTGGGAGGAAAACGCCACTCTCTTTGCCACGATGATCACTGGCAAGACCGTGTATCTTGCATTCGATACCGCTTCTGTCAGCTTTTGGAGTGGAGGCGACCAACCGCTGTTGGCTTACGTCTACCTCGATCCCGACGGAAAGACGCTGGTGAACTCACTGCTTGTTTCGATGGGGTTTGCTGAAGCTGCTGCTAGTACAGAAGTTGCTGCAACGGCTGAAGCTGTCGCTACTTCATCTGACATCCAAGAAACGACGGATCTGGAAGCGTCCGTTGCTCAGGCAGAGGCTTTAAGCGAAGCGGTGGCCGAAGCTTCGAGTGAGGCGGCGAGCATTGACACCGCGGAGGTTTCAGTCCCCATTACGGCTGTCCCCGCCGTCTCGGAGCCAGAATTTGGCTGCTGTTGTTTGAACGCATGTTTCTCGGCCTACTCGTGCCAGGAGACTTTGGACCTAGTCTGTCTCACGTCTCCGGTTCAGCGAGGGGACTACGCAAGACTTCAGATACAGACCGTTCCAGAGGCGTGGTGCCAGATCGACGTTCAGTATCATTCGGGCATCAGCACCGACCTTGACCTTAGTCCTCGCTCCGCGTTTTGCGGTTACGCGACGTGGAGATGGAGGGTGAGCCCGGAGACTCCGCCTGGGACCTGGCCGATCATCGTGACCGCCCGTTTGGACGGGGAGATCATCGGTCGACTCAAGACCACCATTACGGTGCGTCTCTGACGGGCAAGCTGAACCAAGCAACTATCAAAAGGGCTTGTGTCCGCCCCTTTGCTTAGGCTGGGGCGGACATTCCTTTAAGGCAGGAGGCGGCCCGAGGATCTCTCCGAGCACAATCGCTGCGCGGGGATCCTCTTTTAGAATCTCTCGCAATAGTTTTGTGATGGACTTTTTTGTTCTCACCTACGCGCCTCCTGTGAGCGGCGCCTCGCCAGTGGTGGGAGGTTCTTCCCCTTCTGCGAGCCCTTCTCGCATCTTGGTGTCGGCTTGGATGTTGCGCAGTCGGTAGTAATCCATGACTCCAAGTTGGCCTTTGCGAAACGCTTCGGCGATGGCGCGCGGGACCTCTGCCTCGGCTTCGACCACCGCTGCCCGACGCTCCTGCACCAACGCGGTCATCTCCTGCTCCCGGGCGACGGCCATCGCCCGGCGTTCTTCCGCCTTGGCGCGGGCTACCTTGAGATCGG
>CAZOUO010000090.1:0-9881 GCA_964582975.1 uncultured Thermotogae bacterium | reverse complement strand
GAACACGAGCACGCGCAAGCACGAGGTGCGCACGTTTATGCCGAGCTGGTCGGATTTGGAATGAGCGCCGATGCAGAGCACATCACCGCGCCGGCTGAGGATGGCGCGGGGGCTGCACAGGCCATACGCATGGCACTCCACCAGGCGGGATTGCCTGCCCAAGCCGTTGACTACATCAACGCCCATGGAACCTCCACCCCGCTCAACGACAGTGCAGAGACCGTGGCGATCAAGTCAGCCATCGGAGAGGCGGCCTACCGGGTGAAGATCAGCGCCACGAAATCGCAGATTGGCCATCTCCTTGGGGCCGCCGGTAGCGTCGAGGCAATCGCCACTCTTCTGTCCATGGAATATGGCTTCATCCCGGCAACGTTGAACTACGAGCACCCTGATCCCAAGTGTGACCTAGATTACACCCCACAGCCAGTTGCGATGCCAATAGAGGTGGCGCTGTCCAATTCGTTTGGCTTTGGCGGTCAGAACGCTACGCTTCTCTTCCGCAAGGCGAAATGATTAAGAGTCAATAATGCACTCTGGAATCGGTAATTAGTTATCCCCTAGCAAACCTATAAGCGAAGTCTTCTACTTCTTCGTGCTCTAGTTCTGATAAAATTATATAATACAAGAAGCCGGAATATAATTAGTCCCTGGGTTCCAAGCTAAGCATCAAGACGTAGGTCGATCACCTCGGCCGTAAACGGAGAAACGTGCATTTTCTCCTCACGATAGCGTTGCTTGGGCCGCCATTCTCTCTGCTGCGTAACATCGTCTCGGGTTTGATATTCGGTGTGCTGCCATAAGAAGATCCTTCTGACCCCTCTTGATACGAGATTTACACAAAATAGGGCGCCCAATGTAATGTAAATTACAGACAAGGGGAATGACATGTGTTAATATGAGGATGTACTTCTGAAAAAGGCAAGGCCGGGAGATGTACGATTGTTGCTGGCCGCGCAAAGCCACGGGTCTCTCAAAAGACAGCCGGGTTGCCAGAGAAAACTTAAAAGGGCTTAGGAGGTAGGAACCGGCGGTGAGAGACCCACTCACAACGATAGAACTCACGATACCCATTTTGTCTTGCCGTGTCCCCCTTCTCCTATCAGGCTATCGTTGTGTTGGGGTTCAGGGCCATTGGCAAGATCGTGCTTGTGAGCAGTGATCGTAAGGAGTCAAAAGGAAGTTGAGCGCGTAAAGAAGGAGACGCACAGTGATAACTGACTACCCAGGGTTCCCCACCCAGGCAACTAGGGCAAGCCATTCGCTGTGCGTTTGCTTTTATGTTCGCCAATTTGCGGCGATGAGAACTAAACGCACAGCCCGCGCTGTTCCTTTGGCTGAAATCCACCCACCTTACCGAGGCTGGATTGACTTTTCAGAAAAAGTAAGGAGGCGAGAGCGTTGTTGAACCTTGAGCAAGAGTACGAGCGGGTACAGCAGGAGTACGCGGAGAAAGACGCACGGGGCATCCCGATGTCGGTACGCGAGCGCTACGAACGCAGGCTTTCCGAGCTTCGCCAACAACTTCAAGCACAGCGGGCACGGACACACAAAGATGTTGAGGTGCAGGCGGGTCGACCACTGTGAAGACGTCCTCACCCAGAGTGGACCCACAGCGGACTATGACGAAGAGAGGGCGACAAAGCGATGCGCTTTCGTCATTCGGTGTGCCGCTAGATGTAATATCTATTACGGACAAAGGAAGATATATACGTTATGCTTAACACACTCATAAGCGGCGGAATAGCTATCTCTGAAAAAGGCAAACCCATCGTGAGATGGCGGCGCAAAGCCACGGGTCTCTCGGAGACAGCCGGGTTGCCAGAGTAGGAGGTAGGAACTGTTGATGCAGTGTTTTCGTACGTGGCGAAAAAGTCTACTTCTCTCTGCACGGTACTTGTTTCTGATCCCGTATTGTACCGGCATCGGATTTCAGGGTTTTTCGTCTGAGGAAGCTTTTAGACCAGCCTTTATGAAGGAAAGAGTGGTTTGAGCGCATAAAGGAGGAGACGCACAGTGATAACTACTCACCCCGGGCTCCCTACCCAGACGATCGTAAGCCATCCGCTGTGCGTCATTTTTGATTGTACCACACGCACCCAGTCTTCAGCAGTAACGCAAATCACCACAGTGAGAGAAACTATTGCGCCGCTAACCAGACAAAGGAAACAGTCCAGGTTTCGATCTTAACAAGGAGGAGAAAGTCCTGATCCAGTAAAGAAGGAGACGAAAGTGATAACTAGTAGCCCCGGGCTCCCTGCCCAAGCGACGTTGAGCTATCCGGTGTGCGTCTTTGTTTCTTTGCAATCCATCCAACTTACCCGTTGGGATTGGCCTTTCTGGAACCAAACAAGGAGAGGATCGTGCTCGAAGTTGAGCAGAAGTACGAGGCCGTGCGCAAGGAATACGCGGCCAAGGAGGCGATAGGGATCCCGATGTCCGTTCGGGAGCTGTGCAAGCGAAGGCTCTCCAAGCTTCGCAAAAAGCTGGAGGAAGCGGGCCGCAGCGACGTTGTTCAGTGCAACGCGCTGACAGAGCAGGCGGTTCGGAATCAAACGAAGAACTAAGAAAGGAGGTGGGAATGGAGCACATCTAGCGTCCTGTCGATGGAGAAGCCAAGCGGCAAATCTGTCGCAGGGCGGATGTTTAAGTCTCCGGACTCTTTCGGGCGTCCGGTTGGCTGAATGCCGAGATGGCATTAGCCAGATGTGTAACCATCAAGGAGGTACACGAATGAAAAGGTTACTGGCGATTACCGCAGTGTTGGTGCTGGCAATTGGAGTGGCAGCGTGGGCTAATCCTTTCCCAGATATCACCGTTTTTGCGATCGGGAATGGAAATGCGACGATCACACAAATGCTGACAACGGAGCAAGGAAGCCTGTTCGAGACCGTCACCTTTGACGGTGCCTTCGGGCTCTTTGAGGACCTCTATGTCTTTGACGGGTATTTCGTAGACGGCTTCGTGCAGGACAGCTGTATTCTCATTGACGGCTCCATCGACTTGTTCAAGCTAGTCACGGTCGACCAGGAGTTCTACACGATGGCCGCTTTCGTCGACATAGAGGCTACTGGCTGCCTACTGATAACGGAGAGCGTGGGCGTCCTTGAGTGGCCATGTTGGGCTTGCTGCTATGCCTGCGACGACGCCTACGTTGGGACCGACCTCTGGCTGAACTTAGATGTCTACGGCTGCGTTGAGGAAGGCACGTTCGGAGCCGGCCATTACGGGACAGCCACGTGGCAAGGTGCCTACCCGTGGTGGGTAGAGCAGTCTTTCGTGTTTGATCTTTGGTCATGGTCCTCGTGGGTCTACGTCTACCAAGGAGGAACAATCTATGCGGACGTCAGCTACGAGTTCGACGTCTTCGCCGACGTGGAGAATGACTGGGTCAGCCTCCACGTTGATATATACGACTACGCTTGGTAGGCGCGGCGAAGGGTCGTAGACTAGACTAGGGAACCAATAGGAAGTCATCGGCTGGGGTGTTTAAGCTGGCTGCTACACTCTGGTCAGAACTGGCGACAACCAATCGGGTGGCTCAGGAGACTCTGAGCCACCCCTCTTTCCCGAGACAAGGAGATGAGAATAGACATGAGAACTATCGGAAGAAGGGTAGGCGTTCAAGTAGTTTCCGTGGTACTGATATGTCTGTCGGTTTCGCTTGGGGCTTGGGTCACCGAGGCGGCGAAACCAGATAAGGATCGTTGGACCCTGGATTGTGAGACCCGGCACTGTGAAACCAGAGATTGTGAGACCCGGCATTGTGAAACTAAAGATTGTGAGACCTGCCCCCCGTGCTGTGAACCACAAGACCGTGAGACACAAGGCTCCGTGACCCCAGATCGCGAGCCCGTCGTCCACGAGCCCGTCGTCCACGAGCCCGTCGCCCCCGAAATCGCGGCCAGCGTGATTGTTGAACCCCCCGGTGATATTCCCGAGGTGAAGGAAGTGGTGTTAAATTCGCAGATAGAGACACTGGCCGTTCTTGGCCAACTCACTGTCTGCGGAGATCCAATTCCGGAGTCTATCTTCTTTCTCTACGTCGGCCTTGCCCACCCTTCGTGTACCAACTGGGCTTCCGTTACCAGTGTTCAGTTGTACGATGCGACTGGACGAGGAATAAAAGCAGATGGGGTTCAGATAACGTACATCATTCCGGGAAACGGGATTGTCTCCTTCATGATCAGTCGGGATCAGTTTGTAATAGGGAAAGAATACTGGCTGCCGCACCTTCCTGACGATCCACCCGGGGCGGCGTCAATAGCATTCTTCTAGCTCGACGCGTTACCAAAGCAGGCGTCGTCTGATGGCGCCGACGGCTCAGCCGCGCGATGTCAGCTGGCGTTTCTCCCGCGTGGCGATGATCTCTGGCATACGGTTATGTATCTCGCGCGGAGGACCTCAAGTCGAATTGCGGCCGGCTCGTTCGACAACTGATTGATGGGCAGCTTTAAGATGAGGGAGGGTTCAATCGACACAGCCGTTGGCTATCAGGATAACTCAGTGTGTGAAGTGGATCTCATCCGCTTCAGGGCGCACCTGATCTCCGAGCAGATCAATCGCTTCAGCTGATTGTTCCAATACCTTGACGTGGATTCCGTTTTGTATGCTCCCTCGCGCCGCAGCCAAGAGACTCCGCGCAGCAAAGCGATTCAGTCGCGGCTTACGACTGAGGTTGGTAAGCAATAGTCCGGCCGCTCCTGCCTAATTGATCCACAAGTGGGCAAAACACAGGTTTCCCTGGAAGCTCCCGCTCGCCAGCAAGCCTTTCGAGGCCCGTTGTTTTCTTACACCCTCGTTGGACGAGGAAGGAGGTCCCCATCCCGTGAGGTCGATCCGCATGCCCTTCCTGAAAGTCCCCCTTCGGGACAATGAAAAAGACTCTAGGGGCGGAGCCAACGGTCTCCTCTTCGCTTGTTCCTCTAACCGAGCTCGCGCCCTTCCATTCATATCATACAGTGGCTCAGCCCTGCTGAAACAGATGCACAAAGGCCCATTAGGGATACTGAGACGGAGTGTGGCAAGGTCTTCTGTGATGGTGCCAGAGCAGAAGCCGAAGTCTTGTGCTCTGGAATGAGTTTCTAGTCTATCCTCGTGTATGCGACAAGCACGTGATATAACGAAGTCCTTGCCACCAATCCCTCTGTTGGTGTAGACTAAAGCAACCACTCAAGGCGCGATTGGGTAGGTGAGAGGAGGAACCTATTTTGAAGAGATATTTGTTTCTTGTGCTGGCGTTCCTTGCGGGTATCACGGCTGCAACTGCGGGAGACACGATACTTAACGCGTGGGGGTCAGTAACCTATGGGTGGCTCAATGCCGACACATTCGGCATCCAATACAGAGGTAGCGAGCAAGTTCGCCAAATCGAGCAGGACTGGCCGGATTTCGCATTCTTTATTACGGTAGATGCTCGCCGGTTGGAGGATAATGTGCACGCGTGGCAGATTCGAAAAAGCGCTCAAGGGGATGTCTTGCTCGTCATCCCTAATGACTTTACAACGGCGAAATCCTATAAGATTGGGCCACCGGCACAAGAGCAGGAAGGCGACGAGAAGCTCTCACTCTCAGAGTTCAACCTGCCGATTCCCAGAGTCCTTGACTCCCAGAAGCTTATTGCGGTGGGGGATCCGATAACGATTCACATTGCTTGGGACTCAGAGCATTTCCTGTTCGCATTTACCATTCCCGCTCCACCTGATACATTTGAGGAGCCGTGAGACCAGCATGTCGGGTGTCCCCGCCTTATTGACTAGTTAATAGGTGATTTACTCCTTTTGAAGTTATTTAATAGCGTTTTTAACAAACGGAGCCGTGGGGGATACGCTACTGTAGCTTTCCGCCTCGGGCTTCTTTCCTCGCGCCCCAATGGAATGAGGCATTAGTCCATATTATCTGCTGAAGCACCCCGTACTGTGTAGCGGGGTTCTTTCTTTCCCATTGCGGCAACCCATCCGAGTTTTGGCTGTGATCGTCCGGGCTACCATGATCCCTCTACTTGGTTTGCCTGCCACGTGGAGTCAGTCCGATCCTCGCTACTCCACATGGCGGGCCGCCACATAAGCACGTTTAGCTCTGCTTCATCTGCCTTCGGGCAGGGCGACGCACCTAGCGCCTGACCACGAAAAGCCCTCAGGTACTGTTGCTAATGCTCCGCAAAACACCACTGAGTCAGTAGCCGCCGCTCGCCCTCGGACAGTCGTCCGTCATCCGTCAGACAAAACCGTAGAATCACGTTAACCCCTTTCCTTCCGCCCGTTTGTAACCTCAATCACACTGACCAGAGAGCATAGGACTCTTTCAAACGGGTGGTGAAAAGAGTGAAGGGGAATGAGACGCGTCTCATTTTTGTCAGTCTGGCCGTGATTGTTGGCATCCTAGCTGCTTCCGTTACACCGGTGATGGCGACAGATATCTTCCTCGATGAAGTACAGGGAGAGTATTCTGTGCAATTGCAGGGTTCTGAAGTGTTCGTGAAATTCGGCGGCGAGCATGGCACGATAGGCATCGCCACGGAAACACCAAAATACGAGGACCTTTTTCTTATGGAGAGTGAATGTCCTTTCTCTGGTTGCCAGGTTGCAGGGGTCTCCTCGCTGTGCAGAAAAGACCGCTTCTCGGGGGACGGGTTTATCTACACGGGCACTGAATGGGACAGTAATTCGTATGAATTTCTATTCACTGGCAATAATGGGGGATATGTCCAGCAAGACTTCGATTTTGGCGGTTCAGTGAGCGCGGGCGAGGTAAACATGCGAGTGGTTTTGGACGCAGCCTATGCGTGGCTAGTGTACGGATACGACGGAGAACCGGCACGGATTCAGGCGCTTATCGACACCTATGACCTATCGGAGGCTGAAGCGACAAGTCTCGTTAGCGGGGACGTGTATGGCCTCATTGCGCAGCTGTCACAATTCGGCTATTCAGCGGATGAAGTGGTTAATCTTGCTCTTTGCAGAGGGCTCGATTACCTCAGAGAGCTATTGACCAAGCTTTCAATGCCTTATCCAGGCGGACCCATCGACAAAGCCGCAGAGAAATACGGCCTACCCAGATCCGTTGCCCGGGACCTGTTTGCAGAACACAGAGACACGGTCTTTGTCTCAGCAGTGTCCCGATCCAGCGACTATAAAGATTTCGTCGCCAATCTAGAAGGCTGGGATGTAAAACTCCGTACTACTGGTTCCCTTTTTGACAAGACGGAGGTTGCCCCCGGAGGCAGGATACTCGCTTCATTTAAACTCTTTCACCCCGTCACTGGTGAACAGGTTTCCGATCCTAAGCTTCTACCATACGCCAACATCGCTCAGGCGTTGCCCGATGGGAGATTGAACGGACTGGCTGGTCACTACAGTTATATTGAATTTCGCATGGATCCGGAGACCGGCGTGTACTACGCTCCCATTGAAACTGTCGTGGATGAAAATACAAAACTTGCTCCTGGTGAGTACTGGGCGTTCGTCGTTTTCGGAAATCCGGGAAATGACACGTGGTCAAAGTACAAAGCCAGATTCACTGTAACAACCTGAGTCCTTGTAGAAGAATCCCGAGTGTGTCAACTGCTGGGGATAATAAGACGGACGGTTAACAAGCTCTCCGCAGTCGTCTCCTTCTGTTTTAGACTAGAGTATGTTCTTTCACGTTGCAAGCAAAACCCTTAGGTAATTCTCCTACAAGTTCTGCTGCTTGTGACTGACGTTTCTGATCTAAGCACTGTTTTGTCTATCCCCGAGATGTACTTTGTGTGATGTTTATTACAGACAAGAGATCTCTTGTTTCCTAATTCGTCGTGGCAGTCTCGACGCGGGAGAGCATATCGCGGAAAAGTGTGCATGCAGACAAGCAGGTGATCGATCCCATATGCAAATAGGTGGCTGAAAGAACAGCGTGAACCCGTGTAAGAACTTGGACTTGCCTGATGCTTCAGTGTGTGTTATAATACTTATCTTCAAGGAGGAACTGTCGGTTGAAAGGGTTGGTGTCGCTAGTATTTGTGTTGATAGTAGTTTATGCATGCGCTGGCATAGCTTCTACTCTTTTTTCCGGCCAATACGAGGTGTCAATAGCGCTTGCTCCCTTTGAGTTAGTTTTCGCTGATTTCGTCAGCGATATTACCTTAGAAATGGCGGTCGACTACACCGTTTATGGCTGGGAGTTCGGCTCGGAATCCACGTTCACCCTCGATGGGTGGAGCGAACAGGAGTATACAGTTTTGGGAAGATTAGGCGCGTTTTTCCTTGATGCAACGATTGCTTTTGACCCGTTGATTGTTGATACCATCATCTATACGCTCGCGAGTGGTGTCACCTATCAGACGCAGTCAATAACCGGGGTTACAAGCGCTGGTACCTCGGCGGCTTGGACGAAGTCGATCTGGAATTGTGCGACGCACGATGAGAAGATCACCTACGGATTGCCTGCGTTAAGTTCCCTGCAAGCGACGGCCCAAGTTTCTCTATACGGAGTGAACTTCGAGGGGCTATTCTACCTCAAAGGAAACGACTTTGAGGCAAAGACCGTCTCCGGAAAATGGGTTTATGGGAACCCCTATGCCAACTGGGCTGGAGTGGTCACGCAGACCGGCTCCTACACGGCCTCGGCATGTCTTCCCCGCTGCGGGTCGGGGTGGAAACTGACCCTCAGCGGACTGGCCGGTGACCTACGTGTCACCAGCCGAACTTACTTCAACCTGGAAGAGTACACCTACAACGAGCTCATGACGCAAGAAAAGGAAATGACCTACTTGAAGGATACGTTCGCCATGGGCGGATCCTACTACCTGCCGAAGAAGGACGGGGAGACCTGTGCGGTTAGGTTTACGCGGGAGTTCGTCACTATCGAGGGGATGACCCTGGGCTGCGCGGGGTTCGATGCGGGATTGAGCCTCACCTGTGATGGATTCGACTGGTTCAAGGTCCTTATCACCGACATCGAGCTTGCACCTTGTGTCAGTTTCGACGCATTAATTACGTTCTCTGTTACGCAAACTTGCAGCTCTAAGACGATCACGCTTGAGCCGAACGTCCGATTCGGTGACACGGCCTGCTTTACCTTGCGCTTAGCCTGGGACTACGCGGGAACCAGTACCGACTTCTCCTTGAATGCCCTAAAGGTCAATGGGCTCAGTGTTTCCTACACGTGGAATGATCTCTCATTCTTTAGTGCTACCTCGTTCAATCCGGTGTATGGATCGTTGGGGGGGTACTACCTCGCCGATCCGGTTAAGTCCCCGAAAACCTACGGGTTCTTCGTTCCGGACACAAGCTTTGCCGAAACGACTTTCTCCACAGACTACACCTGCTGCGCAGTCCCTGGAGACGGCTACTATATGCAAGTTTGCTATCCGGAGGAGTACTACGACATCTGGGAGATGTTTGCCATCCAGGCGACGGGTGATGGCTGCTGCGGTGGGGACTACTCGTGGGAAGCGGATTTCTACTTTGGCGATCGAAAAGTCTTAATTGCTGACAGCTTCTGGTTCTGGTACAAGGATGAAGACGGCAATTCATATGAGTACAACAAAGGGACACCGGCGACGAGAACTGAACCAGTTGTCCTGGGGTCTGGCACGCCCTATTGTGAGGACGACGCTGTGACCTACGGGGTGGCTTACTACGACGCCCCTGGGGACAGCTTGTTCGGCTGGGTGAAGACCGAAGTTGAAGCTGTTGTTCCAATATTCTCAAGCTTCGACGTCACCTTCGGCTCGGTGGTTACTGTCTATGGCTGGGAGGAACTGACGCTCGGCTTCAGCTTCAGTTGGTAAATCAAACACAGCATCAGGCTTCTAGCCACGATACCCCAGTTAAAGCCTAAGCTTTGTTCCGATTGAAGTTACCCCGACTTCGCGGATAGTGTAGCGCTTGACATCTATGGCATTC
>CAZOUO010000089.1:0-10020 GCA_964582975.1 uncultured Thermotogae bacterium | reverse complement strand
CCCCTATTGACTGAGTGATCCCTCCTGCCTCTTTTGAGGCCACGTGGGAGTGGCGGATGGCATCAAGGAGGGTCGTCTTCCCGTGGTCAATGTGACCGAGCACAGAGACAACCGGCGGGCGCGGAATGCCTTTCTTGACCGGCTTGGAAGGCTCCCTTGGTTCAGGGGGAGCAGCCTCCTCTTCTGCGAGATGAACGATGAGGGCATATTCTTCCTCGTCGACCGTGTTGGCCGCTTTCAGACCAGGCATCCCCATATCAGCAAGCTTTGCGATCAACTCCTTGCTGGTGATACCCAATTCTCTTGCAATCTCGTAGATCCGCTTCCTTGCCAACAGCTGTACCTCTCTTTTTCAATTGGTAACAGTGATCCAGACTATACTCGATCAGTGAGAGAACGTCAAACTGAAGCCCGTTTGCGGTGTGTGAAAAAACCAGGCTAGCGGAGCGCGAGGTAAAGAATGAGAACGAGGAGTGCGCCTCCAATGAGAAACCAAAAGAGAACTCTGAGACTGAAACGACGCAGACGCTTCTTCTCCTCGGAAGCAAGATTCACTTGCCGTGGGTAGCGAAGCTCCATCCGCTGCGATTTCTTGTACGTCTTCACGTACAACGAGATCTTCTTTTGTCGCTTGTAAACGATCGCCAAGTTGTGCATGGCGTTCGTGTGGTGCGGATCAACCTCGAGAGCGCGTTTGTAGGCGTATTCTGCCCGACCGAGGTCGCCACCGTCGATGTAAATGTTCCCTAGGCGGTAATAAACCATTGCCTTGTTGATTCCGTACTTCAAGGCCTCAACGAGGAGACTAATCCCTTCCTTGTACTGCTTCTTTTTGCGCAGCGCTTCAGCACGCTCGAGCGCCTCGTTGACGAAGGCCTCTTGCTCCTCACGTGTCTTTTGTTCCTGTATGCTCATCGAGCCACTTCCTCACTTTCTGAATGTCTAACCAAGTTAGATATTTTGGGCTTCCTTTGGCCCGAGAGGGGTTGCGCAACAAATAGCTGGGGTGAAACATTGGGAAGACCTGAATTTCACCGCGCCACGTAAGGAAGGTCCCTCGTATGCTGGTGATCCCTTTACTGCCAGGGAGGAGCCACTGGGCGGGCGTGTTCCCCAAAGGGATAATCAAACCGGGATTGATCAGAGCAATCTGTGCTTCCAAAAAGGGCCAACAGGCCTCCATCTCACTTTTCGCTGGGACTCGGTTCTCAGGGGGCCGACATTTAACGACGTTCGTAATGTAAACTGCTTTCCGGATAATGCCAACGGAGACAAGCACCTCGTCAAGCTTTTGCCCGGCTGTTCCCACAAACGGCCTGCCGGTCTGATCCTCGACTTCTCCAGGCCCTTCTCCCACAAACATCACGGCTGCGTGAGAGTCCCCTTCGCCAAACACGACGTTTGTCCTGGCTTCGGAAAGGGGACATCTGATGCACCGCTTTACGCGAGGTTCCAGCGTCTCCAAGGTCAGGGTTTGTAAGGTTGTCAAGATTTGGTCCATCGCCCTCCCTCTGCTTTCCCCACTACGAGAGCATCAGGAACGAGGGGCATAACACCAATCTGCGTAGCCAAATCAAACGATTAAAAGCCCCTAATCCTCATTGTAGGAAGCGACCGCTTTTCCTTGGAAAAGCGACATCATCCAACCCTTTGCTATTCTAACGCTCTTCTACTTAAGGATTCTACAGACTTGTCCTTTTCCCCGTCAAGACCTGTTGACATTTCGGCGACGGGGAATTTGCTGGTTCTGTAGCAGTTGCCACTGATGACGGAAGGAGAAGCGCTCGAGTCGCAAAAGACTTACAAACAGATTTGTGCTGTCCGAGCGGTCAATTTTGACACGCTGAGAGGCCGTACTTCCTTAGGACACCCTCTCACAGGCGTGGTAACTTCTTAGTTCTCTCTCGAAGACCCGCACCACACATCCATCTTCGAACACGACCAAACGATACGGGTCACGGTATGTCCAGACGCATACTACGGATGTTGCACATCTGTTAGGAAAGAGCGTACCTGAAATGGTGATTCGGTCTGGCCTGCCCCACCCTTCGCGGACTTGGTGTCCTGACATTCCAGGCCGAATGCAGCATTCTTTTGCGGTCTGATTGATTGCTCCACCAATGAACATCAGAATAAGGCAAACACAGCAGATTAACCGCATGTAGCACCACAACCTATCCACCCCCTCGCACTCTCGATCAATGCTAATCTGATGGCTAGCTGATCAACAGACGAGAACTTTGGCTGCTTCAAGAGGAGAACTTTGTCTCTTTTGGTGCCTGTTCGTTGATGGCTTCGATGAGTGTCGTCGCAGAAGATGAAGGAATCCCGCACAAGGTGTGACCTTAGAAGCTGCAAGAGGTCTCCGCATGCTATAATGTGTCTCGACGATTCACCAAAAAAGGAGGGATCAGTATGCCTGTCTACGTTCTGCTCAGCCGACTAACCGATGAGGGCGCTGCGACGATCAAATCTAAACCGGAGCGGATCACGGAGGTCAATCAGGAGATCGAAGCCTTCGGTGCTCGTGTACTGCACCAGTATGCCACCCTCGGCCCATACGATTTCGTGAGCATCGTCGAAGCACCAGACGCCACAGCAATTGCTCAGGTTTCCATTGAGCTGGGTTCCCGGGGAAGCGTGAAGATCCAGACCCTGCAAGCCATCCCGATTGATGAGTTCATCGCCAAGCTGCGGTGACTTTTCGAATCATTGCCCCCTTGCGAAAACACGTCGCTTATCGCCTTGGCGGTGCGAACTGTGCCCATGGAGAAAGAGTAGCAAAACTTGAAGACGGGGTTCGGAAGGAACTCCTCGCCAAGCTGGTACATGAAGAAGATTACCGAGACGGACGGCTCACCGATCTTGCGAGAATGCTGGGTGACCATCCCTGGACGCTTAGTCTCTAAGGACCCTTTTGTCCCTTCCGCTGCCTGGCCTTTCGGATCAGCGTTGGGACAGCCAAAATTCCTGCTACAATGAGGACGATCACAACTCCTGCGACAAGTTGAACAACGACATCAAACACCGAAGCCACCTCCTGCCAACAATCTACTACCACATTCTAACCGGGACATTCAATAGCCTTCGAAAAGGTGGAGAAAGCGCTGAAATCCTTTCGCCAAGCGACGGCGGTAGGGGTGCAGCATAGTCGAGCCACTCAAGAGACAAGCGCCATGCATAAGTATTTTCCTGTACTGTCCTTGGACTGCTAACCAGTCCGACTACTGCTTCCTACGTAGCATTGCTTTCAGCGATTCTTTCATCTCCTCGGGTGTACCAGGGAGAAACATGCTCATCCACTTCTCTTGCTCAACGGCGTCCTTAGGGATCGGGATACTTGCATACTTCATCAGCTTGTCGATAACATCGTCTATGTAGCCAGTTAGAGCCTTTTGTTGCCTAATACGTTCTTTCTGGCTAGCTATCTGCTCTGCAGCTGCATTTTCAGCCCTCAACCTGACAAGCGTCTGCTCCATTTCTTCCAACTGCTGCTTTAACTCTTCGCGTTCAGTTCCGAATAGCTTTCTCTCTCCTTCGATGATTTCCAGTGTCTTGTCGTACTGAAGCTTCTCGGCAAGCTTCACTCGTTCCTCCAAAAGCTTCGCTCTTACCCGCTGTAGGCGGGACAAGATGAATCCGACAGTGGGGACCGCTACCACAATGATCCAATTCACAGCTTTGTCAAGGTTCGCCCAGAAGTCTGCCATTTCCATCACCCCCCATGCGTTCCTCGCAACCACCCAGACTGCCGATGGCGCGGCCTAGGTGTTGGAAGCGCGAGGCCCGTCATTTTTTCTCTTCGCGATTCAAGTACTCAAGGATTGCCTCCTCAATGAGGTAGTCGATCGAGCGATCCTGTTCCTCAGCCAGTTTCATCAACCGCTCAACGGGCTTCTCCGCTGCCTTTGATTGCGGAATGTAGACTGACAGCTTGTCTAGGATCGTGTTCTGTGCCATCCAATTCATCCCCTCATCGAGAAGTACGAGATGGACTCACCACTCCGACTCCGGCAAAGAACGATTCATCCTACCATGAACGTGGAGGATGAATCGAGGATGTTTTCAGACATGCCGGGGCTGTCTCATTCGATTAAGTGGTAGCTAAATACCGCGGCCCCTTTCGGGGCCGCCAAGGAGGTGCCGAAGAGAAGGCTGGCTGCTGGTGGCTCTAGCCAACGAAAGAGCGTACAACCCCTCTTACATCCACCCAGTCAAACATAGCGTTTCCCCAGGTGAATGCGTTGGGAGTGTGCGTCGTGAGTGGGTGAGGTTGGTAATGTTTGGCAAGGACAAGCGAGCACCAAAAGGCTAAAAAAGAAGCGGAAGGCTCTTCTTGCTAAAGAAATCGGCCACGAGATGGCTCACGTACCCTCCAATAGCGGGCAATATCACTAACCACCGCAGATGCTTTTCGACGCGTACCACGCCACTTGCTACTAAGAACACAAAAAATCCCAACACGAGCAAGGCTGCCCAGCTGTGAAAGAAACTGCGGTGGTCGGGTGTCTTGGGTGGCTCGATGAGATCGGGAATGGGAGAAGTCAATGAGCCTATCGCCCCACCGACAACCACGCAAAACCCCAACTGGAATGGGGTGGGAGCCGTAACAGGAGAGGAACACAGAAAAGAGGGAAAAAGAGGCTCCTCGCTATTCTGAGTGGGTAAAGGAGGAAAGAAACGTCGCAGACAAGCTGTGCCGCTACAAAACAAAGGCTGCTTAGAAACGTTGTTTCGCGTCGGGGCTTGTACCCGACGGAAGGTTCTTGGCAGGCGGAGCCGAATGCTGTATCAACGGCATGGGCTTAGTCAACTAAGATTATGAATCGCTGAAGTACAAAGCTGATCATAAAGAGCTTACTCCTGCCAGGCAACCCTGATGTTAGAAAAAGGCCGCCAAAGGTTACCCACACGAAACAGCGAGGAACCAATAATCTTGACAAATCAGCGATAGGGAGTAGTATTACAGTCAACTGGTCCTCGTTGTGATTGAATTAGAACGTCGACGCAGGAATTCCGAGGACTTCGTTCAAGCAAGTCATCACCCTCACATCAGTGCGATGACTACACCTCTTCTTGCGAGTTGCAGCACGGTTAGACTCCTCCGCCTCACACCACAACGAGGACCGGCTGAAGAGAAGAACTGAGCGGCCACTTTGTCCTGCGGAACAACTTACCCCCTCTTCTTGAGCAGCTTATTCAAGCTCCCAGGGCAACGGGCCGCCTTCTTTTGCTGACGTACTTAACCCTCACTGAGTATACGAGAGAAGAGAATCGTCTGACCCATCTTCTACAGTTTGGAAATCAAAGTTAGCTTCTGAATGGCGTTACGAGAAACGTTCACAAGCCTTGGCACCATGACTTCCCTGTTCCCTCACCGGTGGAGGGATTGCCACTCCTACGCCTTGGAATACCTTTCCACAAATCCCTTTGAGCGGCGTGCGCAACAGATATTGCTTGCCTTGGTGACGCACTTCCACTCCTTCCAACGCCGCAAGATCGCGAAGGATATCAGCCCATTCGAGCGCATATCCCCGTTTGCGGAGACGCTCTTCTAGCTGGTGCATGAGAACAAGGGCAAGAAAGCTGCAGAAGATGTGCCCTGTGATGGTGGTGTCGAACTTGTGAAAGATCGGCCTGGTCTCCAAAAGGCTCTTCGCTGCCCGAAAGAACCGCTCCACCATCAGGAGCCGCTTGTACTGCTGGGCAACCTCCGCAGTGATTAGATCCGTGTTGGTGCGCAATACCCACTTCCCATCGTAGCGGGCTTCCGCCTCCACCTTGGTGCGATCGATCCTCAGCGCTCCTTTCTTAAGGACAAGATACCGACGAAATCCACGGTTGCCCACCAGGGCTGTTGCCCCTTGCTTGAGCTTCTCCTCCAGCACCTCTAGGATCGCTTCCCGATCGGCAGCATCCTTGACCGCTTGTTCCGGGTTGTGGCAAACAATGTAGCGACGGGCTTCAATCTGCACCTCTTTCACCTGCAGGTTCTCCGCCACCTGGTGATAACGTCCAGGATGAGAAAGGACCCGCTCGCTCACTTCCTTAACACGGCGCATCCGCATCCCCAGGATGTAGCCCATCTTGCGGCCTTCCAGTCCGTCGATCACTCGGTTGCTTACCGTCCCCCGATCAGCGATGAAGCATACCTGGGTCAGTCCGAACCGCTCCCTGGCACGATCGACAATGGGAAGCAGTGCGTTGGCGTCCGAGTGGTTCCCAGGGACCACCTCACAGCTGATCGGTCGCCCACCCCCGGTAAGCAACGCCCCGATCACCACCTGCCGCCGATCCGACCGATGCTCCTTGGAGTGCCCATACGCTCCCAACTGGTCTCCTCCCTCACCCTCGAAGTAGAGGCTGGTCGTATCGAAGAACACCAGCTCCAGCTGAGTGAACAGATCGCGATGGGCAGCGAGCAGCCCTTCTTCCACTGCGCCCTTGCTCTCCCCCAGCCAGCGCATGGCACGGTAGAGATGATGCAGAGAGAGCTCCTCGGTCCCGGGAAGTTCCACGTCCCGAAGAAAACGCATCCCCTGACGGTCTGATCCGGACTCAAACAGCCGGTGCACGACCGTGGCAAAGATGGCCCGCTCCACATCAAACGAGAATCGCCGCCCCCGAAGCAGGTCAGCTAAGATACGATCGATCGCAAGCTGTTTCCAAAGCCGACCAAAGGCCAATGCCGCCCCGATCCGCCGTACACCGAGAGCCTCCAGATCCCCCCAGGCGTGCGCCTGTTGCACCTGCACGCTCTCGGCGAACCGCCCCAGAGAGCGGACCAACGTATCCACTTGCCCCTTGGCATGAAGTCGATCCAGTCGTCCCAGGGTGGCGACGACGCGTTGATGGGTGCGACCGTCTTCCCAACGGTGTCTACCTGTATAGGGTGCAGGTAAGGATCGATGATAGCTGGGTCAACCAAGGCATGGGGAAGATCGCCGTATTGCGTTAGCAGAAGACGGAAGCAGAACGATCTAGGCCCTGTAGATTTACAGGGCCTGTTCTTTTTGAAGGGGTTGGAGCCTATTATGCGGTTCTAACCAGAACGTGGCATTTGTCTACACCTTGCATTACTTAAAAACCGGCCGAACACTTGTTCTCCCCTTCTCGAAATTCACCCGCTGCACTATATATCCCATTATGCAACACAAGATCGCTCTTGTCGCGTATTCCATTCCGACCGAAGTTCGAGAATGCAAAGAACCGCGAATTTGCGTAATCTGAATCACAGCCAAACGGCGGTATACTGCGGTATAATAAGGAAGGACGCACAGCGGATAGCTTTCTGAGCTGCCTGGGTGGGGAACCTTGGGACTCGGTTATTACTGTGCGTCTCCTTCTTAATTGGCTCAAGCTGGCTTAATCTCCGCAACACAACACCACTTCTGATGCGAGAGTTCTGTGGCCTCTACCTAGAAAGACGAAACTAACTTCGGATGCGTCATTGCCTATTGGCTCAGCCACTGCAGAAGCTCAGTCCTCATTTTGTCTGCAATATCCCTTTTAGGATCGAGAGATCCCCGCATGCACTGATCAACTGCGCCTACTCTCCCAAGGAGGCCGCGGTCCTCGAGCAGGTTAACACACTCTTGCTGACTTTCAGTCATCTTCTGCCGCGAAAGTAGTTTCTTTCTCATGTCTTTCACCTCCAAAGCGGTTACCGTACTGCATAGGTGTGAGCAGTTGATGAAGAAGCAGTGAAGGCCTTGTGTCACTGCTATCGCAACATCCGGTTCGTATGTTGCGTGATCTGGTTTCACGATTGCTCAACAAGCAAACGGGTTCGAAGGTACTCCACTGCGGGTACCAGACGAAACTTTAGAACCCCCAATCTTCGAACTGCTTGCCGAGGATGTCTTTCTCTGGCGGAGGTAGGTAGCAGCGTTTGCTGTGGGAGAGCTTCATCTGGACCAAGGATTGGGCCATGGTCAGTGCCGCGGCAGCGGGGTCGACGACCGGCACGGGTAGTTTCTTTCCCAACGCGGTCGCGACCGGCGACATGCCGGTACAACCAAGGACAATGACATCAGCGCCATCCTCATCAACCGCCTTGCGGGCTTCTCTCAAAATCGCTTCAGCGGCGCGATCCTTGTCCTCCAGGTCTAACACGGGCACGTCGGCGAATCGCACCGAAGCGACCCGTCCTTGGAATTCGTAGGTGCGGATTCTGTCACGGATCACGCGCGCGGTATTCTCGAGCACGGTGACGACCGAGATCTTATCTCCGAGTCCAAGCGCAAAGAGCAGCGCCGATTCCATCGCGCTCGTCACCGGCACATCGACGAGTTCTCGCACCGCCCTGACGCCTGGGTCCATCGCGCAGTCGATGACGATGGCGTCGTATCCTTCCTGCTGCGCTTTGTTGGCCTCGGACAGCAGTGAGGGACCGATGAGCGCCTCATCAACTCCTCCTTCCAGAGAGAGCGGTCCTTCACTAAGGCAGATCACGTCAACGTCGACCCCTGGTCTGGCCGCGCGGCGACGCTCCTCAATTTGTGATTCCAAGAAAGGCTTTGACGCGTTGGGAATGATGACCTTAATCTTCACTTCCTACCCCTTTCGTCTGCGGTACTTTTCGCATCCGGATCCAATCGATGAGTCTTCCGATGTAATTCACCACGTTGTCGCCGATCCCACCGCGCATTCCCAGCATCACGAAGACAAACGCCGCACCGAAGATAATGGAGAGGTACCGTTCGATGTCGGCGAGCGCCTCCGGGATGAGTCGTATGAACAGCGTTCCGATTACCGGGCCGAAAGGAACCCTGTTTCCCCCCACGATCGGGATGAAGGTGATATAAATCGTCGTCAACACGCCGATGTCTACGGATGATATCGAACCGATGTAGTTCACGTAGAGGCCGCCGCCGAGTCCGGAAATAAACCCGCCGATTGCGTAGCCCAGCAGCTTGTACTTGAACGTATTGATACCTACTGCTTTTGCCAGATCGTCATTTTCAGCAAGAAGAGTCAGGATGCGCCCGACTTTTGTTCGCATCAGCCAGAACAGTGTCCCTGCAATGACGATGACAAACCCCACAATGAGCCACAACAGGCCCTCTAAGCCGATCAGCCCCTTGAGGCCGTAAAACGACAGACCGCTGCGGCCACCGGTGATATCCCGAAGCGCCTCGATCAGGCTGGGAAATAGAATAACAAGCAGGAAAGAGACCATGCCCACATAAAATCCCCGTGCCCGGCTTGTGGCGACAAACAACGTTGATGCAACCAGTGAGCTCAACAGCCCACCCAATAGGATCCCGCTCCACAGTGGCCATCCAAACATCACGGCAGTGACAATGCTTGAGAAGGCGCCTACGGCCATAAGCACGGCATACCCATAAAAGGGCTGCCCGCATTTGGAGAAGATGAACCACGCCACGTAGCCTTGGATGAGATAGAGTAACACATAACCAGTAAACCACCTGTGGTACCCACCACCCTTGATGAACAAAAAAGACACCAGAAAGATCGCAACGAGCGTCAGCGCTTCTTGTATCAGCCGGCTCTTCATAATGCCTTACTCCTTCTCAATGCGCAGATATCGTGCCTTGCTAGACGGACCGCTCGGACCCGAGGATGCCCCTCGGCGCCAAGATGAGTGTGATGATGGCGATGCCGTACAAAATCACGCTCTGCCAACTGCCACTGACAATGTACGCACTGAAGCTCAGCACCATACCGATAATCAAGGCGGCCAACATACCGCCCAGGATATTCCCGATTCCACCGACAACAGCTATGATGTAGCCTAAGAATGTCAAATCGAAACCACTTGTTAGCGTTAAATTGTAAAGGCTACCCCAAATGATCGCGCCAAATGCGGCGAGGAAGCAACCTAACCCAGATGCAACGTTAAACGCGCGGCTGGTATTGATCCCGACAATCCTGGCAAGTCTCACGTTCTGCGAGGTGGCGCGCCAGGATTTGCCGACCCGGGTGTAGCGTTCCACTGTGCGCAAGAGGAGTAATGCACCAACAGCGATAAACAGGGCGAGGAACTTGAGCCCGCTC
>CAZOUO010000088.1:0-10105 GCA_964582975.1 uncultured Thermotogae bacterium | reverse complement strand
GCGCTGGAGACCCTCAAGCTGTTCGAGGAGCTGGCCGCGCAGGAGGAGCGTTGAAGTTCCTCTCTGAATTCCGTGACCCAGTCCTTGCCAAAGGGGCGGTCTCTCAGATTCACCGTCGGTCGAAGACCCCGGCGCGTTTCATGGAGTTCTGCGGCGGTCACACGGTGACGATCTTTCGATACGGCATCCGACAGGCCCTTCCGAAAACGATTGAGATGCTCTCTGGGCCGGGTTGCCCGGTTTGTGTGACAGCCAACGCAGATCTGGACAAGGCCATCGCGTTAGCGCAAGTTCCGGATGTGATCATCACGACCTTCGGCGACATGCTCAAAGTCCCAGCAAGTCGCTCCAGTCTGCAGCGGGTCAAGGCAGAGGGCGCGGATGTTCGGATGGTTTACTCCACCATGGATGCCATCCGAATTGCCGAAGACAACTCTGAAAAATGCGTCGTCTTCCTGGGGATCGGATTTGAGACCACCGCGCCCACGATCGCCGCATCGATCCTCGAAGCAGCAGAGAAGGAGCTTTTCAACTACACTGTGCTCTCCCTACACAAACTTTGTCCGCCGGTGATCAAGGCGCTGCTCGACTCAGGGGAAGTGAAACTCGATGGTCTCGTCTGTCCGGGGCATGTATCAGCATTGATCGGGTCGAACGCGTGGGGGTTTATCGCAAACGACTACGGGATTCCCTGTGTGGTCTCCGGGTTTGAGCCGCTGGACGTTCTCCAATGCATCGCCATGCTGGTCGCCCAGGTGGAACATGGAGACCCTAAGGTGGAAATCGCCTATCGAAGGGGGGTACAACCAGGGGGGAACCCCGAGGCGCTCAAACTGATGGACGAGGTCTTCGAGCCCTGCCCGGCGAGCTGGCGGGGAATCGGAACGATACCCGGCAGCGGCTTGAGGCTAAGAAGCGATTACCAACGCTTTGATGCCGAACGCGTCTTCGACATCGATCCTGGCCCGACCCGTGAGCCCAAAGGCTGCATCTGCGGGGACATCCTGCGTGGGGTCAAGACGCCACACGATTGTCAGTTGTTCGGCACCGGGTGCACCCCGGATGATCCTGTCGGGCCGTGTATGGTCTCGGCAGAGGGGAGTTGCTCCACGTACTACCTTTATGGAGGAGGCACCATTGACGGATGAGATCCTGTTGGCGCACGGAAGCGGAGGAAAGCTCGGGCATGGCTTGGTGGAAAAGATGTTTGTTGAGGCGCTTGCCAATCCGCTTCTTGCCAAGCTGGACGACTCGGCCGTCTTCGATGCGAGCGGCCGATTGGCCTTCACGACCGACAGCTACGTCGTGACGCCCATCTTCTTTCCCGGTGGTGACATCGGAAAGCTTGCGGTCTGCGGGACCGTCAATGACCTGGCCGCGTCCGGCGCCCGGCCATTGTATCTCTCACTTTCATTCATCATCGAGGAAGGATTCGCGCAGAAGGACCTGGAAAAAGTTGTCTCCTCCGTGAAGGAGACTGCTGATGAAGCCGGGGTGACGATCGTCACCGGCGATACGAAAGTAGTGGATCGGGGAAGTGCCGATAAGCTCTACATCAATACTGCTGGCGTGGGGGTCGTACCAGAGGGGGTCAATATCTCGGGAGGCAATGCGCGGCCCGGAGATGTCGTGCTCCTGTCCGGCCCGATCGGCGATCACGGAATCGCAGTGATGAGCAAGCGCGAGGGCTTGAGTTTCGCAACGCAACTTCAAAGCGATTGTGCGCCCTTAAACACGTTGGTGGCTGACATCTTGGAGGCAAGTGCAAACATTCACTGCCTGCGCGATCCCACTCGAGGAGGGCTAGCCACCACGTTAAACGAGCTCGCAGGCCAATCACAGGTTAAAATCCTCATCGAGGAGGAACGCCTCCCGGTACGCGAAGAAGTTTTGGCCGCCTGCGAGATGCTAGGCTTTGATCCATTGTACGTCGCCAATGAAGGAAAGCTCGTTGCGTTGGTCGCCGCGTCCGATGCGGAGCGCGTTCTCCGCGCTATGCAGAGAAACCGTTACGGAAAGGAGGCGGTGATCCTCGGTGAGGTGGCGGAGGGCGATCCCGGTCGAGTGGTGATGAAGACCCATCTTGGCACAACCCGAATCGTCGACATGCTGACCGGAGACTTGCTGCCAAGGATCTGCTGAACGATGCACGAGCTATCGATTACCCAGACGATGCTCGAATTAGTTCTCGAGCAGGCCCGGCAAAACGGGGCGAAGAAGGTCCAGCGCATCAACCTGGTCATCGGAGAGATGTCGGGAGTTGTCGATGACTGCGTGCGGTTCTACTTCGATTTCTTGAGCAAGGGAACCATCGCCGAGGAAGCACAGCTTTCGTTCAAGAGAGTTGCCCCCAAGGCCCGATGCCGAGAGTGCGGCAAGCAGTTCAAGCTCAACGGTCTTGACTGGGTCTGTCCCCGTTGCCGAACCACCCGGATCGACATCGTGGAGGGCAAAGAACTGTTTCTAGAAAGCATAGAGGTAGACAATGGAGATAAAGGTACTTAAAGACATCCTTTCCGCAAACGATCAGCGGGCGAAGGAGAATCGGGTCCTGCTCGATCAGCACGGGATATTTGCCGTTAACCTCACCGCCTCTCCCGGGGCCGGGAAGACAAGTCTCATCCTGGAGACAATTCGCAAGTTGAAGGCCAAAACGAAAATCGGTGTTGTTGAGGGCGACGTGAGCTCGACCGTTGATGCGGAGACAGTCAGCAGGGAAGGAATTCCCGTCGTCCAGATCAACACTGGGGGAACGTGTCATCTCGACGCGACCATGCTCTCCAACGCCTTTGACAATCTGCCTCTGCAAGAGATTGAACTGCTGTTCATCGAAAACGTCGGCAATCTGATCTGCCCCGCCTCGTTTGCCCTCGGCGAGGATCGAAACGTCCTTATCGCGAGCGTCCCCGAGGGCGACGACAAACCCTACAAGTACCCGGTAATGTTCAGCAAGGCCCACCTCGTGGTGCTGAACAAGATTGACCTTTTGCCCCACGTAAACTTCGATCTGGGTGCTTTTTCTGAAGCGGTTAAAGGATTAAACGAGACAGCGGACATTCTCGAGATCTCGTGCAAAACAGGCCAAGGTATCGAACGGTGGACCACTTGGCTTGAGAACTTGCTCACCAGGCCCCGCAGCCCGGCTTGACACGGCAAAGCACAGGGCGCCCCCCGGCAAAAGACCAGGAGCTGATCAAATCCTACAAAGGACTCCTCCCTGTTTTGAGCGGGCAGCTGGTCCTGAGCTTACCTACACAGCTTGATCTAGTGAATCTTTCTGCTGCTTTCTTGGCCAAACCATGATTTCATCCAGTTCACCGCCGAGGGCACAAAGACCGCAGAGATAAAATGTGTAAGGTTTACATAGACCCTCTGCGGGCATAAGTGCTGTTCAATAGGCGCCGGAGGTTGCGCAATGGCTTCTACAGCCTTGCGCTGAGGAGATCTGGGATTAAGGAAGGAGAGACAAGAGCACAGTTCTGGCAAAAGGAAACAGGAAGTCAAACCTCTTCCTGGTCTCCCAGTTTCCTTAAGAGATCAGAAGGCCGCGGTTTCCTTAATAATAAGATTGCAGGCAAGTTCAATTTGGGGTTACCCGCTTGTAACAGGGAGAAGCAATTTTCCCTAATTTGCATCGACACCGAAAAGTTCGTCCAAAATCGGCTTCAATCGCTGTGGAAAATCTGTATAGATCCCACTTACTCCCTCCATAACAGCAAAGTGCTTCAACTGATTTTCGGCGTTGTAGGTCCAAAGGTGCATCCCGAATCCGAGTGCCCCGATCCTTGCCACAAGGCCGGCGGTAAAGCCGACCGGGCTGGGCGCGTACACATCTGCGCCCAACTCCTCCAGATATTCAACAAGGTTCCAAGGAGCAACGATCACCAACACGGCGATCGGGATGCGCGGATCAAGTTCCTTGATCCTTCGAAGAAGCTCGTGGTTGAAGGATGAGACCAACACCCGGGCTTCCATCCCTGTCTTTTTGATCAGCCTCACGAGCTGTTGCGCAGTCTCCTCCTTGAGGACGTCGTCCACAGCCTTGACCTCGATGTCGATTCGCCAGTCCTGCTCCCGGGTGAACTCCAGTGCTTCCCGCAAGGTTGGAATCTTTTCTCCCACGTAAGCGTGTTGCTCGTCTTCAGGGATCACGCCCGATCTGATCTGGCCGAACGGGTCAGTTGCGACAAACCAGGAGCCGGCGTCGAGCATTCTGAGTTCGGAGAGCGTGAAGTCCGCGACCCGCCAGGGGGGCCGGTCGGGGAAGATTGCCTCCACGTCCGTTGTTCTGTCGAGGGTTCCATCGTGCATCAAGACGAAGACGCCGTCCTTGGTGAGTCGGGTATCGACCCCCCACAAATCCGCACCGATCTGGAAGGCCTTCCACCCGGCGACCAGGGTATTTTGGGGAGCCAGAGAGGAAGCCCCGGCGTGGGCGATGCTGAGGACTGGCCTTGGCCGCTGCGCTCCCCGCAGGAAGATGTTGTCGGGGCCATTCGCTGTTACACACAACCCGCAAACAGCGATCGCGACCAATGTGATGAGTATCACAAACCAGCTTTTCCCCGGAGAGATCATCGCTCGACTTCCGTTCATCACGTTATCGCTGAGATAACTCCTTCAGCCTGCGAAGGAGAATCTGGGCCTCCTTCTTTGCTTCCCTGTTCCAGAACGGCCAATCCCCAATTGGGGCTTCAAGGACTAGGTTTAACTCGCGCTCAATCAGATCGCTATCCCTAATCCCGTTGACATTCCCGAAGAAATCGTAGGTAAAGCCCCAGTACTGAGCGTAAACAACCCGGTTCTCCAAGTAGCTTGGGTCAAGCGCGATCGCCTTTTCCAGGTGAGTTCGGCCTTGTTCAGGGTTTCCTCCAAGGACCTCGGGGGTAACCACCAGCAGTGCTCCAAGAGCGGTATGAGCGCTTGCGCCCCAGTAGCCCTCCTCAACGACGAGACATCGTTCGTACATGGCTTTGATCCTGTCTACGCTGAGGATCCCTTGCACGGGATCAAACGCCAAATACGCCCCCCAGTTGTGAGTGGTCCACAGGAGGGCAGCGCGATCGGTCACAAGATCGATCGCCTTTTTAAAGTCCTCCTCCTCCCATTCCATGAAAGCGGGATTAAGTCGCAGACTGCGAAGGCCGCAGGCTTTGCCTTTCAAGAGGTGCTCCCCGTCCTCCGGCGGGTAGCCGTCACTGAAGGTGGTCACCTCGTAATGCAGCTGAGACAGCCTGTTGAAGACCAAGGTCTGGGATTGAACGGGCAACAAATCCAGGCTCGCCAGGACTGCCTCGTAGGAAGCGATGGCCTCCTCCATCCTCTCCCTGACAAACCTTTCCTGAAAGGCCGCATCGGCGCTTTCGATCAGTTCTAGGCAGGAAGCCTCAGCGGCTCTTACAGGGAAACCCGCGGCCACAGTCAGCAGGGTTGTCCCCAGAAGTACGAGGACGCTCTTCGTCAACCATTTGGGACACACGCAATTAAAGCCCCATGAAGCCACGATCACCAACCCCTTTTGTCATCCCCCTTCAGAGGCAAACGTGTTTGCTCTGCTTTTTTGTCGGACTGAGCACTTTGTCCATCGGTCTTTCTAATCTTGCCTGGTCGGCTCAGCATCGACAACTTGGCACGATCTTTGGGGAAGCACCTTTGTGCAAGCAGGCAAAGCTCTATTCCAAAATCAGTTGCCAGTGTTGGGGAAACAGATTTAAGAAAGTGGGGATCGGTTATCATTATCGGGATGGAGACGTTTTCCGGCCTAGGGAAACTGTTGGTGATTCTGGGAGCTGTGTTGATCCTCTTGGGCTTGAGCCTTTGGGGAAAGCTTCATTTCCTCGGTCGACTTCCGGGTGATATCCGCATCGAGCGCGAGGGCTTTGTCTTCTACTTTCCCTTGACCACCATGCTGGTGGTATCAGCGATCGTATCTCTCATTTTTTTCTGCTTCGTCGCCGGTGAACAGTGAATCCGCAACGTTCTTCCAAGAGTATCGAGGAAGCTCGCAAATGTGGATTCTATAAAGGTCGTCCTGCAACAATCTTTTACTTATGGAGCCACGAAGGCGGAAAACGAGGGAGCTTTCCCGTGGTACAGGGACCCCCTGTGCGGGTCGACGATATCAAATCCGACCTGCATGACTAGTGGCCTGCCCACTTCAATAGGGACATCCAATGGATCGCCGGATTTCATTGGGAGACTCATCTCAAAGTCGAAGGTGCCTTTTGATGGATTCCATCGCCCGATTCCCGTCGCGTTTTGCTGCACATCCAGCGTCGCCCTTTCGATCGGCGAGTTGGAATGCGAGGGATAGTAATAATCCAATCCTGTCGTCAACAACATACCGTCCTCGGCAGGAAGGATGATGAGGTTGTCGCCCACATTCCAGAAAGCGTTGTCTCCGTTGTCCAGAAAAACGAAGGCGCGGAGCGTCTCCCGAGTAGAACGCAAGTAGGAAGTGCGGATACTAATGGCTACATACAGTTTCTCGTCGTCATGTAACAAATAGAGTTCTGTGGGCAGGGAACTTACGCTGCACGAGCAACTTGTCCTCTGGTAACGGAGGAATATTTGTTTCTTCAGTGAATTGCTCCATTCGGTATCGATACTTCCGTCAAGATTTACAGATACCCCATAGGGTATCACTTCGGCCGCGCTCCCGACACCCACCGTGGCCAAAGAAACTAACATCACAAGGAGGAGAACAACGATCCCCGCAACTTCCAACATCCCCAGCTTCAACAATGAACTGCGAACCATTTCTGGTGCCCTCCTTGTTACTGAGATCTCCACGTAATCAATAAAAGCATACTACGAAGCGGCTAGTCCAACAAGGGCGGCATGTGAAATTACTTATCGAACCCAAAATGTGGAGCTGGCCTGGCCGTCTGCCACAACTGCTCGGCGAGACGGACGATGTTGTCGCGGTTCTCTAGCCTTTGCAGCAAAGTCTCTGGGACCGCTTGGCGTCCGAGGTACGCACCGGACATCGCCCCTGCCATCGCGGCAATCGTATCGGTATCTCCTCCCAAGCTGATCGCGTAGGTCACGGTTGACAAGAAATCACTAGCGTGGGATAGAAAGGCAAATATCGCTGTGGGCACGGAATTGAACGCTTCGATTCCTTGGCCCAGTCGACCGGCCACGTGCCGCCGGTCATCGACGTCGGGCAAAAGTGCCCGCACCTCGGCGAGCTTTTCGCGGTAGACATTCTCGGTGGTGAACTCCGCGAGCGCTCCGATGAACGCTTCCTGATCGAGAGGCTGGCTGGAATGTTGGGCGATGGCCAAGGCCACAGCCCGGGCTTGGAGAGTCGCACCTTCCATGCCCAAGGGATGCGCGTGGGTAATTGCGCTTGCCCGGTACGCCACCTCTCGTAGCCTAGTGGGTTGGTTCCAGAAGAAAAGCCCGATTGGAGCGACCCGCATGGCGCCACCGTTTCCGAACGAGCCGCCATCGTACAGACGGCGGGCCGCCTCGATACACGGCACTCCCTCTTTGACCATCCGAAAAACACGAGGCGGACCCGGACCGTACCCACGCCACGGCTCCTGATCGTAGTTGTCAATAAACCGCTGCAGCATGTGGGCCTCGTCGAAACCGCCGCATTCGACCAGTGATTGAGCCACTCCAAGCGTCATGTGGGTGTCATCGGTGTAGCGCAGTCTGTGGGAGCGTTCGATTAATCTACCTATTCTCGCCTCGCTAGCTAAGCCGTGGCCTTCGCGACTAGCGCCCAAGGCATCCCCCATCGCTGTTCCCAGCATCGCTCCGAGGAACTTGTCTCTCAGTTGTTCATGGGTAATACGTTCTGCCATTCGAACACCTCCCCCTCCGGTGTAACAGATATCACAACGGGCAAAACTGCCCCATAGGAAAGGCGCTAACAGCTTTTAGGAAGAAGGAGTGCACCTCACCTTATCTGAAACTTGACATCACCCTGCCGGCTGGTTCACGGAGTGACCACCGTGAAGCCTACTGTCTTGGCTTGGCAGTGGGTTTGAAGCAATTCGGCGTAGCGCGCGGCCCACTTTTTAACGGAGGCCACCGGTTCGTCGGCCGGGGCGTAGAGAATCGCTATCACGTTGCGGGTTTCGGGCCGGGTCTTGGTCCTCATGTCATCCTTGACCGGGTTGCCGCACGGCACCCACTCTTCCCCCTCCCGTCGGCAGACCACGAGCAAGTCCTCGAGGTCGATGACCTGGCCGGAGGGGTTGAACACGTAGGCCTCCCCAGGCCGACCGCGGCGCAGCAAGAGATGCGTTCCGGAAAGATCCGCGTCGAAGATCGACCCCGGAAGGCCGGAGGCGAGGCTGACCGCGTTGTTGACATCCACTGGCCCATTCACAAGAGGGAAGGAATCAGCTAGCGCCGCACGTAGCAGGAACTCGCTCGCCGGCTTGCTCCGGCCGGCGGGCTTGTAGCGACCGTAGCGAAGCATCTTCCGCACGCGCGATCGCAGCTCCCCTGGCACGACTTCCTCGCCCGTTTTCTGAACCTGTGCCAGGAACTCGGCTAGAAACCCAGGCGAGGCTTCGGAGGGACCCGGCGGCGCAATCCCCTCCGCCCAAATCAGCGCCGGCAGTACTGGCGAAGGGTGAAGCGACGGATCCAACTCAAGTGAATTGGCTTGCTCGTTCATACGTTCTCCCTGCAAAGACTGGACCCCAGTCTACCAGAAGAGAGCCTGTCCGTCACCAAAAAACTCGATAGTCGATCCACCCAAGCGGGGTGATGGCAGAACTCAGCAATTCCCTCCGGGGCCGGAAGTGGTCTGTGAAGCTTGCTTTGCATATCATTTCAAGGAGGAAAAGGAGGTGTTGATGCCGATCGATCCAGTCTGTGGGATGGTGGTAGAGAAGGAAACAGCTGCAGCGACGTCGGAATATAAGGACGTCACGTACTATTTCTGTGCGCCGGGCTGCAAATCGGCGTTTGACGAGGACCCCGAGAGGTACCTGCAGCAGACTCAAACAGAAAAGAAGGTGCCTGCACGGACGTGGGTGCAGCGTCTGAATCCATTCTCCAGACGCTAAGGAGCAGCTCAAAAAGCGAGGGACTTGGGACCTCAGCGCTCTTTCGGAAAGCGGACCGCTGCATCGGCGTACAAGGCATTCATCCTGAATGGCAGGAAGGACAGCACAAAACGGCACAATTCGTGCCAAACTAAGGAGCTCACGCTTTGCGACGCTTTCTCATCGATACGGATACAGCCTCCGATGACGCGGTCGCGTTGATCATGGCGCTGAACCATTCTGACGTCCAGATTGAGGCGATCACCGTCGTCGCGGGAAACGTTCCCCTCGAGCTCGGCGTGCAGAATGCGCTGTACACAGTCGAGCGATGCGGGGCACAGGTACCGGTGTACGAGGGCCGCGCCAAGCCGCTTCTACGCCCCCTCGAGACCGCGCAGTTTGTCCATGGACAGGATGGGATGGGAGACATCGGCCTTCCGCTGTCCGATCGCAAGCCTGCCGTGGGAGACGGGATTGAGGTAATCATCGATACGATCGCCCACTTCGCCGGCGACATCATACTCGTAACACTCGGGCCGTTGACCAACGTGGCGGTCGCACTGCTTCGAAATCCGTCGATCGCATCCAAGGTGAAGGAGTGCGTCGTGATGGGGGGAATCGGTCTCGGATACGGAAACGTCGTCCCGGCGGCGGAGTACAACGTCTGGGTTGATCCCGAAGCGGCGAAGATAGTGTTCGAGTCAGTACTACCGATCAAGATGGTCGGATGGGACGTCTCTCAGAAGTTCGCGACATTCGGCGCGAAGGACGCCGAGGCCCTGCGACGTGTTTCGCCCCTGGGTGCTTTCTGCGTCGATATCCAGAGATACTTGAGAGAATTCGGGGTCAACCAACTTCAGCTGGACGGTTTCGACCTCCCTGATCCAATCGCTATGGCTGTCGCACTCGACCCCGAGGTTGCCACGGTGACAAAGCGGCTGCATGTGGAGATCGAGACAAAGAGCGAGCTCACCCGCGGTGCCACGGTGGTCGACCATCTGGGCATCACCGGCAAGGAGCCGAACGCCGAGGTCGTGCTGGAAGCCTCACGCGAGCGTTTCCTGCATCTGTTGTACGACGCAGTGCGAGGG
>CAZOUO010000087.1:3081-10176 GCA_964582975.1 uncultured Thermotogae bacterium | reverse complement strand
CGAACGCTGGGCACACCGTTTTCGGCGAACCACCCTATACTCACCATCAATTGCCGTCGGGAACCCTGAGGAGCGAGGCACGTCTCCTAATCGCACCAGGAGCAGTGATTGACGTAGAGAAGTTACTGAAAGAGATTGCCGAATGCAGAGTCAATGTCGACCGACTTTGCATTGACCGAAGTGCAATGATCATCTCCGACGCGGATCGTGACAGTGAGGAAGAGTTGAGGCTAGGAATCGGGTCCACAAAGCAAGGTGTCGGGGCAGCAACAGCTCGGCGTATCCTAGAACGCCACAAGTCCCCCCGGTTGGCTAGGGATGTGCCTGTACTCAAGCCCTACATTGGCAGTGCGCTCGAAATACTAGAGGACGTGTTTGCAAGAAGAGGACGAGTGTTGCTTGAAGGCACCCAAGGAACTGGACTGAGCCTCTACCATGGCGACTACCCCTATGTGACTTCTCGCGACACAACCGCGGGGGGTTGCCTCGCTGAAGCAGGTATTCCGCCACATCGAGTGTGCGGGGTGGTGATGGTGTGCCGGACATATCCAATCAGGGTGGAGAGTCCTCCCGGCGGGACTTCCGGGCCCTTGTCCAGGGAAATTAGCTGGACAGAGGTAGGCAGACGATCAGGTCTAGACCCCGATAAATTGCGACAAGCTGAGAAGACGTCAACTACCCAAAGGGACAGACGGGTGGGAGAGTTTGACTGGGGTCTCTTGCGCAGAGCTACGCTCCTTAATGGACCAACCGATATAGCTCTAACGTTTGCCGACTATCTCTCCAAAGAGAACAGGAACGCAAGACGGTTTGACCAACTGACCCAGGACACTATCAACTTCATTCAGGAAGTCGAACGTGTTGCAGGAGCACCAGTCTCGCTCATATCAACTTGTTTTGACAAACGCAGCATAATTGACCGACGGGCTTGGTAAGTGCGATATGACTAAAGGAGAACTTGCAAGGCGCTACCCGAGGCTCTACCACATGGCAGAGGCAGGCAGTTGGGATAGTATCAGGAAGCACGGGCTTCTTAGCACAACCGCACTTCTGGATCTGTTCGAAATCACTGGCTCGAGGCGATTCAAGTTGGAGTCAGAGTGGCGTCCTGAAAGTGTCGCTATTCATCATCCGATTCTCGGTCGTGCTGTCATACGTGATCAGAAACCAATGCCTCCGAGCGAGTTGCAGAATTGCCTAGACGGACTGACACCTCGGCAATGGTATGAAATGCTCAACCGGAAAACCTTCTTTTGGGTAGAAGAGAAGCGCCTTATTACTCTCCTAAACGCCTTTGCATACAGGAACAGGGCCCATTGTGTGATCGCAGTAGACACCCGTGCGTTGCTCGATAACCATGCGGACCGGGTGACGCTCTCAAGCATAAACTCAGGGTTTGTCTATTACGGAGGAACACGAGGGCAAGCGACGTTCAGAGCTATAGAAGACTTCCCAAGTGGCCGCACTGTTTGGGAACTGGCTGTTGAGCACAGTGTGCCCGACATAGCCGAACTCACGCTTCGCGTCACGGAGAGGAAAGGCGATAGGGAATTGAGAGTGATCTGGGAGCGACAATAGGCGATAGCTGGGTGGTGGGACTGTGCAGCAGTTTGAGCGTCGATGAAGGAAGATATTGCACTGCCTTGGGACAGGAGAAACGGAATGAAAAACCAGTATTTTGGCGATATCAATGACTACAAGAAGTACGGATTGATCAGGCGACTAAGTGATTTCGGGAAGATCCCCACGGCGGTCTGCTGGATGTTGACTCCAAATGATGTCCGGCCTGACGGTCACCGTATCCAATACTTATTGGAGCCGGAACGATGGAGGAGGTTCGACCCGGTTCTCTATGACCACCTCCGTGAGCAGGTTATCGAACGCAAGAAACGTGCCGTGAATAGCCTTGAAAACAGCAATATTCTTACAAAGTGCAGGTTCTACTCCGACCCTGTACAGGACCACCCCGCTCAGCGCAGGGCATACCTGCAAAGGTTTCTGGAGTTTGCGCGCGATTCGGCTCTCGTTTTCTTTGATCCAGATAACGGGATGGAAGTCAAATCAACCCTATTTGGTCGGAAGAACTCCTCGAAATACCTGTACTGGATGGAAGTGGAAGAAACCTATTCGGCAGGTCACTCTCTATTGGTCTATCAACACTTGCCACCCAGGCCTCGCAGGCAACTTGTCCGCGATTTGGCCAATAGATCTGGGGCTGTGACAGGTGTCACGCAGTTGTATCTCTACTGGACGCAGTTTGTGGTGTTCTTCCTTATCGCTCAATCGAGTCATGAGGCATTGTTCAGGAAGGTGAACAAAAAAATCACGGAGACGTGGGGAAAGCAGATTGAGGTTGAAGTATATAGGGTAGATTGACACAACCACTCAGCTGAGAAGGCTGGTTCTTGAAGCATAGCGTCTCGCATATAAGTTGCATAGCTGGCGGGTGCCGTATGGTTGAGAGACCCCCCATAGCTGGGCAGTAGCCCGGGGAGTCGCAGTTGGGCGCTTAGCTCGGCGCCGGCGATTCACATGGTATCCACGATATGAGCCCGGGGAGAGATGCACTTGACACAAACTCATTTGTCAAACTTGGAGCAACAAAACTCGGTCTTGTGTAACCTGGCCACATCCCACAAAATGATACTGTTGATTCTGAAAAGGTGAGTGTGAGTGCACGTTGACGAGCTAGCCATAATCGTAGCATATTCAATGCTAAGGTAACCAATAGAAAAAGGAGGCCAGACATGAAGCCAGTTAGAATTACAATTATTGGTTTGCTGGTTGTTTTATCGCTCGCGGTTGTATTGCCGTTCTCTACAATAGAAGCCCAAGCGGCAGGGCCTATTAAGATCGATTTTAATGATTTGACGGAGCAACAGTTTGTGGGGACGCATTATCCTGGATTGACATTCTCTCCGGAATGGCGGGCAGCAGACCATACGACTGGACAATACAATACAGCAGGATATCCTCCACACTCTTGGCCAATCCAAATATGGACAGGGGCGTATGGCACTCCGGAACCATGGGGCAATACAGAATAGACTTTGATTTCCCTGTTACCCAAGTTGGCGGATGGTTCTGTGCAGACTACGGAACTGTATACTTGGAAGCTTACGACGCTGGCGGCGCTTTGGTGGCTTCAAATAGCTTGGGACCGAATTATGGGTCAAATAGCTATCTTTCTGTGAGTGATTCTCAAGGCAGAACAGAATATGTCATTATTCATGACACATCAAACTATTGGAGTGTTGATGACCTCGAATACACGCCGGCACACGCCATAAGGATAATCCAGCCAAATGGTGGCGAGTCATGGGCTATCGGCTCAAGACAGAACATTAGTTGGGTATCTTCTGGTGTCGCCGGCAATGTCAACATCTATCTTTCACGAGACGGAGGCAGCAGTTGGCAAACAATTGCTTCCGAGACTTCCAACGACGGTACTGAAAGCTGGCGGGTAGTCGGCGCTCCCACGGCTTTGGCAAAAATTAAGATAGCAAGTGTCACAGATGCAACGATATTTGACATTAGCGATACCAGTTTTACGATTACTACTTTGCCTGCGCAGAAGCTGACTCTCCGCAATCTAAAGATCACTGACACCAATCTGAACATCTTGAACAGTTATCCAGCGGCGGCTTGGGATCCGGTGGCCGGGTCCAGTAGTGGTTATGAGAAGCTGTTGTGGGATTTCGGTCAACAATTGGATGTTGCCAATGCATCGAAAGGGCCATCAGGCATCTATACTCAGCTTGCAGACAACAATGGATATCTCCCCGGCGAATGTGTCAGCGCAGTCAAGGCGCTTAGTCGAAACAGTACACTGACTCGTGACTGGGTTATGGGAGATTCGGTTATCGCTGGAGGGATTGAGCCAGGCACAGCTATTGCTACTTTCTTCGCTCCCGGAAATAAGTACCCGAGTGAGGGAGGTGGTCACACTGCAATCCTTAAGTCGTATATTGTTGATGATAAGGGAAAGATAATAGGATTCTATGTTTGGGACCAAAACTGGGATTTTGAAGGAGTTGTCGGTAGTCATGCTATATATCGGTCAGGCAAGGGAGTGGCAGATGCGGACAGCTATAATGTGGTCAAAGTCCCATAGGCGGCCCTAACCCGTTTGCTCTTAGAGGCTGACCTGCCCCCGATAGTTGTACCACTTCTTGAGTTAGGGCCACGGCACGGAGAGAGCGACAGGTCAACTCTTGGCGCGCCGCTGGAACGCGTCCAACAAAAACTCAACTTGTTAAGCCCCGACCCACTCCGGGCATAGACAAGAAACTCCGGTTGCACAGAATGGTGAGTGTTTCCCTGGTTGGCTTCGCTGATCTGAGTATTGCTCCTGAATAGTCTCAAGCGTAGAATGACTGCATCGAGCGAATTGAATCGCTATGCGCTGAGCAGATATGCGGAGGGCCGCAAGACTCGGCCGTCTGCGAGGGAATGTAGAACGGGGGTGCAGTGTGCCGAAAGAGAAGGACATTTATAACGGGATTGACATCACGGATAGTGCCGTCATTGTTGGAAGAACCGAGCTATCCTTGGTGGCATATGAGGCAGCCAAGGAGCACCGCGACAAGGCCGTTGCGTTTGATGGCAAGGACATGAGCCGCGAGCGTTCGGAGTCACTGCAGGCGATACTACTGGCGGCGACTGCCTCGGAAGGGTACATCAATGCCTGCGCACGAAGTCATCTCTCTGACCAAGACTGGGCAAAGTACGAAAAGGGTTCGCCGGAGGCTAAGTGGAAAGGTATTCCCCGTAGGGTCACGGGCAAAACCCTGAATCTGAACAGGGCGCCTCTTGATTTCTTCGGCAACCTTTGGGAGATCAGACATTACATAGTGCACTTCAAAGCTGATATGTTGCCGTTCGTCCAGACGAAATATGGTCGAACAGCGCCCGGGATTGACAAACTAAATGCCGAAAACGCTAAGAAAGCATGTGCCCTGATACCGGCTCTTATTGAGGCGCTGAAGAGGCTCGACCCATCGAAGGCTGTGCCCTGGGAAATCAAGTAGGGGGCGGATTGATGTGCGAGTCGCAGTGAGTTCTGTGACATGGGGTAAGACGGGCGAGGCCGAATCGCAACAACAAATCTCGCAATTGTTGACTCACGATAGGTCTGTGGCTCGTGGGCTCAAGCAAGTGAGTATACCTCGCCTGTTTTGGTCAGCTGCACGTCGCTTGCACGACATGACTTTTCGCTCATGAAGGTCTCGGTGTTCATCTCATTGGAACGCAACTCCGAACGGATGCAAGGTGGCCTTGACGGGGTTGGAGGGAGTATGGTATAAATCGGCACAGATGTGATTCTCTGCAGGCGATTTTCGGGAGTATATGGGATTTGGGTGATTAGCGGATAGCAGGTTGGCCTCGGTTGTAGGCGGTTAGATGATGTCGGGAAGTGAAGGGCCAGACTGCGTTTGGGGACGGCCTAAGGTCCCAAACGCAGTCTGGCCCTTTTTCATTGTCGGCAGCGCCAGCTTTCTTGGCATGCTAGCGATGAGCCAGTGTGAAGAACTCAGGCAAATGGCTGCTCAGCACGGCCTCGTCGATGCTGCTCAGTTTCAAAGGTCATGGTCGCCTATGACAGAAAACTGGCAAACTAGCTGGAGACATCACCATCAAGTACTTCAAATTCAATCTTCGGCTGAACAAGAGGTTATTATGTAGATCTTCAGGGGGATGATCGAAAGAAAGGTCAAGAAAGGGATGTGGAGTCCCGCCGTTTGGAATTGGGCGGAGACCCTTCTGTAGAACAGCTACGAGAACTGTCTGGTCTAAAGGAGGAGAGCTGGCTGGGGCCAGAGATGGCCCTCAGAGACCGAGGAAAGGCGACCCACCTGAGGTCCGGCCCTGACATCAGGCGTGTGCGGCTCAGGACCTCAGTTCGCGGCCAGCGGGGGGACGAAAGATGCGAACGGGCGAGCCAAGCTTTTCCATTGGTTGGGGGCAATTAGGGAGCCCTTGCGGTGGATCACTGTACAAGCATACTTACGTGGGGACCCCCTAGTGCTCAGACGTAGCGGCTCCCATTGTTGCCCACATTGATCTGAGGCGGTACACCATTCGGCAGACACCAGGCCGAGATTTGAAATGGTCCAGGAGGTGGGGAAATGGCAGTCAGAAGGTTCGGTCTGGGTTCTAGAGTTTTACTTGCTATTGCACTTGCGGTATCCCTAACAGTATTCTTCCCAGTTCCGTCTTCTGCTAGCGAGATAACGCTCTATCCCACTGCCGACGTATCCATCTATGAAATCACCCCCAGTCTGAACAATGGCGGTGACCCAACGCTAGCCGTGGGTGCAGATGCTAGCGACAACAACATCGATCTTCTGATCAGATTCGACCTAAGCGGACTTTCTGGGGTGAGCATCAATTGGGTGAAACTGCGGCTCTACTGCTTTGACTATTCCGGCAACCCTTGGCCTGAGATATACAAAGTCACTTCGTACTGGTCAGAGTCCAGCGTCACATGGCAGACGAGACCAAGCATAGACTCTAGAGGCGTGGACCGTACTTCGGTCAAAGGCATAGGTTGGTTTGAAACATATTCGGAAGACTTCGGCACCTATGATCTGGCAAGGGTCGTTCAGGAGTGGGTCGATGATCCTTCTTCGAACTATGGCTTGCTACTGATGATCGATGAAGTCTATGAAGAACAGGCATTATTCCGCAGTCGGGAATATGCAACCTCCTCCTACCGGCCGCACCTTATTGTCAACTATGATATCGAACCCCCGCCGGTGCTGCCCAGTGTATCTCCCACCTCTCTTGACTTTGGGACATCGAAGACCTCAGATAGTTTCACCATCAGGAACACAGGAGGTGGCACCCTCACCTGGAGCATCAGCGATGACCAGCCCTGGTTAGGGGTGAGCCCCACCAGTGGCTCCACCACCACTGAGACCGACATCATCACGGTCACCGTGGGGCGCATGGGGCTGGCCTACGGGAGCCACAGCGGCACCATCACCATAAGCTCCAATGGAGGCACCCAGTACGTCTCGGTCTACATGGAGGTGGTTCCGCCGGTGCTGCCCAGTGTATCTCCCACCTCTCTTGACTTTGGGACATCGAAGA